>NZ_LR134117.1:2171052-2481202 GCF_900635445.1 Serratia odorifera
CGGCGTATGACTCAGCATCAGGATCGTAATGGTCAGCGTTTTCACTATGCCTATGACCCGCAATGGCGAGTGATCCACGCCTGGGGCGATGGCGGGCTATATGACTATCAGTTTATCTACCACGATTTGCTGAACGAAGTCGAAGTCACCGATTCGCTTGGCTATACCTCTCATATCCGCTTTGACAGTAGCGGTTTGCCGATTAGCGAGATCGATCCGTTGGGGGGCAATACGGTCTTTAGCTATGACGATTTTGGGCGTCCGTTAAGCGTTACCCAGCCGGATGGTCGGCGTTATCAATGGGAGTATGACGCGCTAGGGTTGATCGTGGCGATGATCCAGCCCGATGGCAGCCGGGTCAGTCTGGCGTATAACGATTTGGCGCAGCTGGTAGCGTTGTCTGACGCGAAGGGTGCCCAGTGGTTCATGGAACACGACCAACGGGGCAACCTGCTGGCGCAACGCGATCCGACCGGCGTGACCCACCGCTACCGTTATGATGAGCTGGGGCAGCCGATCGCACTCTTGGCCGCCGACGGCGAGCGGCAACGCTGTGAGTACGATCGTTATGGCTTTTTGCAAGCTTTGTCCAGCAATCACGGACAGCAATTGCAGCTCCGCTACGATCTGCGCGGTAATCTGCGTGTGAAAACCGACGAACTTGGTCAGCAGACCCGTTATGAATATGACGCAAAAGATCGCCTGTTGCAGGTGCTTGCGGCGGATGGAAAACGGCTGGCGATCGAATACGATCGTGAAGATCAACCGGTATGCTATCGCGACGAAGCGGGGCAGCAGATTCTGCTGCGTTATAACGCCACCGGCATGGTCACTGAATGCCTGACGCCAGAGGGAGAACGGGTAGCGTATCAGTATGACACCGAAGACCAACTGACGGCGGTGGTCAATCCGCTGGGGCAGACGTGGTGTTTGCGGCGCGATGGGCTGGGGCGGGTGGTCGAGGAACGCGATTATTGGGGGCAGGCGACCGGCTATCAATGGGATGGCTGTGGCCGTTTGCAGCGGCGCACCGATCCGCAGGGGCGAACGCTGGACTACGGTTACGATCGGGCTGGCCGGTTACAGGAGAAACGCAGCGGCGAGGCTTTGCTGACACGTTATCGCTATGACGCCATCGGCCAACTGATCCTGTGCGAAAACCGCTGGCGGCAGTTGGAATGGCGTTACGACGCCGCCGGCAGGCTGCTGGCGGAGCGGCAAGACGGTTTTACCGTCAGACACCATTACAATGACGCCGGGCAGCGCATACTGCGCGAGAGCGATGCTGGCCATCGGGTGGCATTTGGCTGGAACGACGCCGGACTGCTGGCATCGATCGGCCTGAATGACGATCCCGCGGTAGAGCTGGTCTATGACGCGACGGGCAGGTTGTGCACCGAGCGGCTCAGCGCCGAACTGGAACGCCAGTTGGAATATGACGGGGACGGCCAGCTTATCGCACAGCGGATGCTGCAAAACGAGCAGCCCTTGTTCTCAACCGGCTACCGCTACGATCGTCAGGGCAATATGCTGGAACGGGACGACAGTCGCTGGGGACGGGACCGTTATCGTTATGATGCCGACGGGCGTTTGCTGGTGCATATTGATCCGGCGGAAAACATTCGCCGATTTGTCTGTGATGCGGCCGGCAACCGGCTGGCGCTGACGGTACGCGCGCTGAACGACACGCCAGAGGGATGGTTCCGCGAAGGCTGGCATAATGATACGCGCTATGTTTTTGATCGTACCGGCAACCTGCGCCAGCGCCGTTATAGTGACGGCAGCAGGCAGGATTTCGTCTGGGATGAAAGCCAGCAGTTGATCGCCGTGCATCAGGGCGACAGTGTGACGCATTATGCCTATGATGGGCTGGGCAGGCGGGTATGCAAGCAGACGCCACGTGAAACCCACTGGTTTTACTGGCAGGGTGATGCTTTACTGGCGGAGGTCGCCACGCCTGCCGGGCAGGGGATTGGCCCGCTGCCGCTGCACGATGTCGCCGGCCGACTGCGGCGGCAGAAGATACAGGCGGCGCTCTTTAACAGGTTGCGAGAATACGTCTACTATCCCGGCAGTTTCCGGCCGTTTGCCCTGTTGACGCAGCAAGACGGGCAGCGCAGCAGTTACCATTATCATTGCGATCCGAACGGCGCGCCGCTGCGGCTGACCGACGGCGGCGGTGAAGTTGTCTGGTCGCAATGCTGTGGCGTCTGGGGCGAACCCGGTACGGTGTATGCTAACAAACTAGCCAATCCGCTGCGCTTCCAGGGGCAGTATTTCGATGGCGAAACCGGGTTGCACTATAACCGCTACCGTTATTACGATCCGCAGTTGGGGGGATATATCAGCCAGGATCCGATTGGGTTGGTGGGGGCGTCAACCCGTATCGCTATGCGCCGAATCCTTTGGGGTGGGCGGATCCCTGGGGATTAAAAAAAGACGACTATACCATCTCAGCCAATTCAGCGGCGACCGACATACCTGCCAGAGGCGTACACGTCAATGTTCATGGTCCAGGGTTACCAGCAAAAGGCGGCCATGTCAGCTTGGTGCCTGGCGATATCGATCCTAAGACCAAAGCGGTCCTCAACTTAGCCGTCGAACCGGCCGATAAAGCTGCGGACAGTGTCAGTGCGAGTCAATGGAGAAAAATACAGGCATCAATAAAAAATTATCTTGATGATCCTAAAAATATCTCACGTTTGATCTCTGCCGCACAGGGTGGCATAGATTTACCCGCTAGCTCAATGACGGCGGATCGTTTAAAACAGATTAAAACGGTGAAGGCCGTTTTAGAAGAGCATAAGGCCAAAGGAACCAACCCATGCAGATAAAAGATTATTTAAAGCAAAATGGCAGCTTAAATCAGCTGGTAGAAAAATACGTACGGGATGGTTACCTCTTTACTGCGGATAACAGAGAAATTGATCTGGCGTATGCAACGGTCAAGGGGCAATGTGATGATTCGTCCGGCGAAGCGGGATACAGCGAGATATTTTCATTCGACGCTAGTCTCACCGATTATGGCGCGCTCGAGGTAAAGCTATATTTTAACAATCGTGTTTTTTTTGCTGATGCTCTTCGGCTGTATGAGGGCCGATTAACTGCTGAGGCGTTTATTGCCACCCTTGACGTACAGGGCGCCGATTATAAAACCTATCTGCATACTGATATTGACGATGAAGGGGTTATTCTGCTGGATAATGGTGTGATGGCCAGGTTTAACATCATCGACGAGGTAAAAATTGTTTATCAAATCGAGTGTAATTTTGCTTTATATCCAGAGTTTGCTGACGGAATTAAAAAAACGATAGCAGAAAAAATGAAGTTGATTTAATAGATTTAAACTCTGCTAAAAATGGAGGTAACCCGGTGACGCCTTTTTAAGGTTCATCGCGTTTTACCGGGGAACACTGCTTTGATCTTCAGGAAGAGATGGGCGTTATCCTGGTATCCATAGGCCATTCGTTTCATCACTTTGATCTCTTCCCTTTGTTCAGTACCGGCGTAAAGTAGAGTTTTCGGCCTTTTTGACCCTGGCCAAAAATCAGTGCAGTGCTAAATCAGAGATCCTCATCTTTCTGACCCCGCCTCACGACGACGCCCTTGCGCTTCGCTAGTCCTTCACCACCATCAGGCTGGACAGGGGACTTTCACCCCCGCGCTGCTGAGCATGCCCGGCACACACAAAAAAGCCACCGCAGTGGGTGGCTTAATTATATGATTTTAAGGCTAAAATTTGGTGGCCCCTGCTGGGTTTGAACCAGCGACCAAGCGATTATGAGTCGCCTGCTCTAACCACTGAGCTAAGGGGCCATGCGGGCGAGATTATACGGCAAGGTGACGGGGTAGGTCTACTGCCATTCATCCGGATGGCGTTTTTCTGCGCAGTGGTAGCTTGTTGTAATTGTTGGCGGATTTTGCGATAACCTTCATAAATCCCAGGTAAGGACCGTTGCTATCATGGAACTTCTGCTCCCAAATCTGCAGGTGGTATTTTGCGGCATCAATCCCGGCCTTTCTTCGGCGCAGCGCGGCTACCCTTTTGCCAATGCCAGCAACCGCTTTTGGAAGGTGATTCATCTGGCGGGGTTCACCGCGGTGCAACTGGCGCCGGAACAGTGGCAGCGGCTGCCGGAGTATGGCTGTGGTATTACGGCACTGGTGGCACGGCCAACGGTGGCGGCCAGCGAACTGGCGCGCGACGAGTTGCGTCACGGCGGTGAGGCGTTAAAAGCAAAGATCCTGCACAATCGGCCACGTGCATTGGCGATCCTTGGCAAGCAGGCGTTCAGCGACGCGTTCGGCATTCGTAACGTTGCCTGGGGGCGACAGGCGGTGACGATTGGCGATACCGAGGTATGGGTGCTGCCCAACCCCAGCGGGCTAAATCGCGCCACGCTCGAACAACTGACCGCAAGTTACCGCGAACTGGCGCTGGCGCTGAAAATCGGGCAATAAAAAACCCCGGCAGGCCGGGGTTTTTATACAGCAATAACAACCTGGATTAATCGTCCAGGAAGCTGCGCAGTACTTCAGAACGGCTTGGGTGGCGCAGTTTGCGCAACGCCTTCGCTTCGATCTGGCGAATACGCTCACGGGTAACGTCAAACTGTTTGCCCACTTCTTCCAGCGTGTGGTCAGTGTTCATATCGATACCGAAACGCATACGCAGCACTTTCGCTTCACGGGCGGTCAGGCCAGCCAGCACGTCGTGCGTGGCGGAGCGCAGGCTTTCCGATGTGGCGGAATCCAGCGGCAGCTCAAGGGTGGTATCCTCGATGAAATCGCCCAGATGTGAATCTTCATCATCACCAATCGGCGTTTCCATGGAGATCGGCTCTTTGGCGATCTTCAGCACCTTGCGGATTTTGTCTTCCGGCATCAACATGCGTTCTGCCAGCTCTTCCGGCGTTGGCTCACGGCCCATCTCTTGCAGCATCTGACGCGAAATACGATTGAGCTTGTTGATGGTCTCAATCATATGCACCGGAATACGGATGGTGCGCGCCTGATCGGCGATAGAGCGGGTGATGGCCTGACGGATCCACCAGGTGGCATAGGTCGAGAACTTATAGCCGCGGCGGTATTCGAACTTGTCGACGGCTTTCATCAGACCGATGTTGCCTTCCTGAATCAGATCCAGGAATTGCAGACCGCGGTTGGTGTATTTCTTGGCGATGGAAATAACCAGACGCAAGTTCGCTTCAACCATTTCTTTCTTCGCGCGACGGGCCTTCGCTTCGCCGATCGACATGCGACGGTTGATGTCTTTTACCTGCTCGATGGTCAGGCCGGTCTCTTCTTCAATCTGACGCAGTTTTTGCAGGCTGCGCTGCACGTCTTCCGCCACGTCTTTCAGTTTTTCGGACCAGGGCTTGGCCATCGCCAATGCTGCTTCGAACCAGGAGTCACTGGTTTCATTGCCGGCGAACAGCGTGACGAAGTTTTTCTTCGGCATTTTGCACTGCTCAACGCACAGCTTCATGATGATGCGTTCCTGGGTACGGACGCGATCCATCATGGTACGCATGCTGTTGACCAGGAAGTCGAACTGCTTCGGCACCAGGCGGAACTGCTTGAATACGTCAGACAGCTTCAGAATTTCTTCGGCTGCGCTGGCGTGGCTGCGGCCGTTGGTCTTGATGACCTGACGGGTCGCTTCATACTGCTCGCGCAACTCGGTGAATTTCTGGCGCGCCAGTTCCGGATCGATGCTGTTGTCGTCTTCGGCGTCGTCGTCGTCGTCTTCTTCTTCGTCGTCGCTTTGCTCTTCGGTCCGACAGCTCAGAACCGATGTGCGTCGCGGTAGGAGCGATGTCCTCTTCCGCGTTCGGATCGACAAAGCCGGTGATCAGATCGGACAGGCGAGATTCGCCCGCTTCAACGCGATCGTACTGCTCCAGCAGATAGGTAATGGCTTCCGGGTATTCGGCGACCGAGCACTGCACCTGATTGATACCGTCTTCAATGCGTTTGGCAATGTCGATTTCGCCTTCGCGCGTCAGCAGTTCAACGGTACCCATTTCACGCATGTACATGCGAACCGGGTCAGTGGTGCGGCCCAATCTCGGACTCAACGCTGGACAGTACCTGAGCGGCGGCTTCTTCTGCGTCTTCGTCGGTGCTGTTCGAGTTTTCAGCAAGCAACAGGTCATCGCGTCCGGTGCTTCTTCCATCACCTGGATGCCCATGTCATTAATCATCTGGATGATGTCTTCGATCTGGTCGGAGTCGACGATATCTTCCGGCAGATGGTCATTGACCTCAGCATAGGTCAGATAGCCTTGCTCCTTACCACGGGTGACAAGTAGCTTCAGCTGTGACTGCGGGTTTTGCTCCATAAGACGGTATCCACACTTCAGAGTATTTGGGTTGGTGTCGGTCGGCGAAACCGCCAACAATAGCATTTGGGGCGTATTTGTTATAGCCGCGGCCCACTGTGGCGGCATCTTGCAGGGCTTTGCCCTCGCTTTTATCGGCACTTAAGCCGTTTGTATGCTTCATGCTTCACGTTGCAGGAGAAGGCGCTTTTCCTGTCCCGAGTCACTGACTGTAGTCAATTCACCGGAGAACGTACGTTTTCGCCCGCCTGAAACGCAAAATAATGTTGTCCAGATTCAGTTTTTCTTTGCTAACACTTGATTGAGCGAACGGACTTCTTCCCGTTCCTCCGGGCTCAGGCCGTGCGTTCTGGCCTGGGCTATCAACGTTTCCAGCCGCTGCTCGAGCACCGAGTCATACAGGCTGGCCAGCGTATCTAAAAATGTTTGTTCAACCATATCCTCAATGATCATATGGTTCCACGTAGCCAGAGTTTCAAGCTGCTGGCTGAATTTGTTGTCGCGATACAGCTCTAACAGCTGCCCGGTAGTCAGGCCCGGCTGCGACAGGCAGGTTTGCACCAGTTCGACAAACAGCGGCAGTCCTGGCTGCCTGGTCTGCTCCAGCCCTTCCAGCGCCGGAACCAGCGTGGCCAAGTGCGGATTCTGTACCCAGTAACACCTATCAGTATACGCATGGTTGTGCGTTTTAGCTGGGGAGGCTGATAACTATTGCCATTTTCCGCCTGCTTGGGCATCAGCTTGTCGAGCTGGTTGTCGTCCAGCAGTCCCAGTTTGCTGCCAAGCTGTTGACGCAGATACAAACGCAGCGTCTCACCGGGCACCTGGGTGATCAGCGGCAGCGCCAGCGTGCTCAGCTTGGCACGCCCGTCGGGGCTGCTCAGATCGACCTGTGGCATCAGGCTTTCAAACAGGAAGGTGGAAAGCGGCTGTGCCTGCTCCATCCGCTGTTCAAACGCCTGCTTGCCTTCTTTGCGTATCAATGTGTCCGGGTCTTCACCGTCGGGCAAAAACATGAACCGCAACTGCCGCCCATCATTGAGGTAGGGCAGTGCAGTTTCCAGCGCACGCCAGGCTGCTTCCCGGCCGGCACGGTCGCCGTCATAACAGCAGACCACGTTATCAGTGGCGCGGAACAACAGCTGGATATGGTCAGCCGTTGTCGAGGTTCCGAGCGAAGCGACGGCATAATCGATGCCGAACTGCGCCAACGCCACCACGTCCATATAACCTTCCACCACCAGCAAACGCTGCAGGGTCGGATGGCTCTGCTGTGCTTCATACAGACCGTACAACTGACGGCCCTTGTGGAATACTTCGGTTTCCGGCGAGTTCAGGTATTTTGGCATACCATCACCCAGTACGCGGCCGCCAAAGGCGATCACGCGTCCGCGCTTGTCGCGGATCGGGAACATGACGCGCTCGCGGAAACGATCGTACGTTCGACCTTGATCGTTAGTCACCAGCATGCCGGCATCGTTCAACGCCGCCCGGCTGTCGGGGTCGCGGCCAAAACGTTTCAGGGCGTTATCCCAGCCGGCGGGTGCGAAGCCGATGGCAAAATGACGGATAACGTCGTCGCTCAACCCGCGCTGTTGCAGGTAATCGCGCGCCTGCTTGCCATTGGGCTGATGCATTGACTGTTGATAGAACGCGCTGAGCTGTTCCATCAGTTGATAAAGACTTTGCCGCTGATGGCGTTCGATCTGGGTCGGCCCGGTGCCTGCCTCGTAAGGCACTTCCAGCCCGTGCATGGTTGCCAGTTCCTCGATGGTTTCGACAAACTCCAGCCTGTCGTAATTCATCAGGAAATCGACGGCGTTGCCGTGTGCACCACACCCAAAACAGTGATAGAACTGTTTGTCGCCATTAACGGTAAACGAAGGCGTTTTTTCGTGGTGGAACGGGCAGCACGCGTGGTAGTTTTTGCCTTGCTTCTTGAGCTTCACCCGTGCGTCGATCAGATCGACGATGTCGGTGCGCGCCAGCAAGTCATTGATAAATACACGCGGAATTCGTCCAGCCATAAGCCTCGGTTCGACTGCCTATAAACGAGAACAAGCCGCGCATTCCTTTCGGAAAGCACGGCCTTCGTATGCAACTACTCAGTCTGCGTGTTCTTGGAAAAGAAAAAATCACGCGGCGGGGTTACCCCGAAGGATTAATACAGACGAGTGCGGCGTGCGTTTTCGCGAGCCAGTTTCTTCGCGTGACGTTTCACAGCAGAAGCTTTAGCGCGTTTACGTTCGGTAGTCGGTTTTTCATAGAACTCACGACGACGAACTTCAGCTAAAACACCTGCTTTTTCGCAGGAACGCTTGAAACGACGCAGAGCAACGTCAAATGGCTCGTTTTCACGTACTTTAATTACCGGCATGTGCCTCTCACCTCAATAGAATTCGGTTTGCTGCTGGCCAAGCGCCAGCCTTTTCAAAATGGTGCGGAATTTTACTCCAATGGGTGCTGCTTTGTAAAGCACCAAGTCAAAGAGAAACCCGACCGCACCGTGCGCCATTCCGAACGCCACTTCAGCAATTATGGCGCAATTTTGCGTCGGCCGCTGATTATAGACTAATCAGAAAAAATTGCTCGTTTTTAATCATTGGCACATTTGTTCCTGGAATCATCGACATAGTTGACAGGCGGCGGCAAACTGCGTGCGGCTGGCGGTAAATGACGCGGTTTGTGCTAAACTGGCGGCCGCACGTGAATGATGGGAACGGTAATGCGAGTACTGGGTATAGAAACGTCCTGCGATGAAACCGGAATTGCAGTTTATGACGAACACGCCGGTTTGTTAGCCAATCAATTATACAGTCAGGTGAAGCTACATGCGGACTACGGCGGCGTAGTGCCGGAGCTGGCCTCGCGCGATCACGTGCGGAAAACCGTGCCTCTGATCCAGGCGGCGTTAAAAGAAGCCAATCTGACCGCTGCCGACATCGACGGCGTAGCCTACACCGCCGGACCTGGCCTGGTGGGCGCATTGCTGGTCGGGGCAACCATTGGTCGCGCGCTGGCGTTTGCCTGGAACGTGCCGGCGGTGCCGGTGCACCATATGGAAGGCCACCTGCTGGCGCCGATGCTGGAGGATAACCCGCCGGCATTTCCGTTTGTCGCGCTGCTGGTCTCCGGTGGCCATACCCAGCTAATCGCCGTGACCGGCATCGGTGAATACGCACTGCTGGGGGAGTCTATTGACGACGCGGCCGGCGAGGCGTTCGACAAGACCGCCAAATTGCTGGGGCTGGACTATCCCGGCGGGCCGATGCTGTCGAAAATGGCGCAACAGGGCGTTGCGGGGCGTTTCACTTTCCCGCGGCCGATGACCGATCGCCCGGGGCTGGATTTCAGTTTCTCGGGGTTGAAGACCTTTGCGGCCAATACCATCCGCTCCAACGGTGATGACGATCAAACCCGAGCCGATATCGCCCGCGCCTTTGAGGATGCGGTGGTGGATACCTTGGCCATCAAGTGCAAACGCGCCTTGGAACAGACCGGCTTCAAGCGGCTGGTGATGGCCGGCGGCGTTAGCGCCAATCGCACGCTGCGCGCCAAGCTGGCGGACCTGATGCAAAAGCGCGGTGGTGAGGTGTTCTACGCCCGTCCGGAATTTTGTACCGATAACGGCGCGATGATTGCCTATGCGGGGATGGTGCGGTTGCAAAGCGGCGCCAATCCGGCGTTGAGCGTTTCGGTGCGCCCACGCTGGCCGTTGGCCGAGCTGCCGGCGGTATAAACGGCAAACGTCAGGGCCGGCGATAATCCGTCCCTGACGCTCTCTATTTATCGTCTTCCTGCTTGATGTCCTGCGCTGCCACTTCGGCGGCATCCTGCTTTTTCTTGCGAAACTTGCCCCAGATCTTTCCTTCCTGACCACGCCACAGACGCTGGATATTATCGTGATGGCGCATCAATATCAGGCATGACAGCATCGCCACCGGAAAGGTGAACTGCGGTTTGAACCACCAGACGTAAAACGGCGCAATCAGCGCGCTGACAATCGCTCCCAGCGAGGAATACCCGCTCAGTAGCACCGTCAGTAGCCAGGTGCCGGTCATCAGCCCGGTCAGATCCCAGCCAATGGGCGCAATGGCGCCGAACGCCGTGGCGACGCCCTTGCCGCCGCGAAAGTGGAAAAACACCGGATAGATGTGGCCAAGACAGGCGGCAATCGCCGTCAGGCCGAGATACAGCGGCGGTATATTCAGTTCGTAGGCCAGCCAGACCGGCAGCATCCCTTTCAGCACGTCAAAAATCAGCACCGCCGCCGCCGCAAGGCGACCGCCGATACGCAGGACGTTGGTTGCTCCGGGATTCCCTGAGCCATGTTCACGCGGATCGGGCAGCCTGGCGATCCGGCAAACCAGGATCGCGCTGGAAATTGAGCCACACAGATACGCGAAGATAATCATGCCAAGCGCGGTAGCACTCATAACGCGGTTCCGTTTAATAATGGTCGTTTTACTCGCAACATCTATGGATAATACGCATATTCCGCTGGAAGTGGTATCCGGCAAGGCCAAAAACAGAGAATGACGTGATGGATATCGTATTTATTGAAGAACTTACCGTAATCACCACCATTGGCGTTTATGACTGGGAACAGACCATTCGCCAGAAACTGGTGTTCGATATCGAAATGGGCTGGGATAACCGTCGGGCCGCCGCCAGCGATGACGTCAATGACTGCCTGAGCTATGCCGATATCAGCGATGCGGTGATCCAACACGTTGAATCCGGTCGTTTTGCCCTGGTCGAGCGGGTCGCGGAGGAAATATCCGAAATGTTGCTGCAACGCTTTAAATCACCGTGGGTCCGTATTAAGGTCAGCAAGCCGGGGGCGGTTGCCCATGCTAGCCGCGTTGGTGTGATCATTGAACGTGGCACGCGTCCGGCCTGATTAACTGTCATGCTGATGCAACTAAAGATCGATAGTTTGGTCTGAAACTCAGAATTGTTTTAGCGGCAATGTATTGAACACTGCCGCTTTTTTATGTTTATAGCGGAAGATTACGGGGTAAGCGCGCACATGGCGGACATGCATTCACTGTTTGTGGCATTTGTACTTGGTGTGGTGGAAGGGTTAACGGAGTTCCTGCCGGTATCATCGACCGGCCATATGATTATCGTCGGCGAGTGGTTGGGCTTTACCGGCGACAAGGCCAAGACGTTTGAAGTAATTATTCAGCTCGGCTCGATTCTGGCCGTGGTGGTGATGTTCTGGCGCCGACTGTTTGGTTTGATTGGTATCCACTTCGGTGGCAAGCCGGTCGCGCATGAAGGCCATACGGCGGGGCGGCTGAAACTCGGTCACATCCTGTTGGCGATGGTACCGGCGGTGGTGCTGGGGCTGGTGTTCCACGACGTGATCAAGTCGTTGTTTGAACCGAAAAACGTCATGTACGCGCTGGTTGTCGGTGGTTTCCTGCTGTTGGCCGCAGAGTGGCTGAAGCCGAAAAAACCGCGTGCGGTTGGCCTGGACGACATCACCTATCGTCAGGCATTCATGATCGGCTGTTTCCAGTGTCTGGCGCTGTGGCCGGGCTTTTCACGTTCCGGTTCGACCATTTCCGGCGGGATGCTGGTGGGTGTCAGCCGTTATGCCGCGTCCGAATTTTCCTTCATTCTGGCCGTACCGATGATGATCGGCGCCAGCGGCCTGGATTTGTACAAGAGTCTGCATTTCCTGACGCTGGCCGACTTGCCGATGTTCGCGGTCGGCTTCGTCACCGCCTTTGTGGTGGCGCTGATAGCGATTAAAACCTTCCTGACGCTGATTAAACGTATCTCGTTCATTCCGTTTGCCATTTACCGCTTTATCGTGGCGGCGGTGGTGTACATGGTATTCATGTAATCACAGCCAGGAAAAGCAAACCCCGCCATTGGCGGGGTTTTTTTACGCCTGTGGCGCTTCGCCATCCTGCGCGCTTTTCCATTGCGCCAGTGCCTGTTGGCGGCGTCGCTTCACTTCATCGCGGATTGCCAGCCCCTGGAAACCGCTGTCGACCACCTCTTTTACCGCCACCCCCAGAGCGACCCGATAGGCTTCGCGCAGGTAATCGCCTTGCGGATAGGGGTTTTCTTCAAAACCGGTACGACCGCGCGCATCGGCCTCGCTGGTGAGGATCATCTGTTCCAGCCGCTGTGGCTTGCGCCACACGTCAATTGCATCGAACAGTTTCAGCAGGGTTTCTGGCCGTAGTTTGTTTACGGTATGAATCAGATCGTGGTATTCAGCCACCAGTTTGCTCAGATCGCGGATCGGGTTTGGCACCCGTAACCGTTGGCACAGCTGTTCCACCAGACGTACCCCCGCCGGTCCGTGGCCGTGATGATGCGGCCAGTATTGCTTTGGCGTTAGCCCCTTGCCGAGATCGTGACACAGTGCGGCGAAGCGTACGTCTATCTCCGGAGTGAGCCGTGCGGCAATAGCCAGCGTCATCAGCGTATGCACCCCGGTATCGATTTCCGGGTGCCATTTTTCGGGAGCCGGCACGCCAAACAGCGCATCGATTTCCGGGAACAGCACCTGCAGCGCGTGGCAATCGCGCAGCACCTGGAAGTACACCTGCGGATTATCGCTCTGCAGGGCTTTCTCGGTCTCTTTCCACACCCGTTCGGCGGTGAGCGCCGACAGCTCGCCGCTGTCGGTCATTTGACGCATCAGGGCGGCAGTTTCCGGCGCGATGGTGAAACCGAGGTGGGCGAAGCGGGCGGCAAAACGCGCGACGCGCAGCACGCGCAGCGGATCTTCGCCAAATGCAGCGGAAACGTGGCGTAATACGCGGGCATTCAGATCGTCGACGCCGTGATAGGGATCAACCAGTTCACCGTCGGTGGTTTGTGCGATGGCATTGATGGTCAGATCGCGACGCTGTAAATCCTCTTCCAGCGTCACATCCGGCGCGGCATGGCAGACAAAGCCGGTATAACCCTGGCCGGATTTCCGCTCGGTGCGTGCCAGCGCATACTCTTCGTGCGTGTTGGGGTTGAGGAATACCGGAAAGTCTCTGCCGACCTGTTGGTAGCCCAGAGCCAATAATTCTTCTGGCGTGGCGCCGACCACCACCCAATCGTGATCGAAGACCGGTATCTTGAGAAGGCGATCGCGCACTGCGCCGCCGACCAGATAAGTTTTCACTGTCATACTCCCGAATTCTGCAATAAGGCTCTGACTCTCAGATTACATGAATTGCCGGCGGGCTGCTGCATCAATAACCCATGTGCTGAGTAGGGTTTCCGTTGCGTGAGTTCAAAATATTGTTACTCCCTGGTGGCGGAAATCACTTTCCCGTTGCCGCCGTGCAGCGGTTGTTTCACTATAGGTAGAACGTTCTACTAGAACGTTCTACCTAATACAAGAATCGCCATCAAGGTGTCATCGAAACAACGTAAGACAGGGGGAACAGCAATGGGTATGGTATCCGGTTTTATCAAGTCGTTATCGAAACTCTCAATGATCGGTCGGGCGCTGATGCTGCCGATTTCACTGTTGCCGGCCGCCGGTTTGCTACTGGCATTTGGCGATAAATTTCATTTGCCGTTGATGATGAACGCCGGCGGGGTGATTTTTGACAATCTGCCGCTGCTGTTTGCCATCGGCTCGGCGGTCGGCTTGGCGGCCGAGTCCGGCATTGCGGCGCTGTCTGCCGCCGTCTCGGTATTTATTGTCAACGTCACCATCGGCACACTGCTGCATATAACGCCGGAAATGGCTGCCAGCGGCGGTAAATATGCCCTGGTGGTGGGCATCCCCACGTTACAGATGGGCGTATTTGGCGGGTTGATCTGCGGTATTCTGGCCGCCTGGTGTTATAACCGCTTCCATACGTTACAACTGCCCGAGTTCCTTGGTTTTTTCTCTGGGAAACGCTTTGTTGCCATCGCCACCGCATTGCTGTCTTTCCTGCTCGGCATGGTGTTGCCTTGGGTTTGGCAATATATCCAATCGGCGATCGATGCGCTGTCGCTGGTGGTCAACGGTGATAACCAGGCGTTATCGACCTTTATTTTCGGCCTGACGGAGCGCGCGTTGATTCCATTGGGCCTGCATCATATCTGGTATCCGTCGTTCTGGTATTCGTTCGGCGATTACACCACGCAAACCGGTCAGGTGATTCACGGCGATCAGACCATCTGGTTTAAAATGCTGGCGGAAGGCGTGAAGTCCTTCAGCAGCGACAGCTACCACGATGCCGGCAAGTTCATGCAGGGCGAGTTTCCACTGATGCTGTTCGCGCTGCCGGCGGCCTGCCTGGCGATGTACCATGAAGCCAACAGCAAGAACAAGAAAATCGCCTCCGGTATTCTGTTCTCTGCGGCGCTGACCTGTTTCCTGACCGGGATTACCGAACCGGTGGAGTTCACCTTTATCTTTGTCGCGCCGATCCTTTACGTGTTTAACGCCATTATGGCGGGGCTGGCATACATGTGCATGTACCTGCTGCATGCACATATCGCCAAATCCTTCTCCGCCGGGCTGATTGACTACATCTCGTTCGGCATCCTGCCGTCGTTCAACGGTTATCAGACCAACTTCCTCAGCGCGGTGATTGTCGGGGTGCCGATGGCGCTGATTTACTACTTCACCTTCCGCTTTGTTATCCGCCGTTTTAATGTCAAAACGCCGGGGAGAACCGACGTGATGTCCGAGGCTAACGATAAAACCGATCGCGAACTGGCGACCGAGATTATCGCCCTGGTTGGCGGTGTAGAAAATATCAGCTCGGTCGGCTCTTGTATTACCCGCCTGCGGCTGGAGGTCAAACAGGGGGAGCGGGTTGACAAGGACGGCCTTAACGCCGTTGGCGCCCGTGGCGTGGTGTTTGTCGGCGATCGGGGCGTTCAGGTGATTTTCGGTGCGCGCGCACAGTTTATCGCGCAAACCATGGCGACCCTCACCGGCAAGTAGTTATGCTGTCAACGCAATGAAAATAAAGCCTCCTGTATCAAACAGCGAGGCTTTATGATGTCAGTCTTCAGCAACGGTGTCGGAGTGCGCGAGTCAGGATGAAAAAAGTTAACATTATCGATGTAGCGCAGCTGGCTGGCGTCTCGGTTTCCACCGTTTCTTGGTTTTACGGCGCAAGGGCAAGATTTCAGACGCCACCAAAGAAAAAGTGCAGGCTGCCATTGAACGGCTGGGTTATGTCCATAATGTGGCGGCGGCCAATCTGCGAGCCAATACGTCCAATCTGATCGGCGTCATCATCCGCAACTTCAGCGATGCGTTTTCCATCAAGGTGATGGCCAGCATCGTACGCGAGTTGGAACAGCAGGGGTTTATGGTGTTTCTGGGCCAGCCGCAGGACGACGAAAAGCAGCTCCGCCAATGCCTGACCTCGTTTGCCCAGCAGGGCGTGGCGGGGGTGATTTATCTGTCTGCCAATCCTTTTTCCCGCCGGTTGCCGCAGGCGATTGCGCAATGCGCGCTGCCGTTGGTGGTGGTTTCCGAATCCTTGCTGGACGGCGATCGCGACCTGATTGAGCGTGACAATCGCCATGCCGCCAGTCGGGCCACGCGTTATCTGATTGAGCGCGGTCATCGCAACATTGCCTATCTGGGCGGCGATGCGCAGTGCCTGTTGCGGCAGGAGCGGCTGTTGGGCTACCGCAGCGCGCTGCAGCAGTATGACTTGCCGTTTCGTGACGATTGGGCGCCATGTGGTGAAGAAAATACCCAGTCGGCGGCAACAGGAATTCGCAAGTTATTGGAAAACAGTAATAAAATTACCGCGGTACTCTGCCATTCCGCCGCGACAATCATCGGCTGTATCAGCGGCGTGCAGCAGGTGGGGCGCACCATTGGCAAAGATGTCTTCCTGACGCAGCAAGTTTCACTGGTTGGTTTTGAGGATATGCTGCACATCAACCTGACATCCCCTTCATTTACCTACGTTTCTTCCGCTAGCGATGAAACCGGCCGTCAGGCAGCCGCGCTGATGCTTAAAAAGATCGGCGAACCGTCATTGGCGGCACAGCGGATTGTCATTTCAGGCCAACTGGTGCAGCGCGACTCGGCTTAGCTGCTGCCTGCCAGTTGTCACCAGCGCCAGCGCGCATAAAAAATGCCGAACGGCGTTAACCGATCGGCATGCGTCCGCAGGCGGTGACGCTGACGGAACTCAATTCATCCAGCGATTGTTGTTTTTGCGGCGTGGGATCAGGTGTGGCAACAGCAGGCCAAGCAACAGACCGATACCGGCTACGCCGCCACCGTACATGAACCATTGCAGGATAATGGTGCGCTGCTTGTCGTCGAGTTGCAGGTTAACTGCGTTGACTTTTTTCTGTGCAACCACCAACTGGTTTTTCAGCTCCTGGTTTTCCTGCTGCAACCCGCTGATGGTGCCATCGCTGGCGGCCACTTTCTGCTGCATTTCCGCCGTACGCTGGTTCCAGCTGTTGTCGATGTTCGCCAGCTTGTCGGTAAGGGTTTTCACCTGCTGTTCCAGTTCCGGTACTCGGGTGCGCAGGCTGGGGGTTTCGCTGAGCTGGTCGAGCGGGATCCACACGCTGCGGCCTTTGGCATCGCGAATCTGGCCATATTTGGTACTGTCATTCACACTTAACAGCGTGACTTCGTCGCCGGCGTTCAACGTGCCGACAATACGGTATTGATTACCTGGGCCGCTGTGTACGTAAGTATTCAATTCATCGGAGATATAGCGCTTATCTTCGGCATGTGCGCCCCAAGTGATGCTGAGGCTCAGCACGGCGAGGCAAATTAGGCGTAATTTCTGCATTAGTTCATCGTTTCTGTGTGAATTTATGGAACGATAGTAGAGGCTTCAGTCTGACGACGCAACGCCAAAACCGGAATGAGAACTATCTTACTGTGGCTGATTCTGTGAGTTGTGCGCCATTTTATTGCGTAACAGGTTTTTTCTGCATTCAGCAGGGTTCAGCCGCCGGGAATCGCGGTAAGATAATCACCACTGTGCGGTCGCCGGCAACGCCGTTTTGTCGGCGCATTACCACGAAGCGTCTCGCGAACGTGTAACTTATTGGTGTAAAAGACTTATGACCGTTGAAATCGAACTGAAATTTATTGCTACTCCCGCCGCGGTGGCCGCGTTACCGGCACAGTTGGCGGCATGGCCGCACCAGCATTCTGCACCGCAGCGTCTGACCAATATTTACTTTGAAACCGACGACAATTTTCTGCGCCGCCACGATATGGGGCTGCGCATCCGGGGGTTCGACGAACGCTTTGAGATGACCATCAAAACTGCCGGCTCGGTAGTCGCTGGTTTGCATCAGCGGCCGGAATACAACGTGGCGATCGCCGCACCGGAACTGGCGCTGGCACAATTCCCGGCGGACATCTGGCCGCAGGACTGTGATGTGTTCGCGCTACAGCAGCGGTTGCAGCCGCTGTTCCGCACCGACTTTGTACGTGAGAAGTGGGGTGATCACTTACGATAACAGCCTGATCGAGGTTGGCCTCGACCAGGGAGAGGTGCGTGCTGGCGAACGGGTGGAACCGCTGTGCGAAATTGAACTGGAGCTCAAGCAGGGTGATACCGCCGACGTGCTGAAACTGGCTGCCGAACTGGCGCAGAACGGTGGTCTGCGTCAGGGGAGCCTGAGCAAGGCTGCACGCGGCTATCATCTGGCACAGGGCAACCCCGAGCGCCAGCGGCGGCCGTTGAATATCTTGAAAATGCCAGCAAAGTCCAGCGTTGAACAAGGAATGATTGCCGGTTTTGAACTGGCGCTGAACCATTGGCAGTATCACGAAGAGCTGTGGCTGCGCGGCGACGTGAAAGCGCGACAGGGCGTTATTGAGGCCATTACCCTGATACGTCAGATATTGGTGGTGTTTGGCGGGCTGGTGCCGCGTAAGGCAAGTGCCGAACTGCGTAACCGACTGACCGCTCTGGAACCGTTGTTGGAGGACAGCAGCACCGAAGCGCAGGAGCTGTGTTTCGGCGTCGAGTACCTGCAATGTAAGTTGGCGCTTACATCATGGTTGGTGACCGGTGCATGGCGCGCCTTTGTCGATGCCAAGGCCCGCACCAGGCTTGAGGGATCATTCAAGCGTTTCTGCGACATCATGCTGGGACGCAGCGCAGCAGAGTTGAAAGAGGCGTTTAACCGCAGTCTGAATGACGATGAATATCAGGAACAATTGCCTCGCCTGACGCGCCAGCTGGCGGCGTTTGCCTTGCTTTCCGGCGCCTATCCAGACAGCGAAAGCGAGCCATACATCACCGCCTGGCGCGAACTGCAGGCGGCAGTGGCCGAACGTCGTCAGGGCTGGTATGAAGGTTGCCGCAAAAACGCCTTATCCCATGCGCCATTCTGGTTAAACGGCGCGGTTCGTTAATCACTTTTGGCCTGCCGGTGGCAGGCCACCGTCAGAGGCATTCATTATGTTGCCACTTTCAGCCCTCTTGCAGGCCCAGGCGCAGCAGATCGTTGAGCGTTTCCATGCTATCCAGGGCGCAGAGTTTACCCTTGGCGCGCATGAACAGCAGATCCTGGCGTCGAGCGATTTTATCAGCGATATGCTGCTCAGCCACCCGGAATGGCTGGATACTTTGCGCAGGCAGCCGCCGCAGCCGGACGAATGCCAGCATTACACCGCCTGGCTGCAAGACCTGCTGGAAGAAGTCCCTGATGAAGCAGCGCTGATGCGCACACTGCGCCTGTTCCGACGGGAAACCCTGGTGCGCATCGCCTGGGCGCAAGCGCAAAATCTCTGCAGCACCGAACAGACCTTGCGCCAGCTGAGCGCATTGGCGGAAACGCTGATCGTCAGCGCACGCGACTGGCTGTATCAAACCTGCTGTCGCGAATGGGGCACGCCGTGCAATGGCGAAGGCGTGCCGCAGCCGCTGCTGATCCTTGGCATGGGTAAACTGGGCGGCGGCGAACTGAACTTTTCTTCGGATATCGATCTGATTTTCGCCTACCCGGAAAATGGCCAGACCGAAGGCGGTCGGCGCCAGCTGGATAACGCCCAATTCTTTACGCGCCTCGGTCAGCGGCTGATCAAAGCGCTGGATCAGCAAACCATCGACGGTTTTGTCTATCGCGTCGACATGCGCCTGCGGCCGTTTGGCGACAGCGGCCCGCTGGTGATGAGCTTTGCCGCACTGGAAGACTATTACCAGGAACAGGGGCGCGACTGGGAGCGCTACGCGATGGTCAAGGCGCGTCTGATGGGCGGGTTTGACGATGCATACAGCCAGGAGCTGCGCAAGATGCTGCGGCCGTTCGTGTTCCGCCGCTACATCGATTTCAGCGTGATCCAGTCGCTGCGCAATATGAAAGGCATGATTGCACGTGAAGTGCGGCGCCGTGGGCTAAAGGACAACATTAAGCTGGGAGCCGGCGGCATTCGCGAAATCGAATTTATCACCCAGGTGTTTCAATTGATCCGAGGCGGGCGCGAGCCAGCATTGCAGGGGCGGGCGCTGTTGCCGACGCTGCAGGCGGTGGGCGAACTGGGGCTGTTGCCACCCGAGCAGGTGGTGCAACTGAGCGACGGCTATCTGTTCCTGCGTCGTCTGGAAAACCTGTTGCAGGCGATAGCCGATCAGCAAACCCAGACCCTGCCGCAGGATGCGCTCGATCAGGCGCGACTGGCCTGGGGCATGGGCGTTGCCGACTGGCCAACCCTGTTGCAACGTCTGGAGTACCATATGCAGGCGGTCAGGGCGGTGTTTGACCAGCTTATCGGCGACGACAGCCCCGATATCGGCGAAGATCCCCACTATCAGCATTATCACAGCCTGTGGCAGGATGCCCTGGAACAGCAGGAAATCGCACCGTTGACGCCGCATCTGGACGACGAGGAGCGGAGCATGATGTTGCGCACCATCGCCGAATTCCGCCACGATGTGGACAAGCGTACCATCGGGCCGCGCGGGCGCGACGTGCTGGATCAACTGATGCCGCGTTTGCTGGCGGCAGTCTGCCAGCGCAACGACGCGCCGACCGCGCTGGTGCGTCTGACGCAGCTGTTGTTGAGCATCGTCACCCGTACCACCTATCTGGAGCTGCTGGTGGAGTATCAGGCGGCGCTCAGCCACCTGATTCGCCTGTGCGCGGCGTCGCCGATGGTGGCCAGCCAATTGGCGCGCTATCCGCTGCTGCTGGATGAACTGCTTGACCCGTCAACGCTCTACCAGCCGGTAGCACCGGATGCCTATCGCAGCGAGCTGCGGCAGTATTTGCTGCGAGTCCCGGAAGATGACGAAGAACAGCGTCTGGAGGCGCTGCGGCAGTTCAAGCAGGCGCAGCAGTTGCGCATTGCCGCCGGTGATATTGCCGAAGCGCTGCCGGTAATGAAAGTGAGCGATCACTTAACCTATCTGGCGGAGGCGATCATCGACGCCGTGGTACAACAGGCGTGGAACGATATGGTGGCACGCTATGGCCAGCCGACCCACTTGCAAGAGCGTGAAGGTCGCGGGTTCGCGGTGATTGGCTACGGCAAGCTGGGCGGTTGGGAACTGGGCTACAGTTCCGATCTCGATCTGGTGTTCCTGCTGGATTGTCCGCCTGACGTGATGACCGACGGCGATCGTTGCATTGACGGCCGCCAGTTCTATCTGCGTTTGGCGCAGCGCGTGATGCACCTGTTCAGCACCCGAACCTCGTCCGGCATTCTGTATGAGGTGGACGCACGTCTGCGGCCATCCGGCGCGGCCGGCATGCTGGTCAGCACCGTGGAGGCCTTTGCCGATTATCAGCAGAACGAAGCCTGGACCTGGGAACACCAGGCATTGGTGCGGGCGCGTATCGTGTATGGCGATCCGGCACTGCATCAACGCTTCGATCAAATCCGCAGCCAGATCCTCTGCAAAACGCGCGTCGGCGCAACGTTGCAGCAGGAAGTGCGCGACATGCGCGAAAAAATGCGAAATCACCTCGGCAACAAGCAGCGCGAGCTGTTTGATATCAAAGCGGATGAGGGGGGGATAACGGATATCGAATTTATCGCCCAATATCTGGTCTTACGCTATGCCGCCGACGAACCGCGCCTGACGCGCTGGTCCGATAACGTGCGGATTTTCGAGTTGATGGCCAATTACGACATCATGCCGGAAGACGAAGCGCGTGCGTTGACCCGCGCTTATGTCACCATGCGCGATGAAATTCATCACCTGGCGTTGCAGGAGCACTCCGGCAAAGTCAGCAGCGAACTGTTCACCGCCGAGCGCGCACAGGTGCGCGCCAGCTGGAGCCAGTGGCTGGGTTAGACACCAGGTTTTTGCTGGTATCAACGGCGTCTGTGATACTATCGGCGCCATTAATTTTATGACCTGTTTGGAGTTATCGGATGAAAGTTACACTGCCTGATTTTCGCCGCGCCGGTGTACTGGTGGTTGGTGACGTCATGTTGGATCGCTATTGGTATGGGCCGACCAGCCGTATTTCACCGGAAGCCCCGGTACCGGTGGTCAAGGTGGATACCATCGAAGAGCGTCCCGGCGGTGCGGCTAACGTCGCGATGAACATTGCCTCGCTGGGCGCCAACTCGCGCCTGGTGGGCCTGACCGGCATTGACGATGCGGCGCGTGCGCTGAGCGCCAAGCTCAACGAAGTCAACGTACGTTGTGACTTCGTGTCGGTACCGACGCATCCGACCATCACCAAGCTGCGCGTGCTGTCTCGCAATCAGCAGCTTATTCGCCTTGATTTCGAAGAAGGTTTTTCCAACGTCGATCCACAGCCGATGCTGGAGCGCATTCAACTGGCGCTGCCGCAGATTGGCGCACTGGTGCTGTCCGATTACGCCAAGGGCGCGCTGAGCAAGGTGCAAGGCATGATCAAACTGGCGCGTGACGCCGGGGTGCCGGTATTGATCGATCCCAAAGGCACCGATTTTGAACGCTACCGTGGCGCGACGCTGCTCACGCCAAACCTTTCGGAGTTTGAAGCGGTGGTGGGCCACTGCAAGGACGAAGCTGAGCTGGTGCAACGCGGCATGAAGCTGGTGGCTGATTTCGAGCTTTCCGCGCTGCTGGTGACGCGTTCGGAACATGGCATGACGCTGCTGCAACCGGGTCGTCCGCCGTTGCATCTGCCAACGCAGGCGCAGGAAGTGTTCGACGTGACCGGCGCCGGCGACACGGTGATTGGCGTATTGGCCGCGGCGCTGGCCGCCGGCAATACGCTGGAAGAGTCGTGTTTCCTGGCAAACGCCGCCGCTGGCGTGGTGGTCGGCAAGCTGGGGACCTCCACCGTTTCGCCGATCGAGCTGGAAAATGCCATCCGTGGTCGAGCTGAAACCGGTTTTGGCGTGATGAGCGAAGCACAGTTGAAAGAGGCGGTGGCGCAGGCACGCCAGCGCGGCGAAAAAGTGGTCATGACCAACGGTATCTTCGACATTCTGCATGCTGGTCACGTCTCTTACCTGGCCAATGCCCGCAAACTGGGCGATCGCCTGATCGTCGCGGTCAACAGCGATGCATCTACCAAGCGCCTGAAGGGCGAAACCCGCCCGGTAAATGCGTTGGAAAACCGCATGATCGTGCTGGGCGCGTTGGAGGCGGTCGATTGGGTGGTGCCGTTTGAAGAAGACACGCCACAGCGCCTGATCGCCGATATCCTGCCGGATCTGCTGGTGAAAGGCGGCGATTACAAACCGGAAGAGATTGCTGGCAGCGCTGAAGTGTGGGCCAACGGCGGCGACGTGAAAGTGCTGAACTTTGAAGATGGTCTGTCAACGACCAATATCATCAAAGCCATCAAGGACGGGCGCGGTTAATCACGCCGCTGCAACGAGAACATCTTGCGTGGGCGTGCCTGACGCCCCTGATTGCGGTGGTTGCCAGTGAGTGGATTAAAACAGGAACTGGGGTTGGCGCAGGGAGTGGGCCTGTTGTCCACCTCGCTGCTCGGCACCGGGGTGTTTGCCGTGCCGGCGTTAGCGGCCCAGCTGGCGCAGGGGGATAGCCTGTGGGCCTGGCCGCTGCTGATTGCATTGGTGTTCCCGATTGCCATCGCCTTTGCCGCGTTAGGACGTCACTTCCCCAGCGCCGGCGGTGCGGCGCATTTTGTCGGTATGGCGTTTGGTCCGCGTATGGCCAAGGTCACCGCCTGGCTGTTCCTGTCGGTGATCCCGGTGGGTTTGCCCGCCGCCTTGCAAATCGCCGCCGGTTTCTGGCAGGCAACGCTCGGGTGGAGTGCCAACGGCCTGCTGCTGGTGCAAATCGCCACGCTGATGGCCATCTGGTTGCTCGGTACCCGCAGCGCCGGCTCCAGCGCTAATATTCAAACCCTGATCGCGATCCTGGTGGTGGCTCTGGTGGCTGCCATCTGGTGGAAAGGTGGGATCAGACCGGCGCATATTCCTTGGCCGGCGCTCGATGAGATTTCTCCTCCCAAGCTGTTTCATGCCCTGGCGGTGATGTTCTGGTGCTTCGTCGGACTGGAGGCCTTTGCGCATCTGGCGACGGAGTTTCGCCAGCCGGAACGCGACTTCCCGCGCGCTTTGCTGCTGGGTCTGCTGGTGGCCGGCCTGGTGTACTGGGGCTGTACCGTCGCGGTGCTGCACTTTCACGCCTACGGTGAGCACCAGGCGGCTGCGGCCTCGCTGCCCGCTATCGTGGTGCAGCTGTTTGGCCAGCATGCGCTGTGGATTGCCTGCGTGATCGGTTATCTGGCCTGTTTCGCCAGCGTGAATATCTATACCCAGAGTTTTGCCCGGCTGGTGTGGTCGCAGGCGCAGAGCAAGCCCGGCAGCGCCTTGGCGCAATTGTCCGCCGGACAGGCACCGGTCAATGCGCTCAGCGCAGTGGTGGGCAGCTGCTTGCTGTTTACCTTGCTGATCTACGCGCTTGATTTGCCGCTGGACACGCTGCTGGTGTACGCCAACGGAATCTTCGTGCTGATTTATCTGCTGTGCATGCTGGCGGGCTGCCGCATTTTATTGGGCCGTTCGCGCTGGATGGCGGCGGTTGGCACGCTGCTGTGCCTGCTGTTGCTGGTGATTATCGGCTGGAAAAGTCTCTACGCGCTGGCGATGTTGGTGCTGATTTGGCTGGTGTTGCCGCGCGGCAAGGCGTAAGAAATACAGGGCTGAACCGGCGTTCAGCCCCGATCCGGCAAGCGATTTATTCTTCTTCCTGCTTTGGCGTGCCGGTCTGCTTGCTTTCCAGCTCGGCCAGACGCTGCTCCAGCAGAGCCAGTTTTTCGCGCGTGCGCAGCAGAACCTGAGTCTGTACGTCAAACTCTTCGCGATTGACCAGGTCCAGGCGGGTCAGCTGCGCTTGCAGCACCTGACGGATTTTCTTTTCTACGTCTTCCCCGAATTCACGGACACCCTTGGGCATGGATTCATGTACCTGGCGTGCGATCTGTTCAATTTTTTTCGGGTCAATCATGGCGTATCCCTTTCAGAATGTAATGGCTGTTGCCTAGTGTAATGCGAGTTGCCCGCTGGATAAACTAACTTTCACCTTGCCGATATGCATGATAAGTGCACGCTTTGCCAATTGCCTCGGATAATCATTAGCGTTATAGTCATAACGCTTATTCTCAGGGCGGGGTGAAAGTCCCCACCGGCGGTAAATCATCTTCTACGGTGAAAGCCCGCGAGCGCTCAGCCAGCCTTTGGGTCGGTTAGAGGTCAGCAGATCCGGTGTAATTCCGGGGCCGACGGTTATAGTCCGGATGGGAGAGAGTAACGGTAACTGCCGGGCTTACGCCCGCTTGCGTTATTTTTGGCTATCTCTACGCCACTCCTCAAGATCGCCCTGGTTCTGGTAATCCATAAATTTAATGAGGTTTTTTACCATGAATCAGACGCTACTTTCAGACTTCGGCACGCCGGTAGAACGCGTTGAACGCGCGTTGGACGCATTGCGCAATGGGCGCGGCGTTATGGTGCTTGATGATGAAAATCGTGAAAACGAAGGTGACATGATCTTCGCCGCCGAAACCATGACCGTGGAGCAGATGGCGCTGACCATTCGCCACGGCAGCGGCATCGTTTGCCTGTGTCTCACCGAAGAACGCCGTCAGCAGCTTGAGCTGCCAATGATGGTGACCAACAACTCCAGCCAGTTCCAGACCGCCTTCACCGTGACCATTGAAGCGGCGCAGGGCGTTACCACCGGCGTTTCCGCCGCAGACCGCCTGACTACCATTCGTGCGGCAATTGCCGACAATGCCAAACCGAGCGATCTGAACCGCCCGGGCCACGTGTTCCCGTTGCGCGCACAGCCGGGTGGCGTGCTGAGTCGTCGTGGCCACACCGAAGCGACCATCGATATGGTGGCGCTGGCCGGTTTTAAACCCGCTGGCGTACTCTGTGAACTGACCAACGATGATGGCACCATGGCGCATGCGCCGGAAGTGATCGCGTTCGCCAAGCAGCACGAGATGCCGGTGCTGACCATCGAAGATCTGGTGGCCTACCGCCAGATGCACGAAAAGCAGGCGAGCTGATGTTCTGCCAGGGTGTTGCGTGCGACACCTGTGGCCGATAGGCAGATAAAAAAGGCTGAACCTGGTTCAGCCTTTTTGCATTTTTAGCATTAACCGATGCCGCCGCTTTGCAGCAGCGTCAGGCTAAAAACCCATCACTGCCATACCGCACAATACGCCGTAACTGGGGTTATTATGCGGATCGATCTCTTTTGCCAGTGGCATCAGTTCATCTACCGACAAGGCCACCATAATGCCGGCCACCGCCGCCATGATTGAGGCCATCACCACCGGGGAAATCATCGGGCCAAGCAGCACAAACGCCAGTACCCCGCCGAGAATTTCTGCCAACCCCGATATTCCCGACCAGAACAGCGCTTTGGTTTTTTGACCCGGTAGCGGCGTACACCGGCCCGGCCACCGCCAGACCTTCGGGAATGTTATGCATGGCAACGGCTAACGCGATGCCCATGCCCAGTTCCAGATCGGCGCTGGCGGTGACGAAGGTGGCAATGCCCTCCGGGAAGTTATGCAGACTGATGCCGAGCGTCAGCAGGATCGCGGTGCGCTTCAGATTGAGCGGTTTGAGCGGCTTCTGCACCAGATCCTGCGGGTGCTGGTGCGGCAACATGCGATCGAGCGCAAAATACCCCAGCAGGCCGAACATGAACATCCCATAGCCCAGCATTGGCGACATGCCCGGCGTATGCAGCGCGGCAGGCAGCATTTCCATTAGAGAAATCAACAGCATAATCCCGGCGGCGAAACCGAGGGCAAACGCCAGCAGCCGGTTGGAGGGCTTCTGTCCGATGATGCCGAACAGCGCGCCTACGAAGGTTGCACCACCGGCCAGCAGAGTCAAAATCAGCGGTACCGACATCGTGGTCCTCTATGCTAATGATAATTATTCATATTCTGATACTAACAGAGTAAAGGTATAAATCGAGTGGATTTGCCTGATTGTTCTTATTGATTTAACCGTTCAAATTTCTTGAATATCTTCATCACGCTTATCCGACTGTGTCGCGCTGACAAACGGCGTAAGGTAGTCAGCAGTAACGTTGAACCTTCAGCAAAGGATAAGTTATGACCACTTCTCGCATGCCTGCTCTGTTCCTCGGCCATGGTAGCCCGATGAACGTATTGGAAGAAAACCGCTATACCGCAGCGTGGCGCCAACTGGGCGAAACGCTGCCGCGGCCGAAGGCAATTCTGGCGATCTCTGCCCATTGGTATACCCGCGGTACTGCGGTAACGGCGATGGAATTTCCCAAAACCATTCACGATTTTGGCGGTTTCCCGCAGGCGCTGTTTGATACGCAATACCCAGCGCCGGGTTCACCGGCGTTGGCTGCGCAGGTGCAACAGTTGCTGGCACCGACCACGGTCACGGCCGATACCGGCGAATGGGGGCTCGACCATGGCAGTTGGGGAGTGTTGATCAAGATGTATCCGCAAGCGGATATTCCGGTGGTGCAATTGAGCATCGACGGTACGCAACCGGCGGAATATCACTTTGAACTGGGCAGGAAACTGGCGGCGCTGCGTGAGCAGGGGGTGATGATGGTGGCCAGCGGCAACGTGGTGCATAATTTGAGAAAGGTGAAATGGCAGGGCGACACCAGCCCGTACCCGTGGGCCGAGTCGTTTAATCGCTATGTGCGAGACAACCTGACCTACCGGGGCGAACACCATCCTCTGGTGAATTTTATGCAGCACGAGGGGGCGGCGCTGTCCAACCCGACGCCGGAACACTATCTGCCGTTGCTGTACGTGCTGGGCAGTTGGAACGGTGAGGAGCCGATTGGCGTACCGATTGACGGCCTGGAAATGGGCGCGTTGAGTATGCTGTCGGTGCAGGTGGGCTAAAACAATGCCAGCGTATCGCTGGCATTGTTGGTTAATCGAGGATGATATGCGGATAAAAGCGTGACAGATCCTGGGTGATCGGTTCACGATCCTCTCGCAGGCCAATGCCACACGGCCGATCGTCCACCAGCCAACTGCCGATCAGCGTGTAGTTGCCGTCGAACTGTGGCAGCGGATGGAATTGCTGCACGATCATGCCTTCTTCGCCATACGGGCCGTCAACCCGCGCCACTTCCTGACCGTTTTTCACAATCTTGATGTTGGCGCCTTCGCGGGAGAACAGCGGTTTGACGACGTAGTGATCGAGCGTCGGGTGCCGATCTTCGGCAAAATAGGCCGGCAGCAGGTTCGGGTGATCCGGGAACATTTTCCACAGCATCGGCAACAGCGCCTTATTGGAGATAATGCTTTTCCAGGCGGGCTCCAGCCAGCGAACACCGGCGTCTTCCAGCTTGGTGGAGAACATTTCGCGCAGCATGAACTCCCAGGGATACAGTTTGAACAGGTTGCCGATGACCTGGTTTTGCAGATCGGTGAACTGGCCTTTTTCGCCGAGGCCAATCTCTTCCATAAACAGGAATTCGGTGGCGATGCCAGCCTCTTGCGCGCAGTCTTGCAAATATTGCACCGTACCGCGATCTTCCTCGCTGTCCTGACAGCAAGCCATATGCAGCAGCTGGAATCCGTGCTGAGCTTTCAGTTCGCCAAAACGTTCAATCAGTTTCTCTTGCAGGCTGTTGTACTGGTCCGCCTGTGCGTCCAGTTTGCCGGCATTGATCTGGTCTTCCAGCCAGATCCACTGGAAGAACGCCGCCTCGTAAAGTGACGTTGGGGTATCGGCGTTGTTTTCCAGCAGTTTCGGTGGGTTAACGCCGTCATAGGCCAGATCGAGGCGTGAATAGAGCGACGGCGTATTGGTGCGCCATGAGCTGCGCACGAATTCCCAGGTGTGTTTCGGAATACGGAATTTGGCCAGCAGCTCATCGCTGTCGACCACGGTTTCAACCACTTGCAGGCACATCTGATGCAGTTCGGCGGTGGCGCTTTCGATCTCGTCGATTTGCGCTAGCGTGAACTGATAATAAGCGTCTTCCCGCCAATAGGGTTCGCCATACATGGTGTGGAAGTTGAAGCCGAATTCCGCCGCCTTTTCACGCCAGTCCGGGCGTTCTGCAATTGCAACGCGTTTCATGCCTTAACCACCCATGCTGCGTGAGCCGGATGTCGCACTGCTGCGCTGCATGCTGGTCTGCTTGGCAACCGACTCACCGAAGCCGCCGCGGGTGATGGTATTGGTCACCGGCGGTTTTGGCGCCATGGCGGTTTTTGGCACCGTCATGGTACGCCCGCCGGCGGTGGCCGGACCGTAGTTCTTGCCGCTGGCGTCAACAAACTTGCCGTTCGCCGGGCTGGCCGGGTTTTTTGAGGTGAACAGCGGCTGCTGGGCAAAGCCGGAACCGCCCATCATGCGTCCCATCATGTAGCCGGCCATCAGCGGCATCCAGAAACTGCCGCTGCTTTGCGACTCGGCCGCCATGCCGGCCTGCGCCGGTGCCTGGGTACATTGCGCTTCACCGAATTCGGCCACGCAGTCTTCACGGCTGGCGTACTTCGGTGCGGTTTTTTCGGCTTCTTTCAATGCGTTGTTGTAAGCGGTGGTGCACTGCTCGCTCATCGACGGGTTACTGCGCGAACAGTCGTCGGCATTCTGGTACAGCGAGACCGTTTCATCCGTCTTTTCACAGCCGGCCAGCATAAACACTGCGCTGATCGCCAAAGCCACCGGGGCAACGCGGTAGCTGCGCCAGGATTTGCGGAACGTCTCTTGGTTGATGTTTTTTGTCCGTTTCATCGTTGTTAATCCCATCGTGCGGGCTGTTTTCGCCCTTTCCCAGTAGTGGCGTAAGGATAGGGGAAAGATGCTCAAAATTAAAGCTGAATCCCAGGCCTGGCGCGACTCTTTACGCAGCTATACGTTTTGCTGTGCGCCAGTTCTCTTTACTGCTGAAAAAACACGCTTCGCTGTTTCAAAATGAAACCCCAGCTGCCGATTGGTGTTCCATAATGAAACAAAAAACCGGCTGATCGCCAAGTGATTGTGGCGTCGTATAGTCACCGTTGACCACCCCCCGATCCCGCTGTCCCCTACAGAGGAGTTAACCGTGAAAAAGCTTATTAATCAGGTTGAAACAGTATTGGACGAGCAACTGCTCGGCCTGGGCGAAGCGCACCCCGAACTGCGGGTGCATCAGGATCCGCTGTTTGTCACCCGCGCCGATGGTCCGGTGGCGGGCAAGGTGGCGATCCTCTCCGGCGGCGGCAGTGGCCATGAACCGATGCACTGCGGTTTCGTTGGTGAGGGTATGCTCGACGGCGCCTGTCCGGGCGAGATTTTCACCTCGCCGACGCCGGACAAGATGTACGAATGCGGCTTGGCGATTGACGGCGGCGCCGGTGTGCTGCTGCTGATCAAGAATTACACCGGCGACGTGCTGAATTTTGAAACCGCCACGGAGCTGCTGCACGACGGCGGCATACCGGTGGCAACGGTGCTGGTGGACGACGACGTGGCGGTGAAAGACAGCCTGTTTACCGCAGGACGGCGTGGCGTTGCCAATACCGTACTGATGGAAAAACTGCTTGGCGCGGCGGCACAGCGCGGCGATACGCTGGATGATCTGGTGACGCTGGGTCACCGCTTGAACAATCAGGGACATTCAATCGGCATTGCCCTGGGCGCCTGTACCGTACCCGCGGCCGGTAAACCGTCGTTTACGCTGGCGGAAAACCAGATGGAGTTCGGCGTGGGCATTCACGGCGAGCCGGGCATTGAACGGCGGCCATTCACTACGCTTAACCACGCGGTGGATGACATGTTCCATACGTTGATAGAACACGGCAATTATCAGCGCACCTTGCGCGTCTGGCAGCGGGCGCAAGGCGAATGGCGCGATGATGTACAGGTAAAAAAGCCGCTGATGCGTGGCGATCGGGTGATTGCGCTGGTGAATAACCTGGGGGCGGACGCCACTGTCAGAGCTGTACGGCGTTTACCACCGTCTGGCAGAGCGCTGTGCGGAGGCGGGAATCATCATCGAACGCAACCTGATCGGCGCATATTGCACTTCGCTGGACATGCAGGGCGTTTCCATCACGCTGTTGAAAGTGGACGATCCATTGTTGGCGCTGTGGGATGCGCCGGTGAAAACCCCTGCGCTACGTTGGGGCTGCTGAGGAGAACAGATGATGCTGACAAAACAACAGGTGGTTGACTGGCTGATGCGCTGCGGCGAGGTCTTTGCCCGTGAACGAGACTTTCTGACTCAATTGGACACCGACATCGGCGATGCCGATCATGGCCTCAACATGAACCGTGGCTTTAATAAAGTGGTAGAAAACTGCCGTCGGTGGCGGACAAGGATATCGGTTTCATCCTGAAGAACACCGGCATGACGTTGCTGTCCAGCGTTGGCGGTGCGAGCGGTCCGCTGTTCGGCACGTTTTTCATTCGCGCCGCGCAGGCGGCCAATGCCAAGCAAAGTCTGGATCTGGCGGAATTGCAGCACATGATGCAGGAAGGGGTCGAGGGGGTGGTGATGCGGGGTAAGGCGGAGCCGGGCGATAAAACCATGTGTGACGCGTGGTGGCCGGTGGTCGGGAGCCTGCGGCAATCGGCGCAACAGCAACTGAGCGTGGCGCAAGCCTTGCAACGGGCGGCAGAGTGCGCGCAGCAGGCGGTGGAAGCAACGATTGCCATGCAGGCGCGCAAGGGGCGAGCCAGCTACCTCGGCGAGCGCAGCATCGGTCACCAGGATCCGGGTGCCACGTCGGTAATGTTGATGGTGAAAACGCTGGCGGAAATCGCCGCCTAGGCGGGAGGCAAAATGATCAATATCGTAGTGGTTTCTCACAGCGCGTTACTGGCGCAGGGCGTTCAGGCGCTGGCGCAACAGTTGATGCGCGGCGACGGCTGTAAACTGGCGCTGGCGGCGGGGGTTGATGATGAACAGCATCCCATCGGTACCGACGCGATAAAAGTCATGGCGGCGATTGAAGCGGTGGCAGACGGCGATGCCATCGTAGTGTTGATGGATTTGGGCAGCGCAGTGCTGAGCGCGGAAACCGCGCTGGAGCTGCTGGATCCGGCGTTGGCGGCCAAGGTATCGCTGTGCGCCGCGCCGCTGGTGGAGGGCACGCTGGCGGCGATCGTTGCGGCCAATTCAGGAGCCGGGCTGGAGCAGGTGTTGGCCGAAGCGCGTGGCGCATTACAGGCCAAGCAGGCGCAGTTGGGTGAAGCGACGCCAACCAGCAAATCGCTGAGCCTGCCGCTAAACCAGGGAAAAAGCGTCAGTTGGACGGTGCAAAATGCCCATGGCCTGCATGCACGCCCGGCAGCACGGCTGGCGGAAACGCTGGCGCCGTTCGATGCCGAACTGGTGCTGGAAAAGGCCGGCCAATGCGCCAATCCGCGCAGTTTGAATCAGTTGGCGCTGCTGCAGGTTCGCCAGGGTGATAGCGTGCGGCTGATCGCCAGCGGCACGCAGGCCGATCTGGCCCTGGCCGCTTTCCAGGCGCTGGCGGAACAGCATTTTGGCGAAACGGTTTCAGCTCACCAACAACCTTCGCTGCACGGCATTCCCGTGGAGGAGAGCGTCAGTAGCGGCCCGGTGTTGCAGGTTTACAGTTTCTGGCCGACGCTGGCGGAACGCAAGATCGGCGCTGACGACATTCTCAACGAGCAGCAGCGGCTGCGTGAAGCCTTGCAGCATACGCTGAGCGATTTGAACCGGCTGGCGGAGCGTACCGCGACCTTGATCGGCAAACCGCAGGCGGGAATATTCGGCGCGCACAGCATGTTGCTGGACGATCCGGATCTGCAACAGGCGGCCTATACGCGTATCGCCCAGCAGTTTTGCAGCGCTGAGCAGGCATGGCGGCAAGAGCTGGAGGCCATCGCCGCCGATTATCGCACGCTGGACGACGAGTATTTGCGCGCGCGCGAACTGGACGTGCGCGATATGCTGCGCCGTACCCTGAGCCATTTGCAGCGGCAGACTATTCCACCGATCGTCTTGACCACGCCGGCGATCCTGGTAATGGATGAGCTGATGCCGTCGGAAGTGGTGATGCTGGATCGCCGCATGGTATTGGGCATTTGCCTGAGTGGCGGCCACGCGCTGTCACACAGCGCAATTCTGGCCAAGGCGATGGGCATTCCGATGGTGGTTGGCATGAGCGATTGTCTGAGCAAAACCCGTAGCGGTCAGCAAGCCATGCTGGATGCCGCGCGCGGCGTGCTGCAGCTCAGCCACTAGGCGCGCAGCTTGAACTGGCGGATATCGATTTGATAATGCTTTATTTTCCGCCACAACGTGGTGCGGCCGATCGCCAGCAATTGGGCCATTTCGTTTAACTGTCCACGGCTGACGCTGGCCGCGTGCAGGATCGCCTGACGTTCGGTTTCCGCCAGCGTGGGCGTGGTAATGGTCGGCGGGAGGTCAGACGCCAGCTGCTGGCCCAGCAGATGGGCGGGTAAATCCGCCAGTTGAATATGGTGGTTATGGCAGATCATGGCCGCGCGCTCCACCACGCCTTTCAGTTGCAGATCGTTGCCGGGCCACGGGTATAACCCGAGCTGGGTCAAGACGTCATGATCCACCCGGAAGCGGCATTGAAAATGCAATTCCAACGCGTGTAAATGATGGTGTACCAACAGCGGAATGTCGTCCAGACGCTGGCGTAGCGGCGGGATCAGGATTTCGAACGCCTGCAGGCTGTAAAACAGCTGGCGGCGGAAGCGGTTTTGCTGCACCAACAGCGGTAGATTGGCGGCGCTGGTGGCGATGATGCGTACATCGACCGGGATCACCCGGTTGGAATTGAGTCGCATGACAATGCCGGTTTTCAGCACCTGCAACAGCGCTGATTGCATATCCGGCGGTAAATACTCAATCTGTTCCAGATACAGTGTGCCGCCGTTGGCCAGCTCGAATTTGCTTAATTGCCCGGCCCGCTCTTCGTTGGCATCGCTGCCCAGCAGATCGCGCAGGCCCTGCGCTTCGGGCATCAGTTGGCAGTTGAGGGCGATATACGGCCCGGCGGCGCGTTCGCTGGCATTGTGAATCGCCTGGCCCAGCAGCTCCTTGCCTACCCCCTCTTCACCACACAGCAAAATCGGCTGATTACCTTTGGCGGCCTGTTGGCCATAGCGGATCAGGCGGCGCATCTCCAGCGAGCCGGACGGCATTTGCTCAAAGGTATGGCTGACGCGGCCAAGCTGGCTGCTGACGTAACGGCGCAGCGGTTCCAGCGGATGCAGCAGGGCGATAAAGCCACAGTGGTTGCCGTCGGGGATCGGCTTCAAGGTCAGCAGCGTGGCGATAAACTGTTGCTGGTTTTCGAAGGTGACCTCCATATGCTGCAACGGTTGCCGCTGCTCGATGGCGCGCTTGAGCATTGCCGGCAGCGTCAGCAGTTGCGCCAGCGGTTTCCCCAGGCTGTGCTGAACGTCGAGTTTCAGCACTGCTGCCGCGCGCTGGTTGAGGTATTGCAGATAACCCCGGTGATCCCAGGCCATGACGCCATCGTCCACGCCGTCGAGCAAGCCATAAAGCTGGTTCAGGTGGCGGTTGGATTCAGCCAGTAAACCGTCGGCATTCAACGAATTGCCGATCTCGCGCGCCAGCGCCAGCGTCAGTGACAGGTCGCCGGCGGCGGCGGCGATGAGTTGACAGCCGAGCGCAATGGCGCCGCGTTGACGGCCGCTGTTGTCATACACCGGTGTGGCGCAGAATGACCAGTCATGTAACGCCTCACGCACATGCTGCTTGCCGCTGACCTGAATCGGATGCCCTTCGGACGCCGCCAGCGACGGCGCATTGGTGCCGATATCGCCTTCCGCCCAGTAAGCGCCGGGTAGCAAACCCAACTGCGCCAGCCGTTGGCATGTGGTGATATCGCCGCACTGCCACAGCATACAGCCGCTTTCATCGAGGATTATCAGCACGCAACGGCGTTGCTCCATGTATTCGTAAGCGTCCTCCAGCGCCGCCTGACCCAGCGTCAGCAAATCGTTTTTGCGCTGGCAGACGGAGCTGAAGGTGCTGCCCAGCGCGCGCTGGGGCGCCTTCCACACCGACGGGCGCATCAACGTGCGGCAACGCAGCCAGGAGGCATAAATGGCCGCTGGCGGACGCTGTGACGGCGGCAACGCGCCGTCAGCCATCAGGCGCTGCCAGAGTGGGAGATTCTCCATCGCGTTGCGTCCACAGGTTCACGGGGAAAGGATAATACTAAACCGAAGGGAGAGAGGCTGGCTGTGAACCGGCGAACATTCGGCATAAAAAAGGGGCGTGGCTGACGCCACCCCCCGATATCGTGCCAGACCAGGCTATCAGTTTTGGAACGGATTGCGCGGTTGGCTAGCGGTGGTGGCCGGTGCGCTGGTACGTGGCGCCGGTGCCGAGGACACGCTGCGACTGGCAGGTACTGGCGCGGTCGTCTGCTGCATTGGCGCGTTGTCCTGGTAGCCGTCGGCATAGGCGTCTTGTGCGCTGTTCTGCGGTGCCACGGCGTCTGGCGCGGTTGACACCGGTTTACCCAGCGCGCCGTTCAGCATCATCAGATCGTTTTCGTTCAGCGTGCCGAGCGCAGATTTGATGTTCAACTGGTTGATCAGATAGGTATAACGCGCATCGGACAGGTTGCGTTTGGCGTCATAAAGCTGAGTGGTGGCGTCAAGCACGTCGACGATGGTGCGGGTGCCCACCTGATAGCCGGCTTCCATGGCATCCAGGGAGCTTTGCGCGGAGATCACCGCCTGTTTATACGCGTTGATGCTGCTGATCGAGGCATTGACGTTATTGAACGACGAACGCACGGTCTGCACCACCGTACGGTGCGAGCTTTCCAACTGTTCGCTGGCACCGACGAAGCTGTACTGCGCCTGCTTGACCTGAGAGTTGGTCTGGCCGCCGCTGTAAATCGGCAGATTGAAACTTACGCCGATCTTGTTCTGGCCAACGTCCGAATCCTCGGTACGATTACGCGAGCCGCCGTTGTTGGTATTGGTAATACCGGTTGAGGCGCTCATGTCGATGGTCGGCATATAACCGGTCTGTGCGTATTTGATCTGCTCGCGGGCCAGATCCTGGCTCAGACGGGCGGACAGCAAGCTCAGGTTGCGCGCTTCGGCTTCCTTCAGCAGGTTATTAACCGCGTCCGGGCGCTTGGTGGCGAAGCTGTCGGTGTTCAGCGAGGCCAGTTCCGGATAGAAGGCGCCGGTGACCTGACGCAGCGATTCCAGCGCGTTGTCCAGCGCATTGCGGGCGCTGACTTCTGCCGCCAGCACGGTATCGTAATTGGATCGGGCGTTTTGCACGTCGGTAATGGCGACCAGGCCGACGTTAAAACGCTGGGTAGTCTGATCGAGCGTGCGGTACACCGCATCTTTCTGCGCCTGGGTGTAGCTCAGGGTGTCAATCGCCTTCAATACGTTGAAGTAGGCGGTGGCGGTATTGAGAATCAGCTGCTGTTCAGCGGTCTGGAAGGTAACGTCGGAAATACCGGCGGTTTTTTCCTGCAGCGTCAGCGCACGCCATTTGGACATGTCAAAAATGGTCTGAGTCAGCGCCAGCGAGCCGCTGGTGGTATCGGAATTGGTATCTTTGATATCACGATAACCACTGCCGTAAGTATACCCGGCGGTCAAACCCAGCTGCGGCAGCAACGGGCTGCGCGATTCGTTGATTTTTTCGAATGCGGCATCACGGTCAGCGGCAGACTTGCGCAGATCCGGGTTACTTTCCCTCGCCTGTTTGTAAACCTGCAGCAGGTTCTCTGCCTGGCTCATTGCACTGAAGCCGCCCAGGCTCAGTCCGATAAGAAGGGGGGAGCAGTTTCTTCATTTGCATTCCTTGTTGTGCAGCAATATTGGTATGTTAGCGCTGACGATAGTCGAAATAGTTGCCGATTCTAACAGAGTCTTCGGTTCGCATAAGGTGGCTGAATGTGCCATCCGCGGGAACTTTTATCTTTCGAATGCCCTGTGAGCACTGGCTGAAATGCCTGCGCACTTCGCACCTGATATCATGGTCAACAATCTACCACAAAGCGGCGAAAGAAAGTCTCGCCGTTTCTGTCATCAAAACTGTTTATTTTATCGGCATACTCACGCAGGAGAAGAGTGCTTATGAGCCGTCCGCAGCCTACGCCCGTTACTTTCGATAAAAATGATGTAGAAATTATTGCACGTGACACGCTTTATCGTGGTTTTTTTTCACTCAATTTATACCGTTTTCGTCACCGGTTGTTCAATGGCGAGATGAGCGGCGAGGTCCGACGCGAGATTTTTGAACGCGGGCACGCCGCGGTGCTGCTGCCTTACGACCCACAGCGCGACCAGGTGGTACTGGTGGAACAACTGCGCATCGCCGCGGTCGATACTTCCGAGTCCCCCTGGTTACTGGAAATGGTGGCGGGCATGATCGAAGTCGGTGAAAGCGTTGAGGATGTCTGTCGCCGAGAAGCGCTGGAGGAGGCGGGCATTGTGGTTGGGCGCTGCAAGCCGGTACTGAGCTACCTCGCCAGCCCGGGCGGCACCAGCGAACGGCTGTCGATTATGGTGGGCGAAGTGGACGCCAGCACCGCAGAAGGCATCCATGGGCTGGCTGAAGAGAATGAAGATATCCGAGTCCATGTGGTGAGCCGCGAACAGGCTTACCGTTGGGTTGAAGAGGGCGCGATTGATAATGCGGCATCGGTGATTGCATTGCAGTGGCTGGCGTTGCACCATGAATCGCTCAGAGCAGAGTGGATCAAGTAAATGACAAAGCGCTACACCCCTGATTTCCCGGAAATGATGAGACTGTGCGAAACCAACTTCGCGCAATTGCGTCGCTTGCTGCCGCGCAATGACCAAGTGGGCGAAACGGTGACTTATCAGGTGAGCAGCGCGCATTATCGTCTGACGATAATGGAATCCACGCGCTATACCACGCTGGTGGAAATCGAACAAACCTTCCCGGCGGTCAGCTATTGGAGTCTGCCGGCGATGACGGTACGGCTGTATCACGACGCGATGGTTGCGGAAGTGTGTGCCAGTCAGCAGATCTTTCGCTTTAAAGCGCGTTATGATTATCCTAATAAAAAGTTGCATCAACGCGACGAAAAGCATCAAATTAACCAGTTTCTTGCTGATTGGCTGCGCTACTGTTTAGCGCATGGGGCAATGTCGGTTCCGGTTTGCTAGGCACCCCCAATGCGTCAAGCGGCCTCTTTGTTGGCTGCCTTTGCTCACCCTGGTCGCCTGGCGGTCAGATACCAGGGATGATGAGCGTCGGCTCACCCGGTGGGCCAACGCAAGCGTTGTTCAAATCGGTCTGCGACCCATTTGCCGTTCAGTTGCCGTCTCGACGCAGCGCGATGCGGTAGGGATATGGACTGAGATAACAAAGGACACCATTTGGAAAGCCTGTTGAAACTGCCCGTGGCGAGTGGGGCCAAGGTCAGGATTTTACAAATAACCGATACCCACCTTTTTGCCGGCGAGAATGAGACCTTGCTGGGCATCAACACTTACCGCAGTTATCACGCGGTATTGGATGCCATCTGCGCGCAGCAACGGGAATACGATCTGATTGTCGCTACCGGTGACCTGGCACAGGATCATTCCCTCGAGGCCTACCGGCATTTTGCCGACGGCATCGCGCAACTGCCTGCGCCATGCGTCTGGCTGCCGGGCAATCACGATTTTCAGCCGGCAATGGTCGACGCATTGGCGGCGGCGGGCATTTCCCCGTCAAAGCAGGTTCTACTGGGCGACGGCTGGCAGGTGATCCTGCTGGACAGCCAGGTGTTCGGCGTGCCGCACGGCGAGCTGAGCGAATACCAGTTGGAATGGCTGGAGCGTTGTTTGCAGGCGTATCCCGAGCGTGCCACGCTGTTGCTGCTGCATCATCATCCGCTGCCGTCCGGCTGCACCTGGCTCGATCAGCACAGCCTGCGTAACCCGCACATGCTGGACGTCGTTCTGCAGCGCTATCCGAAGGTAAATACCCTGCTGTGCGGGCATATTCATCAGGATCTTGATCTGGCCTGGCACGGTCGCCGCGTGTTGGCCAGTCCGTCGACCTGCGTGCAATTCAAGCCGCATTGTACTAATTTTACCATCGATGACGTTTCTCCTGGCTGGCGCTATCTCGATCTGCTGCCGGATGGCCGCGTGGAAACGCAGGTCTTCCGCCTGGAAAACGATGATTTCCGCCCCGACATGGATTCGGATGGATATTGATGTCAACGCTGCTTTATCTACACGGCTTCAACAGCTCCCCCCAATCGGCCAAGGCGTCGTCGTTCAAGGCGTGGCTGGCTGAACATCATCCACATATCGAGATGCTGGTGCCGCAACTGCCACCTTACCCGGCAGAGGCCGCTGAACTGCTGGAAAATCTGGTGATGGAGCGTGCCGGGCAGACGTTGGGCGTGGTGGGGTCGTCGCTGGGGGGCTATTATGCCACCTGGCTGTCGCAGTGTTTTGCGCTGCCAGCAGTAGTGGTAAATCCTGCTGTGAAGCCGTTTGAGCTGCTGATTGACTATCTTGGGCAAAACGAGAACCCCTACACCGGTCAACAATATGTGTTAGAGTCTCGTCACGTTTACGATCTGAAAGTGATGCAGATCGACCCCTTGGAGTCGCCGGATCTGATCTGGCTGCTGCAGCAAACGGGCGATGAAATTCTCGATTACGGCCAGGCAGTGGCGTATTACAGCGCCTGCCGGCAAACGGTGGAGTCAGGTGGAAACCATGCCTTCGTCGGTTTCGAGCACTACTTCCCGCAGATTGTGGGTTTTTTAGGGCTCAACGCGGTCTGAACGGACCGTCCGGCACCTTCCTTTAACCACGAAAAAATAATCTACGATGACTCAATCCAGCTATAACGCTGATGCCATTGAAGTACTCAGCGGTCTAGAACCAGTGCGCCGTCGTCCCGGTATGTATACCGATACGTCGCGCCCGAACCACCTCGGCCAGGAGGTGATTGATAACAGCGTCGATGAAGCGTTGGCTGGCCATGCGAAGCGCATTGACGTGATTCTGCACGCCGATCAGTCACTGGAAGTGGTTGACGACGGTCGCGGCATGCCGGTGGACATCCACCCGGAAGAGGGCGTGCCGGCGGTGGAATTGATCCTGTGCCGGCTGCACGCCGGCGGTAAATTCTCCAACAAGAACTACCAGTTCTCCGGCGGTCTGCACGGCGTGGGGATTTCGGTGGTCAACGCCCTGTCGAAACGGGTGGAAGTCAACGTTAAGCGTGATGGCAACATTTACAGCATCGCGTTTGAAAACGGTGACAAGGTGCAAGATCTTGGCGTTACCGGCTCGTGCGGTAAACGTAACACCGGCACCAGCGTTCATTTTTGGCCGGACGAACAGTTCTTCGACAGCCCGCGCTTCTCCGTTTCGCGCCTCAGCCATTTGCTGAAGGCCAAAGCGGTATTGTGTCCGGGCGTTGAAATCTATTTCATCGACAAGGTGAACAACACCGAGCAGCGCTGGTGCTATCAGGACGGTTTGACCGACTACCTGATGGAGGCGGTCAATGGCCTGATCACCCTGCCGGAAGCACCGTTTGTCGGCAGTTTCGCCGGTGACATCGAAGCGGTGGACTGGGCATTGCTGTGGCTGCCGGAAGGCGGTGAGCTACTGACCGAAAGCTACGTCAACCTGATCCCGACCATGCAGGGCGGTACCCACGTCAATGGCTTGCGCCAGGGACTGCTGGACGCGATGCGCGAGTTCTGCGAATTCCGCAATATCCTGCCGCGCGGCGTGAAGCTGTCGGCCGAGGATATCTGGGATCGCTGCGCCTATGTGTTATCGGTGAAAATGCAGGATCCGCAGTTTGCCGGGCAGACCAAGGAACGCTTGTCGTCACGTCAGTGCGCGGCGTTCGTTTCCGGCGTGGTGAAGGACGCTTTCAGCCTGTGGTTGAACCAGAACGTGCAGGCAGCGGAGCAGTTGGCCGAGCTGGCTATTTCCAGCGCCCAGCGTCGTCTGCGGGCAGCAAAAAAGGTGGTACGCAAGAAGCTGACCAGCGGCCCTGCGCTGCCGGGCAAACTGGCCGACTGCACCGCCCAGGATCTCAGCCTGACCGAACTGTTCCTGGTGGAAGGGGATTCCGCAGGCGGTTCGGCCAAACAGGCGCGCGACCGCGAATATCAGGCGATCATGCCGCTGAAGGGTAAAATCCTCAATACCTGGGAAGTGTCTTCGGACGAAGTGCTGGCATCACAGGAAGTGCATGACATTTCCGTTGCCATCGGCATCGATCCGGACAGCGACGATCTCAGCCAGTTGCGCTATGGCAAAATCTGTATCCTGGCGGATGCGGACTCCGACGGCCTGCACATCGCGACGCTGCTGTGCGCGCTGTTTGTCCGTCACTTCCGCTCGCTGGTCAAGGGCGGCCACGTTTACGTGGCGATGCCGCCGCTGTACCGTATCGACCTCGGCAAGGAAGTGTATTACGCACTCGACGAGGAAGAAAAAGCCGGCGTACTGGAGCAGTTGAAGCGCAAGAAAGGCAAGCCGAACGTGCAGCGCTTTAAAGGTCTGGGTGAGATGAACCCGCTGCAGCTGCGCGAAACCACCCTCGATCCGAATACGCGCCGTTTGGTGCAGTTGACGGTGAACGATGAGGATGTCGATCAGACGCTGGCGATGATGGATATGCTGTTGGCCAAGAAGCGCTCGGAAGATCGTCGCAACTGGTTGCAGGACAAAGGCGACATGGCCGAACTGGCGGTCTGACAGCCAACGATGGCGCCCCCCGTATGCGCAGCGGCGCAAATAAAAAACCCGGCAAATTTGCCGGGTTTTCTTTTACAGTGCGGCTTCCAGCACCTGAATATTGATACCCAGCACGCTGTCTTTGATGGTCGCCCGATGGCGATGCATATGCTCCATCTCCAGGTGTTTTTCCAGGTGCGCCAGGCTGGCCCATTTTTCCAGCATAAATATTGAGTCAGGCACGGTTTGCTTCCATGGCAGCTGCGCGTTGTGGTCGATCATCGGCTGATAGCCGCCGCAACCGTCTTCCGCCAACACCGACGGAATCAGCTTTTCGATCGCTTGCAATACGCTCTCACGGTGGCCCGGCTTTACTTTGATTTCTGCAATTACGGTGATCATCACAACCTCATTTTTCAAACAGCGAAATGTCTATGCCTGATGCTTCATGCCGCAGCGCGACGGCTGGCCCAAGTCACCCTGGGGCGTACCGGGCCATGTAGCCTGGCGCAGGCGGCGTGAATCATGACGGCTATAGTTAAGCAAAAGTTTTTGTCAGATGCTCACGATATCGTGCGATATCACCTTGAATATCAGGCTGTTTGATGACGTCGTTACAGATAAAGGTCGGCAGCGCTTCCAGGCCGAGGAATTCGTTGGCCTTGTGGAAATGCAGGTAAACGCCGTCAACGCCAACGCCGTGGAAGAATTGTTCCGGGTCGGTAAAGGCTTCCAACGGTGCGTTCCAGGTCAGGCTGAGCATGTGCTTTTTGCCTTGCAGCAGGCCACCGGAGCCGTATTTCTTGCTGGCATCGGAGCGGGTACGGCCATCGCTGGCGTACAGGCTGCCATGGCCGGCGGTAAACACTTCATCGATGTACTTTTTCAGGATCCAGGGTTCGCCCATCCACCAACCCGGCATCTGGTAAATAATCGCGTCGGCCCACAGGTATTTTTGCACTTCTTCTTCAATGTCGTAGCCGTGATCAACCACCGTCAGTTGGAGGTCATGGCCGGCGTCGCGCAGGAAAGAGGCGGCGACGTCGGTCAGCGTGTCGTTCAGTTCGCCATTGGAGTGGCCAAATTTTTTACCTGCGTTGATCAGTAGGATGTTGCTCATCAGCGGTCTCTTTCAATAATAAAATGATTGGAGGAGTGTACGCCGGATTGCAGAGGGGAAAAATGCGTGCTGAGTCACATTACTTTTGCTGATTTAGCAATAATCGAACGGATAGCAACCACTCGCCCTGGCGGTATCACCGACAATGCTGTGACAGAATAAGGCCAGATAAGGTACTATCGCCAGCAAGAATCGACAAGCAATCACGGGCACTGCTTTTGTGAACGACAGTCCTTTGCCCCCGAATCAGGGATTGCCAAGCCACGGTCTGAGGATAATTGAGTAATGAGTGATCTGACTCATGACGGTGTTGAGCGTTTACCGCTGCACACATTCACTGAAAACGCCTATCTGAACTATTCCATGTACGTCATCATGGATCGGGCGCTACCGTATATTGGCGACGGCCTCAAGCCGGTACAGCGCCGCATCATTTACGCCATGTCCGAACTGGGGCTGAACAACAGCGCCAAGTTCAAGAAGTCCGCCCGTACCGTGGGTGACGTACTGGGTAAATATCATCCGCACGGCGACAGCGCCTGTTATGAAGCGATGGTGCTGATGGCGCAGCCATTCTCCTACCGTTACCCGCTAGTGGACGGCCAGGGCAACTGGGGGGCACCGGACGATCCGAAGTCGTTCGCCGCGATGCGTTATACCGAGTCGCGCCTGTCGAAGTACGCCGAAGTGCTGTTGGCCGAACTGGGACAAGGTACGGTGGACTGGGTGCCGAACTTTGACGGCACCCTGCAAGAGCCCAAAATGCTGCCGGCGCGTCTGCCGAACATCCTGCTGAACGGGACCACCGGCATTGCCGTGGGTATGGCCACCGATATTCCGCCGCACAACGTGCGGGAAGTTGCCGCCGCCGCCGTCGCGCTGATCGACAAGCCGGGCGCATCGCTTGATGAGCTACTGGAGTTCGTGCAGGGCCCTGATTTTCCAACCGAAGCGGAAATCATTACGCCACGCGACGAAATTCGCAAAATCTACCAGAATGGTCGCGGTTCGGTACGCATGCGCGCGGTCTGGAAGAAAGAAGACGGCAGTGCGGTGATCACCGCCTTGCCGCACCAGGTCTCTGGCGCCAAAGTGCTGGAGCAGATTGCCAGCCAGATGCGCGCCAAGAAGCTGCCGATGGTCGAAGACCTGCGCGATGAGTCGGATCATGAAAATCCGACCCGCCTGGTCATTGTACCGCGCTCAAACCGGGTGGATCTCGAGCAGGTGATGAACCACCTGTTTGCCACCACCGATCTGGAGCGCAGCTATCGTGTCAACATGAACATGATCGGCCTGGATAACCGTCCGTCGGTGAAAGGGCTGGTGGAAATCATCACCGAGTGGCTGGCGTTCCGCCGCGACACGGTGCGCCGCCGCCTCAACTACCGTCTGGAAAAAGTGCTGAAGCGTCTGCACATTCTGGAAGGTTTGCTGATTGCGTTCCTCAATATCGATGAAGTAATCCACATCATCCGCAGCGAGGACGAGCCGAAGCCGGTGTTGATGCAGCGCTTTGGCATCAGCGAAACCCAGGCGGAAGCGATCCTCGAGCTGAAACTGCGCCACCTGGCGAAGCTGGAAGAGATGAAGATCCGCGGTGAACAGGACGAACTGGCCAAGGAGCGTGACCAGTTGCAGGCGCTGCTGGCGTCCGAGCGCAAGCTGAACACCCTGATCAAGAAAGAAATTCAGGCCGACTCGCTGGCATATGGCGATGAACGTCGTTCACCGCTGACCGAACGTGCCGAAGCCAAGGCAATGAGCGAGCACGATTTCGTGCCGTCTGAACCGGTGACCATCGTACTGTCGGAAATGGGCTGGGTACGCAGCGCCAAAGGCCACGATATCGATCCGAGTGGCCTGAGCTACAAGGCCGGCGATACCTTCCGCGCCGCCGCGCGCGGCAAGACCAATCAGCCGGTGGTGTTTATCGATTCCACCGGGCGCAGTTACGCGCTCGATCCGTTGACGCTACCGTCGGCACGCGGGCAGGGCGAGCCGCTGACCGGCAAGCTGACGCCGCCGCCGGGTGCCACCATCGAACAGGTGATTATGGCAGCCGACGATCAGAAACTGCTGATGGCGTCCGATGCCGGCTACGGCTTCGTGTGCACCTTCAACGATCTGGTGGCGCGCAACCGTGCCGGCAAGGTGATGATTACCTTGCCGGAAAACGCCAAGGCGCTGCCGCCGATGGAGATCCACGGCGACGACGACATGCTGCTGTCGATCACCAAGGCCGGCCGCATGTTGATGTTCCCGGTAGCGGACTTGCCGCAGCTATCGAAGGGCAAGGGCAACAAAATCGTCTCGATCCCGTCGGCGCAAGCCGCATCCGGTGAAGACGTGCTGTCCTGGCTGTTCGTGCTGCCGCCGCAAACCTCGCTGACGCTGCACGTCGGCAAGCGGAAACTGACGCTGCGGCCGGAAGATTTGCAGAAGTTCCGTGCCGAACGTGGCCGCAAGGGAACGCTGTTGCCACGGGGTCTCCAGCGCATCGACCGCGTTGAGCTGGATCTGCCGCAACGGGCGTCAACCGGCGATAGCGAAGAGTAAGTACCGGGCGCAGCATGGCGATGTTGCGCCGGTTACTCCAGGTCGGCGATGGCTGTTTTCAAATAGTTAACATTTCCCCGCATAAATTTATTGTGCGGATTGTCTGCTGGCAGGAAAATAGCAAAAAATAGTGAGATACCTGACAGGCTTCGCGCTGTATCCCGGTGGCAACGCCAATGCAGCCCGAAGCATGGCGGGTCGCTGTTTTGCGAAAGGAATGCGCGTCAGCAGTGTGCTAATGAGGTTGTTATGTTATTAATTTTGCGTGCCGTTTTCGTCACTCTATTCTGTATTCTGGTGTGCATCTTCGGTTCGATTTACTGTCTGTTCAGCCCGCGTAACCCTCGTCATGTGGCGACGTTTGGCCATCTGTTCGGCCGTCTGTCGACGATATTCGGCCTAAAGGTCGAAGTGCGTCGGCCCGCCGGGGCGGACGACTACGGCAACTGCATTTACATTGCCAACCATCAAAACAATTACGATATGGTCACCGCGTCCAATGCCGTGCAGCCGCGAACCGTTACCGTCGGTAAAAAAAGCCTGGCGTGGATCCCGTTTTTTGGCCCACTGTATTGGCTGACCGGCAATCTGCTGATAGATCGGGATAACCGCGCCAAAGCGCACGGCACCATTTCGCAGGTGGTCGAACAGATCGGCAAACGTAATATCTCCATCTGGATGTTCCCGGAAGGTACCCGCAGCCGTGGTCGCGGCCTGATGCCGTTTAAAACCGGCGCCTTTCATGCGGCGATTACCGCCGGCGTGCCGGTGGTGCCGATCTGCGTATCCAATACCAGTAATAAAATCAATCTGAACCGTTGGAACAACGGTCATGTGATTGTCGAAATGCTGGAACCGATCGACACCTCGAAATACGGTAAAGAAAACGTGCGTGAGCTGGCGACCCATTGCCGCGAGCTGATGCAGGTGAAAATCGCGCAGCTGGATGAAGAAGTCGCCCAGCGCGAAGCGGCCGGAGAATAATATTGCCAACGGCAGCAAACGATATTTTTTTAAACGGCAACCTCTGCCGTTAACGCCGGGTTACCTGCTACGCTTAAGCGCATGGTCGGGGCCCGGTTTTTGCACACGGTTTAGCTTTTGTTTTCATGGAGAAAATATGTCACTCAGTCGACGTCAGTTTATTCAGGCATCGGGCTTGGCGCTGTGCGCGGGAGCGGTGCCGCTGAGGGCTGAGGCGAGCGGAACGCAGACTCCGTTACCGATCCCCCCGCTGTTGGAATCGCGTCGTGGCCAACCGCTGTTCTTAACCCTGCAACGCGCCCACTGGGCATTTATGGCGAACAACAAAGCCGCAGTGTGGGGCGTCAACGGCATGTACCTGGGGCCGACGGTGCGCGTCTATAGCGGTGATGACGTCAAACTGATTTACAGCAACCGGCTGACGGAACCGGTGTCGATGACCGTCAGCGGCCTGCAGGTTCCCGGAACCCTGATGGGCGGCGCGGCGCGCATGATGTCACCCGGGGTCGACTGGTCGCCAGTGCTGCCGATTCGTCAGGCGGCGGCTACCTGCTGGTATCACGCCAATACGCCGAATCGCATGGCGCCGCACGTCTATAACGGCCTGGCCGGGCTGTGGCTGATCGAAGACGACATCAGCAAGACATTGCCGTTGCCGAACCATTACGGCGTAGATGACTTCCCAGTGATCGTTCAAGACAAGCGGCTGGACAACTTCGGCACGCCGGAATACAACCCGCCGTCGCAGGGGGGCTTCGTTGGCGATACCTTGCTGGTTAACGGCGTGCAGAACCCGTATGTGGAAGTGTCGCGCGGCTGGGTGCGCCTGCGGTTGCTCAATGCCTCCAACTCACGCCGCTATGTGCTGCAACTGAGCGATGGCCGCCCGCTGAACGTGATTGCCAGCGATCAGGGTTTCCTGCCGGCGCCGGTAGCGGTGCAGCAGCTTTCCCTGGCGCCGGGCGAACGACGCGAAGTGCTGATTGACATGTCGAAAGGCGAGGAGGTCACGATCAATGCCGGCGAAGCGGCGGGCATTATGGATCGTCTCCGTGGTCTGTTTGAGCCTTCCAGCCTGTTGGTCTCGACTCAGGTGCTGACGCTGAAGCCCACCGGCCTGTTGCCGTTGGTCACCGACAACCTGCCGATGCGCCTGCTGGCGGATCAACTGCTGGACGGTAGCGTCAGCCGGTCACGCGAATTCCGTCTGGGCGACAGCGTGGCGGGCATCAATGGTGCCATCTGGGATATGAACCGCATCGATGTGCAAACCCTGCAGGGCAGTTGGGAGCGCTGGACCGTGCATGCCGACTCGCCGCAGGCGTTCCATATCGAAGGCGTGCAGTTCCTGGTGAAGCGGGTTAACGGTGCGCAGCCAATGGCCGAAGATCGCGGTTGGAAAGATACCGTCTGGGTTGACGGCGACGTAGAACTGCTGGTCTATTTCACCCAGCCGTCATCGGAACACTTCCCATTCCTGTATCACAGCCAGACGCTGGAAATGGCCGATCGCGGTAGCGCCGGCCAGTTTGTAGTACAGCCGTCGCTCTAGTCGTTCGGCAAGATTGGCGCAGTCTCGCGGCGGCTTTACCCGTCAGACAACCGCTGGCGGGTACGGCAGCGTGCCCGCGGCCACGCGGTTGGCCAGTTCAACCGCCTGCGGCAGCGTCCAACCGGCGGAAAGGCCGGCCAGCAGACCTGCACAGTGAGCGTCGACGTTGTCGAGCGCCTCGGCTCCGCTGGCCGCATCCAGTGCGCAATGCTGCGGCGCGCTTTTTCCGCTACAGATCCAGACACCCTCCTCGGCCAATCGGCAAATCAGGCTGATGTTATGCGCAGCCGCATAGCGCTGCGCGACTTCAACCGCGTTGCCTGCGCCGCACAGCAATGCGGTTTCCTGCCGGTCAAGCGACAGCAGGGTGTGGCTGTCGCTGAGCATGGCAAAAAAGTCTTCGCCGAGCTGTTCCAGTTGTGGTCCGGGTGCCAGCAGTCGCCATTGATCGTACGGCAGACGGGTCAGCCACTCACGCAGCACCTCGCCCGACTCGCCCGTCAGCGGATCGCCATTCAGGTAGAGCAGCGTTTCCGGCGTCAATGGCAGCGTGGCCAACTGCGCCTTGTTCCATTGCGTTTCACATCCGGCGACGGTAATGACGCTGTGTTCACCGTTTTCCCCCGTCAGGGTCAGACGCCAACCGTTATCCATTTGTCCGTGGTGCAGCAGCACCGGTAAGTTGAGGGTATTCATTGCCGTTGCAATGGCCGCAGCCCACGGCCCGTTACCGACCGGCATGCCATTAATGACCGGCACATCGAGCTGGCGTAATAGACCTGCGACCCGAAAGGCGCTGCCGCCAACCTGCTGTTGTTGCGCCGTGGCGGCCTGTGGTTGGGCGCTGCGCGGCAGTTGTGGCAACCTCAGTTCCGCCTCTGCCATCGCGCCGCCCAGTACCAGTACCGGCGATAGCGGATTAAATTCAGTCATTTGGTTCTCCCGCTGCCTCAGCGATATCTCTATGTCGGCGAGCACACTAAAATACTTTGTTGGAAATAACCATGCTCTTTTGGCGGGGAGTGCGTATAATCGCCGCCCGGCGATTAATTAACCTGCAAAAGAGCACTCGAATGAGCACCACCAGCCTGATCCAACCGGATCGCGAACTGTTTTCCTACAAGCCTTATTGGGCCGAATGTTATGGCACTGCGCCATTTTTACCGATGTCGCGTGAAGAGATGGACCAATTGGGCTGGGACAGCTGTGATGTGATTATTATCAGCGGTGATGCCTATGTCGATCATCCCAGCTTCGGCATGGCGATTATCGGCCGCATGCTGGAGGCGCAGGGGTTCCGCGTGGGCATCATCGCCCAGCCGGACTGGAGCAACAAAGACGACTTCATGCGTTTGGGCAAACCGAACCTGTTTTTCGGCATCACCGCCGGCAATATGGATTCGATGATCAACCGCTATACCGCCGACCGCAAGCTGCGCCACGACGATGCCTATACTCCGGGTAACGTCGGCGGCAAACGTCCCGATCGTGCGACGCTGGTGTATACCCAGCGCTGCAAGGAAGCCTATAAAGACGTGCCGATCGTGCTCGGTGGCATCGAAGCCAGCCTGCGCCGCATCTCCCATTACGACTACTGGTCCGATACCGTACGCCGTTCAATCCTGGTGGATTCCAAGGCCGATATGCTGATCTACGGCAATGGCGAGCGTCCGCTGGTGGAAGTGGCGCACCGTCTGGCCGCCGGCGAGAAAATTGCCGACATCCACGACATCCGCAATACCGCGGTGATGCGCAAAGGCCCGTTGCCGGGCTGGAGCGGAGTGGATTCCACCCGTCTGGACAAGCCGGGGCGCATTGAACCGATCCCGAACCCGTATGGTGAAGACCTGCCGTGCGCCGACGGTAGCAAGCCAGAACCGGAAGCCAAACCGGTCACCGTGCGTGCCGCCAAGCCAAAACCGTGGGAAAAAACCTACGTACTGCTGCCATCGTTTGAGAAAGTGAAGGCAGACAAAGTACTGTACGCCCATACCTCGCGCATTTTGCATCATGAAACCAATCCGGGCTGTGCCCGTGCGCTGATGCAAAAGCACGGCGATCGCTACGTATGGCTTAACCCGCCGGCGATCCCGCTGACCACGCCGGAAATGGACAGCGTCTTCGCGCTGCCTTATCAACGCGTGCCGCACCCGTCCTACGGCGAGGCGCGTATTCCGGCCTATGACATGATCCGTTTCTCGGTCAACATCATGCGCGGCTGCTACGGCGGCTGTTCGTTCTGTTCGATCACCGAACATGAAGGGCGCATCATCCAGAGCCGTTCCGAAGATTCGATCATTCGTGAAATTGAAGAAATTCGCGACAAGGTGCCGGGCTTTACCGGCGTGATTTCCGATCTCGGTGGTCCGACCGCCAACATGTACATGTTGCGCTGTACCAACCCGCGCGCCGAGCAGACCTGCCGCCGCGCCTCGTGCGTGTATCCGGAAATCTGCACCTATATGGATACCAACCACGAGCCGACTATCAAGCTGTATCGCCGCGCGCGCGAACTGGAAGGGGTGAAGAAGATCCTGATCGCTTCCGGTGTGCGTTACGATCTGGCGGTAGAAGATCCGCGTTATATCAAGGAACTGGCCACCCACCACGTCGGCGGCTATCTGAAGATTGCGCCGGAACATACCGAAACCGGGCCGCTGTCGAAGATGATGAAGCCGGGGATGGGCAGTTACGATCGTTTCAAGCAGCTGTTCGATCACTATTCGAAGCAGGCCGGAAAAGAACAGTACCTGATCCCGTACTTTATCTCCTCGCACCCGGGAACGCGCGACGAGGATATGGTCAATCTGGCGCTGTGGCTGAAGAAGAACCGCTTCCGTCTCGATCAGGTGCAGAACTTCTACCCGTCGCCGATGGCCAATTCCACTACCATGTACTACAGCGGCAAAAACCCGCTGAGCAAAGTGGGTTACAAAACCGAAGACGTATTTATCCCGCGCGGCGATCGTCAGCGCCGCCTGCATAAGGCGTTGCTGCGTTATCACGATCCGGCCAACTGGGCGCTGATTCGTGGCGCGCTGGAAGAGATGGGCATGAAGCATTTGATCGGCAGCCGCCGCGAATGCCTGGTACCGGCACCGAGCATTGATGAGCAACGCGAGGCCAAACGCCTGCAGCGCCACACTCGCCCGGCGTTGACCAAACACACGGATATCCAGCGCCAGCGCACGCCAACCAACAAGCCGCCACGCAAGCCGATCCGTAACGGCAAGCCGTAATCGCCACGCCTTGGCGTAAAATGGACATACCGATCTCCAGCGGGCGCGGCTAATCACCGTGCCCGCTGTGTTTATCGGGCTTACAGCTGACTATATGCCGCTTCTACCTTGTTCAGGTAGCGTGGCGCCTGTGCCGACGGGTGATGCTGGCTTACATGCCAGCGGAAGGCTTCCGGCGACAGATTGTTGATCATGCGCACCGCCTGTTTGCGGTTGCTGGAGAAGGTGCGCAGCAGCGCCCCTGCGCCGTTGACGTAGGCGACCTCGGTGGCATAACGCAGCGTTACCGGGTCATCGATTCCCTTGAGTTGACGTTGCAGCGACGCCAGATAGGCAGCGCCCAGATCGATATTGGTCTCTGGATCGAGCAGGTCGTCGTCGTCCGGACAGCCGCTTTTCCCTTTGAAACGATAGGCATCGCAACCGGCGGTGGAGGCCTTGAGCTGCATCAGCCCAACCGCATTGGAGCGGCTGACGGCTTGCGGGTTAAAGCCCGATTCTACCTGGATCATCGCAGTAATCAGTTTGGCGTCAACGTCATAATCGTCAGCGGCATCTTCGATGGCATCGTCAAACGCGTGCCGGTCGTAGCTGACGCGCTGCGGTTTGCTGGAACAGCCGGCCAGTATCAACATGGCCAGGGTAATGCCCAGATGTGAACGGGAGGAGATAGAGAAGTTCATGGTGCTCCGTGCTGTAATGAATGTTCGCGCAGTGCGGGAAACCGCAGCAGTATCGCGCCATCATAACGTCAGCAGAGGCAAATATCTTGCGCAAAAAGGCAGGATCCCGCCCGCTCCCGGCTGGAAGAAGGGCGGGGCCGGCAGTTACAGCGTTTCCGGGTTCGGCCCCAGACGGTGACCGGTGTCCAGCTTGGCGATTTGACTCAATTCGTCTTTATCCAGTTTAAAATCAAACACCTCGAAGTTCTCGCGAATACGTCTTGGCGTAACGGATTTCGGAATGACGATCAAACCGCAGTCCAGATGCCAGCGTATGACAATCTGCGCCGGGGTCTTTTGGTATTTTTCCGCCAGCTTTTTAATCACCGGCTGGTCAAACACGCCCTTGCCGCCCTGCGCCAATGGGCTCCAGGATTCAGTGGCGATTTTATGGGTGGCATTCCAGGCGTGCAATTGACGCTGTTGCAGCAACGGATGCAGTTCGATTTGGTTAATCACCGGCATAACGCCGGTTTCGTCCTGCAGGCGTTGCAGATACGCAACGTGGAAATTGCACACGCCGATGCTCTTCGCCAGCCCCTGCTCACGCAGTGCGATCAGGTCGCGCCAGGCATCGACGTATTGATCCTGTGACGGCCGGGGCCAGTGGATCAGATACAGATCGACGTAGTCCAATTTCAGCTTTTTCAGGCTGGTTTCCAGCGCCGCCTGCGGATTGCCCTGATCGTCGTTCCACAGTTTGGTGGTGATGAACAGGTCGCTGCGGGCTATCGAGGCTGACTGCAGCGCATTGCCGACGCCTTCCTCGTTTTTATAGATTGCAGCGGTATCAATGGAGCGATAACCCACTTGCAGGGCTTCAGCCACGGCGTTGGTTGTCTCTTCAATGCTCGCCTGCCAAACGCCGAGACCCAACTGCGGCATCAGATTACCATCGTGGAGTTTGATGATGGGTTGCGTTGTCATGCGTTTCTCCTTTTGACCTGATTGCCGGCTCCGATCGTCAAGAGCCGGGAATTAAAGCCTAGCAGGAAATCACCAGGTTGTGATTAACGTGCCGCCTGGTAGATGCGCTCGCTGACCGCCAGCGTGATGTCCTGATGTTCACCCAGGGCAGTCATGCCGTGCTGTTGCAGCTTATCGAGCAGCGCCGGGATGCTGCTACCGTCAAGCTGATAGTCCGCCATGCGGGTCGGCACGCCCATTTTTTCGAAGAATTCGCGGGTGGCGGCGATTGCCGCATCGATACGCTGTTCTTCAGAACCGTCGCGCAGGCCCCAGACGCGCTCGGCGTATTGCAGCAGTTTTTCGCGTTTTTGCGCTTTCTTTTCCACCAATAGCGCGGGCAACACGATCGCCAGCGTTTGAGCATGGTCGAGGCCGTGCATGGCGGTCAGCTCATGGCCCAGCATATGGGTGGCCCAATCCTGCGGCACGCCGGCGCCAATCAGACCGTTCAATGCCATGGTGGCGCTCCACATCACGTTGGCGCGTACCGCGTAGTTTTCTGGCTCGGCCAGCGCACGCGGGCCGTCTTCCAGCAGCGTTAACAGCAGACCTTCGGCAAAGCGATCCTGAACCTTGGCGTCCACCGGATAGGTCAGGTACTGCTCAATGGTATGTACGAAGGCGTCGACCACGCCGTTGGCGATCTGGCGTGCTGGCAGCGAATAGGTCACCACCGGATCGAGCACCGCGAACAGCGGTTGTACCAGCGGTGAGAAAAAGTGCTGCTTGTCGCCGCTGCTTTTACGGGTGATCACCGCGCCGCTGTTGGACTCGGAACCGGTCGCCGGCAGGGTGAGCACGCAGCCCATTGGCACCGCCTGGGTGATTTCGCTGCCGACGGTTTGCAGAATGTGCCACGGGTCGCGGTCGGCGCTGTAGTCAGCCGCGGCGGCAATGAATTTGGTGCCGTCAACCACCGAACCGCCGCCGACCGCCAGCAGAAAATCGATGTTTTCTGCGCGCACGATGTCTACCGCTTTCATCAGCGTTTCGTAAGTCGGGTTGGGCTCAATGCCGGAAAATTCCTGCACGTTGCGGCCGGCCAGTGCGGCATAGACCTGATCCAGCACGCCGTTTTTCTTCACGCTGCCGCCACCGTAGGTGATCAGGATGCGCGCATCGGCCGGGATCTGCTGGCCCAGTTCGGCAATTTGATCTTTACCGAACAGAATTTTAGTCGGGGTATGAAGAATAAAGTTTTGCATAGGTTATTTGTCCAGTTTGAAGCCTTGTTGCCGAATGGCGGGAAGCACATTCGGGAAATAAATATGTTGGTAATAGCTGGCGGTATTGTTGCCCCAGTCATCGCCGTCGCTGCGGCCGATCTGCTGCCAGTGCTGTACCAGCGTCTGGTTGTAGGCCTTGATGGCATCCGGCAGCGTTTCACGTTGATAGCGCTCTTCGTGACGGAAGCTGGCCAGCGGCAGGCGGGGTTTCTGCGCGGCCGGCTGGTCGACGTAGCCGATGGCCACGCCGGCGACAGGAAACGTCAGCTCCGGCAACTGCAGAAAATCGATCATCGCCTGCGGATCGCGGCGGATACCGCCGATCGGCACAATACCCAGGCCGTGCGAACGTGCGGCGGTCATCAGCGCGCCGAGGGCGATGCCGACGTCGGTGCTGCCGGAAATCAGGCTCTCAACGCTTTGATGCGCCAGCTGTTGTTTGCCGCTTATTGCCATGCCAAGACGGGTTTTGTGCATATCCAGCACCACGGTGATGAACACCGGCGCCTTGGCGATCCACGCCTGGCCGCCGGCCATCTCGGCGATGCGCGCACGCTGTTCGGCGTTGCGTGTAACGATCAGTGAAACCTGTTGCGAGTTCACCGAGGTCGGCGCCAGATGCGCGGCGGCGATAATGCTGTCGAGCACCTCATCGGCGATCGGCGTATCGAGATAGCTGCGTTCGCTGCGATGCGAGGTTAGCAATTCTAGAGTCGGGTTCATGGCACTCCTGCGCGGTTGGCGACGCCTTGCCTAAAAGCCCAAACGGCGGCAGCGGGCGTCAAAGTCATGGAGCGTATTGTCAGTAACCTGGGGCAACATCACAATGCACATTCCTGTTTGGTTCTTGCCTATTTCTACGAAAGACTATAGAAATGGATAGGTTTATATTATTATTTATGCCGGATTGTTCTGGCTGTAAGAGGGTGTTTCCGTGTCCGAAATTAATGAACTGCGCGGCCGCATGGCGCGACAGGCCGCGCGTTTTGCCAACGGCAATGGCTATACGCCCTCGCCGGTGCCGCGAGTAAAAATTCTGTATGTCGACCAACACAGCCCGCGCCAGCCGGTAATGTATGAACCGGGCATCGTGATCATCTTTCAAGGACACAAGGTCGGTTATTGCGGCAGCAAGGTGTTCCAGTACGATCCGCGCAACTATCTGCTGATGACGGTGCCGCTGCCGTTTGAATGCGAAACCTTTGCCAGCCCGCAACAGCCGCTGGTGGGGATGGCCGTCAATATTGATACCCAGATGCTGCAGGATCTGCTGATCGACATCGGCGACGATGATTACCTGATGAAGCCGTATGCCGACAGCAACGGCGTCAACTGCGCGCAGTTGGGCGACGAGATGCTGTGCGCCACCGAGCGTTTGCTGGACGTGATGGAACGCCCACTTGATGCGCGGGTTTTGGGGCCGCAGATCGTGCGCGAAATCCTGTATTACGTGCTGCGTGGCAGCTGTGGCGCGTCGTTGCAGGAACTGGTCAACCGGCATACCCACTTCAGCCAGATCGCCAGAGCGTTACGGCGGATTGAAAACCAGTATGCGGAAAGCCTGAACGTTGAGGCGCTGGCCAGCGAAGTCAACATGAGCGTGTCGGCGTTTCATCATAATTTCAAGGCGGTGACCAATACCTCGCCGTTGCAGTACGTCAAATCATACCGCTTGCACAAGGCGCGGCTGCTGATGGTGCACGACGGACTCAAGGCCAGCACCGCCGCGATTCGCGTCGGTTATGAGAGCGCGTCGCAATTCAGCCGTGAATTCAAACGTTTCTTCGGCGTAACGCCGAGCGATGAGCTCGCCCGGCTGCGTGGCACCGGCGCTGCGTTTATGGAAGGGTAAGCACGATTTTACCGAAGGCGCCGCGATCGAGGTGATCCAGCGCGTCAGGCAAACGATCGAAACGGTAGCGCTGTTCGATCACCGGTTGCAGGCCACTGGCATCCACCGCGCGCACCAAATCCTCCAGCGCGCGGCGGTGACCGACGCCGATGCCTTGTACCGTCGGCGATTTCAGCAGCAGCAAACCGGCCGAGCCGGCAAGCTCGAACCCTTCCAGTGCGCCGATGACCGAAATGCGGCCGTGTACCGCCACTGCGCGCAGAGAGTTGGCCAGGTTGCTGCCGCCGACGGTGTCGATGACGTGATCGACGCCGCGATCCTGCGTCATCTGATACAGCGTTTCCACCCAGTCGCCCTGCAGGCGGTTGATGCCGTAATCGGCGCCCAGCGCTTTGGCCTGATTCAGCTTCTGCTCGCTGGCGGAGGTCAGGTAAACCTGCGCACCATGCGCTTTGGCAATTTGCAGCGCGAACAGCGCCACGCCGCCGGTGCCTTGCACCAGTACCGTTTGCCCGGCGCGTAACTGGCCGCGTTCGATCAGCGCAAACCAGGCGGTGAGCCCGGCCACCGGTAGCGTACTGGCCTGGGCATCGTCCAGCGTATGCGGTGCGGCGCTGAGCCAGTCTTCATCTACTACGATATATTCCGCCAGTACGCCCTGATAAAACCCGCCCAAGGTGTTATAGGGTGGAGTTCGGGCATTGCCGCGCGGTTGGCCGTCCAGCCAGCCGGGGGCAAAGTTCGAAATGACCCGATCGCCGAGGCGAAAGCGGCTGGCTTCGGCGCCCACGGCGTCAATCTCGCCGGCCATATCCGACCCCGGAGTGAACGGCAGCGGCATCTTCACCGGCATCTGGCCTTCAATCACCATTTTGTCGCGGTAATTCAGCGCGATGGCCTTTACCCTGACCCGCACCTGATGCGGTGCTGGCTGCGGAATATCGCCGTAGCCCAATTGCAGATTCTCTCGCCCGACGGCGTTCATGGTCCAACGTTGCATGGTGTTCGCCATGGTTTTCTCCCAGTGATTAAACAGACCGGGCCATGTTATCGTTGATTCTATTTCGCTAGTGGCGATAATATTTCTTTTTATTGTTTCCTTTTTGGCTACAAATTATGAGCGATCGGTTGAATGGCATCTCGGTGTTTGTCACCGCCGTGGAGGCCGGCAATTTTGCGCTGGCGGCCAGCCGGCTGCATCTGTCACGTTCGGCGGTGGGCAAAACCATCGCCCGGCTGGAGCAGCGGCTTGGCGTACGGCTGTTTCATCGCACCACCCGCAGCCAAAGTCTGACCGATGACGGTGCGTTGTTCTATGAACGTTGCCTGCGCGCGCTGGAGGAGATCCGCACGGCGGAAACGCTGCTGGAAAGTGGCAAACGGCAGGTGAGCGGGCGGCTGAGAGTATCGATGCCGGTACTGTTTGGTCGCCTGTGTATTGCGCCGATCCTGACCGAACTGGCCCGTGAACACCCACAGCTGGAACTGGAGCTGTCGTTTAACGACCGACTGGTGGACATGATCGAGGATGGTTTTGATCTGGTGGTGCGCAACGGCGCGTTGCCGGACAGCGCACGGCTGGTGGCCCGGCGTCTGGGCAATCACCACATGGCGTTTTGCGCCTCGCCGGCCTATCTGGCGCGTTGTGGCGAACCGACCACGCTGGACGCGCTGGCGCAGCACGATGCGGTGGCCTATCTGCGATCCGGCACGATACGCAACTGGGAAGTGCCGCTGGAACAGGGTGAAACCCGGCTGATTGCGCCCCGGGCGCGGCTGGTGATGGACGATCTGCAAGCGCTGGCGGATGCGACGATGGCGGGGTTTGGCATCGGCTGGTTACCGTGCTGGCTGGTGCGCGATCAATTGCTCAGCGGTGAACTGGTACGGGTGTTGCAGCAGTATCCGGGTGCCGAGTTCAACGCGCATGCCCTGTGGCCGCACACGCCGCATCTGCCGTTAAAGGTCCGTCTGGCCGTGGATGCGCTGGCGAACAAACTGCCCGCCAGCATGGCGTTGATTGAGGCGCAGCTGTAAAGACGGCGTTATCCGCGCTCAGGAGGCGCTGCGCTTTTTACGCCAGATCACCAGCATCGCGCCGAGCAGGCCAATCACCAGCAGCACGATCGGCAGGATCATCAACCCGGCCATCACCTGATCTTCGTAGCGTTTTACCAGCGGGATTTGGCTGAACGCATAGCCGAGGCTGACCACGGCACCGACCCAAATCACCGCGCTCAGCCAGTTGAAGAACTGGAAACGGCTATTGCTGAGACCGGAGATGCCGGCGATGGTGGGCAGCAAAGTGCGCACAAACGCCAGAAATCGGCCGATCAGCAGCGCCATCAGGCCATGGCGGTTAAACAGCATATGCGCCCGCTGGTGGTACTGCACAGGCAGTTGCAACAGCCAGCTTTTCACCAGACCGGTATGGCCGAGCCAGCGGCCCTGCAGGTAGCTGAGCCAACAGCCGAGGCTGGCGGCCAGCGTCAGCAGAAGCAGGGTCGGCACGAAGGCCATGACGCCCTTGGCAATCAGGGCACCTGCCAGCAGCAGCAGGCTGTCGCCGGGCAGGAAGGAGGCGGGGAGTAAACCATTTTCCAAAAACAGTGTGGTGAAAAGCACTGCGTAAACCACCCAGATCACGCCGGGATCGGCCAAGGCCGTAAAGTCCTGTTGCCAAAGCGCGTGAACAATCTCTCTCAATACATCCATTCTATGTCCTGTTGCGCCGGTGCGGGGTAAAGCGAATAGCGATATGCCCAGAATCAACGGAGGTGCGGGAAGGCGGCGGCCGAGCGACCCGGGGGCGCTTACTCCGTCAGGCGGCAAGTAAGGCGGCCAACACGCTAACAGCTTCACGTAAGGTGGCTATAGTGTACCCCTAATGGTTTCACAGCACATTAAACCAGAGGTAGAAATGTGTGCCAAAAGGCGCTTTTAGCGATGCGTTATGGCCGTGACTCAGCAATCAGCTGGCGATACGCGCAAAACCGGCAGCCAGATCGTCGATCAGATCCTGTACGTTTTCCAGACCGATATGCACCCGTACCAGCGTACCGACAAAATCAACGCCGCCCGCCGGGCGAATAGCGTCCAGTTCTTCGGGCTGATTGGCCAGGATCAGCGACTCAAAGCCGCCCCAGGAATAGGCCATGGTGAAATGGCGGAAGTTGTCGAGATAATCGGTCAACTGTTGTTCGCTTAGCCGCTGCGTCAACACAAAGGAAAACAGGCCGTTACAGCCGTTGAAATCACGTTGGTAAAATGCATGGCCCTTGCAGCTCGGCAGCGCCGGGTGATTTACCCTCGCCACTTCCGGGCGTTCGGCCAGCCATTGCGCCACCGCAATACTATTTTGTTCATGCTGTTTTAGCCGCACCGCCAGGGTGCGCAAGCCGCGGCTGGCCATATAGGCGGTATCGGCATCGACCATCTGGCCCATCAAATAGGAATACTCGCGCAGTTGATCCCAACAGCGGGCGTTGGCAACGGCGGTGCCGAGCATATAGTCGGAATGGCCGATGATGTATTTGGTGCCGGCCTGAATGGAGATATCGATGTCGAACTCCAGCGCCTTGAACAGAACCCCTGCCGCCCAGGTGTTGTCGATCATGATGACAATCTCCGGGTTGACGGCGCGAATGGCCTTGACCATGGCAGGAATATCCTGCACCTCCATGGTGATGGAGCCGGGAGACTCCAGAAACACCACTTTGGTATTGGGCTGGATCAGCTCGGCAATGCCGGCGCCGATCAGCGGATCGAAGTAGCCGGTGGCGACATTCATGCGGCCGAGAATATGGGTGCAGAAGTCCTGCGTCGGTTCATACACCGAGCCGGTCACCAGCACGTGGTCGCCGGCGCTGACGAACGACAGGATAGCGTTGGACACCGCCGCTGCACCGCACGGGTAGAGCACGCAGCCCGCGCCGCCTTCCAGTTCGGTCATCGCGTCCTGCAGTGCAAAGTGGGTCAGGGTACCGCGCCGGCCATAAAACAGTTCGCCATGCGCCCGCTGGGCGGTAGCTTGCCGTTTTGCCGCCACGGAATCGAACACCAGTGAAGACGCACGCTGCGTGACCGGGTTAACCGCTCCCTGGGTATAGCGTTTACTGCGGCCAACGCCGATCAACGCGGTTTCAAGATGTTTGGACGTCATGCAGGCTCACCCTATTGCTGTTCACTGGCAGAATGTTTGCTACGTTAACATGACGTCGCTTAGCCATCCAGACGTTTTTACATCTATATCTTGCTCAGCCCATCAAACCAAACAGATGCGGCAGCCACAGTGAGATGGCGGGGATATAGGTTACCAACAGCAGCACCATAAACAGCACGCAGTAGAATGGCATCATGGCCTTCACTACCGCTTCTATCTTCTGCTTGCTCACTGCGCTGGCAACGAACAACACCGACCCTACCGGCGGCGTGATCAGGCCGATGCCCAGATTGACCATCATGATCATGCCGAAGTGTACCGGATCGATGCCCAGCGCATTGGTCACCGGCAACAGCACCGGCGTCAGGATCAGAATCAGCGGCGCCATGTCCATCAGCGTGCCGAGCACCAGCAGCATCACGTTGATGCACATCAGGATCACGTACTTGTTTTGCGAGATGGCGGTAAAGAACTCGGTAATGCGCATCGGCAGCTGCATGTAGGTCATCACCGCGCCAAAGCAGGCGGCAAAGCCGATCAGAATCATCACGATGGTGACGGTTTTGATGGTGCGATACATCAGGTTGGGCAGCTCCGACCATTTGTAGTCGCGGTAGATGAACATGGTGACGAAGAACGACCACAGACAGGCAATGGCGGCGGACTCGGTGGCGGTGAACACGCCGGACATGATGCCGCCCATGATGATCACCACCGTCATCAGACCCCACAGCGTGTCGAGGCAGATTTTCAGCGCCTCGCGAAACGGGATCGCCTCACCTTTCGGGTAGCCGCGCTTATGGGCAAAGCCGACGCACATTACCATCAGCGATGTGCACAGCAACAGTCCCGGCAGAATGCCGGCGACAAACAGCGCGGCGATCGATACCGTACCGCCGGCCGCCAGCGAATAAATCACGGCGTTGTGACTGGGCGGGATCAAGATGGCCTGGACCGAACCGCTGGCGGTGACCGAGGCGGCGTAGTCGCGCGGATAGCCCTTTTTCTCCATTTCCGGCACCATCACCGAGCCGATCGACGCGGTATCCGCCACCGACGAGCCGGAAATGGCGCCAAAAAAGGTAGAGGCGACTATGTTCACCAACGACAGGCCACCGCGCACGAAGCCGACAAAGATATAGGCGAAGCTCACCAGCCGCCGTGCGATGCCACCTTCCGCCATGATGGCACCGGCAAGAATAAAGAACGGGATCGCCAGCAGCGAAAACTTGTTCACGCCGTTGGTCATCTGGATCATCAGCGCCTCCAGCGGCAGATCGATCCATAACGCGCCGGCGATGGCGCTCAAGCCGACGGCGTAGGCCACCGGCACCCCGACCGCCAACAGCACGGCGAGGGAACAAAGCAGAATAAATGCGTCCACGGGCGAGCTCCGTCAGGTATTGCCGAGCAGGACCACCGGGCGGTGGTGCTGCGAGCCAAATAGCAGCCGTTCAATCACGAACAGCAAGGTAACGGCTGAACCGATCGGCAGCGGCAGATAGGCCTGGCCGGCGGTCAGCAGCGGAAACTCGGCGACCGGCTGCAGCCATAGCTGACTGCACAGCGCGTAGCCGTAATAGATGATGAACAGGAAAATCACCACCATCAGCAGATCCGCCAGCCGGGCGCACAGACTCTGTAACGCCGGTGACAGACGGTCGATCAGCATATTGACGGCGATGTGCGATCCGGCGCGGTAACTGACCGCCGCGCCGATAAAGGTAAAGGTCACCATACACAGAATGGCGATCGGTTCTGGCCAGGCGGCACCTTCGTTCAGTACGTAGCGGCTGAAGATGCCGATTGGGATCACCGTCACCATCGCCAACAGGGCAATGCCGGCGATCCACATTGAAACGCGGTACAGCACATCCATTGCCTGGTGATAAGCGTGCGCCATGAGATACCTCCGCCGGAACAGGGAAGGGCGCGGTTAACCGCGCCCGCAATTGCGTTATTGCACCGCGTTGATACGGTCGATCAGATCCTGGTGCGACTTGCCGTATTGGTCGCGCACCGGCTGTGTGGCCTTGTAGTAATAGTCGCGGTCGATGTCATGGAACTGCACGCCGCCGGCTTTCATCTTCTCCAGCGCTTGCTGGTTATACGCCGCCCACAGGGTACGCTGCTCGTCCTGCGCTTCCTTGGCCAGTTTGAGGATCAGCTTCTGGTCATCCGGCGTCAGTTTGTCCCATTTGGTTTTTGAATAGAGGAACAGCTCGGGAATGATGAAATGGCCGCTGAGGGTGTAGTTTTTCGCCACCGGCATATAGTTATGGGCAATAAAGGTCGGCGGGTTGTTTTCCGCACCGTCGATTACCCCGGTCTGCATACCGCTGAAGACTTCGCTGACGCCCATGCTGACGGCGTTGGCGCCCATCGCCTTCAGGGTTGCCAGCGCAATCGGACTGCCCTGCACGCGGATTTTCATCCCTTTCAGATCTTCCGGTTTCACCACCGGCTGCTTGGTAATCAGGTTGCGGGTGCCTGAATCCATCCAGCCAAGGAACACCAGACGGGAAGCGGGGTTGTTGGTGATCTTGTCGCCGATCTCTTTGCCGATTTCGCCGTCCAGCACCTTGTGCAGATGATCTTCGTTGCGGAAAATATACGGTAAGGTAAAGACATCGATTTCCGGCAGGATCGCCGCCACCGGTGCCATCGAGACGCGGATCAGGTCAATGGCGCCGATTTGCGCCTGTTCGATCATCTGCTTTTCGTCGCCCAGCATGCCACCGGGAAAGGTTTTCATCTCCAGACGGCCGTCGGTTGCCGCCTTCAGCTTTTCGCCCATGTGCTGCACGGCGACCACGTTGGGGTAACCTTCCGGGTGAACATCGGCGGCTTTGATTTGCTGTGCCAGCGCGCTCTGGCTGCACAACAGCGCGCTCAGGGCAAGGCACAGACCTGATAAGGCGTGAGGCAATTTCATCTGATAATCTCCCGAGTGTTGGGCGGTGACAATAACCGTTTGTTTTTTAATCATCCCGATGGCAAAGCGATTGCGGAGGGGGGCGGGTTGCGCCAGTGCATCGCATTTCCATGACAAAAGATAAACACAGTTGAAACCTATTTGCTACATAAGTGAAAAGCTGTTTTAAAAATCCTTGATCGCCGTCACTGTGCATTTTCCCTGCATGCGGCTTTTCGTGATGTGGTTAAAAAAAACGCGCAAGGGGTGACGGAATTGTTGGGTTTTATTCGTATGAATGTTAAACAGCGCCGCCACTTGCCGCTGCAGCTGGCGCGGGTTACGGCTTTTTTTGGTCCGTGGGTGCGTTATTGAGTAAATAATAATGATAACTACTATCAATCCGCGATTGGTTTGATATGATCGCACGCTGAATCTCGTTTAATTTTGATCGGTAATGGTTGGAGGCGCAGCGTGAAAACGGCTGGCAAGACTATGAATCAAGCATCCGCGGCGCAGGCCGGGGATATTGGGGCGTCGCGTTCGGGCGCGGTGTGGTAGCGTCGATGTTGCTGGTGGTCGGTTTGGCCGGCAGCGCACAGGCAGCGCCGGCGACTAATCCTGCCGTTGCCGACAGCGTCTCTACCGCCGCGGCCCCTGCGCCAGCGTCAGCGCCGGATAACGTGACCCCGGTCAACCCGGCACCGACCGTGCAGCCGCCGGAAACGCGTGGCATGGACCTTTCCGTCTGGGGCATGTATCAGCATGCGGACGTAGTGGTGAAGACGGTCATGATCGGCCTGGTGTTGGCGTCGATTATCACCTGGACCATTCTGTTCGCCAAAGGTAGCGAACTGACGCGTGCCAAACGCCGTCTGCGTCGCGAACATCAGGCGCTGTCTGAAGCGCGTTCGTTGGACGAAGCAACGGAAATGGCGCAGAGCTTCCAGAACGACAGCATCAGTGCCACGCTGCTGAATGATGCACAGAACGAACTGGAACTGTCGGCTGAATCCAACGACAACAACGGCATCAAAGAGCGCGCCGGCTTCCGTTTTGAGCGCCGGGTGGCGGCGTATGGCCGCCAACTGGGCAAGGGCAACGGTTTCCTGGCGACCATTGGCGCCATTTCACCGTTCGTTGGTCTGTTCGGCACCGTATGGGGCATCATGAACAGCTTTATCGGCATTGCCCACTCGCAAACCACCAATCTGGCAGTGGTCGCGCCGGGCATCGCGGAAGCGCTGCTGGCAACCGCACTGGGCCTGGTCGCCGCCATTCCGGCGGTGGTGATTTATAATATTTTTGCTCGCGTGATCGGCGGTCATCGTGCGCAGGTGGGCGACGTCGCGGCACAGGTACTGCTACTGCTGAGCCGCGATCTGGATCTGGCAGCCACGGCAGAAGCCAAGCGCTCGCAACACGCACATCAGCTGCGGGTGGGGTGAGTTATGGCGATGCGCTTAAACGATGATGTAGACGACAGCGGCGAACTGCATGAAATCAACGTGACGCCGTTTATCGACGTCATGCTGGTGCTGTTGATCATCTTTATGGTGGCAGCGCCGCTGGCAACGGTAGATATTCGCGTCGATCTGCCGGCGTCGACCGCCAAGCCGCAGCCGCGGCCGGAAAAACCGGTGTTCCTGTCGGTGAAGGCGGACAAGCAACTTTACGTCGGCGAGCAGCCGGTCACCGCAGAACAGTTGACCACGGTGCTCGATCAACGTACCCAGGCCAACAAGGAAACCACCATCTTCTTCCAGGCAGATAAAAGCGTGGACTACGCCACTTTGATGAGCGTGATGGATACGCTGCGCAATGCCGGTTATCTGAAGGTGGGACTGGTCGGTATGGAAGGCGGCGCGAAGTAACTTCGCCGGTTTCAACCAGGGTCGGACAGGCAACTGTCCGGCCCTTTTTTATTACGGGGTCACCGTGAGCCTACGGCGGTTATCAGCGCCCGGCCAGCTGCGCCAGCGAGCCGGCGTGGCGCCAGTGGATGCTACCCGGCAGAAACAGCGTGCTCTGCGCTAGCGGGCGTTCGTCAATCAGCTGGGTCACCATTTCAAAACTGTGCTGTGCCAGGCCGCGACAGTCTTGCGCCACGGTGTCGATTTTTAACGTCATGCAGTCAAACAGATAATGATCGTCAAAGCTGCACAGGTGGATATCGCTGTCGATCAATTGGTGCTGTGTCAGGTAACGCAATACCCCTTCCAGCAACCCACAGGCGGCGGTAAACAACGCTTTCGGCGGACGGCCCAGATGGGCGCACAGACCGGCGAACATCTCGTAACCGGAACTGGGGTGATAGGTGCCGTGGATAATCCATTCCGGCTGGTCGACAATACCGGCGCGTTCCAGCCCCAGTTGGAAGCCGGCCAGGCGATCGCGGGTAGGAGAAATGCGCGGCTGGCCGCCAAGAAAATAAAACTCGTCCGGGTGCTGACGCGCGACGGTTTCCACCAGTTGCGCGGTGGAGGCAACAGAATCGGTGATCACCAGCGGCAGGGTGGAGCCGTTGATCAGCCGGTCCATTTGCACCACGGGCAAACTGGCGTTGATCTTCTGGTATTCGGCATCGTTCAACTGACTGGAGGCAACGATCAGCCCGTCGACCTGACGTTGGACCAGGCTGTTGACCGCCATCATTTCCTGCGCGGGGTTTTCGTCCGAACAGGCGATCAGCAACTGCAAACCGGCTTCGCGACACAGGGTTTCCAGCTCGCGCGCGATCACCGCAAAACCGTAGTTGGTCATTTCCGGCACCACCAATCCCAGGGTATGGCTGCGATGGGAGCGCAGCGAGCGGGCGTGAATGCTTGGCTGATAGTGCAGTTCGCTCGCCAGCGCCAGAATACGGTCGCGGGTTTCATCGGACACGCGGTATTCCTTGCTGCGTCCGTTGAGTACCAGGCTGGCGGTCGACTTCGACACACCGGCCTGAGCGGCGATATCAGTGATGGTTACGCGTTTATTTTTTTTCACTAACGGCATCTATGGTTTTGACAGAATGCCTCATTCTATCATGACGGCATTCAGCGGCCAGTGTTGCAGCGCCAACGGCGCATCACCACTCAAAAATAGCCGTGGTGAGCGGCAGGGGAAGTAACGCGAACTCATCACCGCCTCACCCTGATTGATAAAGATTTCAACGCTGGAACGGTCGAACAGCAGTTGCAACTGTTGCAGCTCGCCGCGCCAGTAGCGCTGCTCCGGCTCGCCGCTGCGCAGGTTATGGCGGCTCAGGCAAAGCCGCTCGCCGTCCCAGCTCAGTTGCATGCCGTCGCCGAAGCGGGCGCTGAACGGGCCGTGCGGCCGCAGCAGCAGCTCGGCGCTGTCGATCTCCAGCTGCGGTGCTTCGGCCGCCGGCCCCTGCCAACGGGTGGCGGCGCCGCGCAGCTGTTGCAGTTCGCGCGCCGGTTGCTGGTACAGTCTGCCGGCGTGCAGCGTCAGTTCGCGCAGACAGGTCATGGTATGCAGCCAGCCGTAGCGTACCGTCGGCTGGTAGGATTCGTCCTGCTCCGGAACCCCCATCCAGGCGACCAGCAGGCGTCGGCCATCTTCTGCCAGCGTGGTCTGTGGCGCATAGAATTCAAAGCCGGCGTCCAGCTCGTGGAACTCGCCGTGGCTGAAGCGTGCGGTGGCATAATCCAGCTCGCCGCACAGATAGCCGGCCTGATAAACGTTGAGATAGCGTTCCGGCTCTGCCGCCAGACCCTGTGGACAGCAAATCAGCAGCTCGCGGTCTGCCAGGCGGAACAGATCCGGGCATTCCCACATGTAGCCGAAATCGCCGATGCCGTTCAACCGTGAGCCGGCGATTTCACCCTGCAATTGCCAACTGCGTAAATCATCGGAGCGCAGCAGCAGCACCTTGCCCTGGTCGTGCAGATCGCGCGCACCGAGCACCATGTACCACTGCTGATGATGGCGCCATACCTTCGGATCGCGCACGTGGCCGCTGTAGCCGGCGGGTAGCGGCAGCACCGGGCCAAGCTTGTCGTATTCCCCTGACGCATTTTCCTGCGCCAGGCACTGATAGGCGGTGCGCGAGCCGTCGGTGAATTTCACGTTGCCGGTATACACCAGCGTGATCTTGTCATTTTCCACCACCGCGGAGCCCGAGTAACAACCGTGGCTGTCAAAATCATCACCGGGCAACAGCGCCACCGGCTGATGGTGCCAGTGGAGCAGATCGTCGGACTGCCAGTGTCCCCAGCACTTGCGACCGTGGTCGCAGGCCAGCGGGTTCCACTGATAAAACAGATGGTAACGGCCGTTGTGCTGGATAAAGCCGTTGGGATCGTTGAGCAACCCGACGCTGGGCGCCAGATGCCAGCATGGGCGATGGGGATCGCCGGCCGCCCGCAGCTGGCCGTTCATCAGCGCCAGCGCGGTTTGCTTTATCAAACTCAGTGCATCCATTATTCAGCGTCCGTTTTGTACTTCAGCAACAGCGAAAGCACGAACGCGCTGCCAAAGGCAATCACCAGGCCAATAACATAGCTTAACAGCGAACTGGCTTGCACAATGGCCATGCCGGGGATGGCGGTGAGACCGACGGCGTTCATGCCGACGTGGTTGGCCACCACCCAGGCGCCGCCGAGCGCGCCGCCGACCAGCGCGGCGAGGAACGGCTTGACGAAGCGCAGATTGATGCCGAACAGCGCCGCTTCGGTGATGCCCAGCATGGCGGAAAAACCGGAAGGCACGGCGATGGCCTTGATTTTGGCGTCGCGGGTTTTGAAGTATACCGCCAGGCAGGCGCCGCCCTGAGCAATATTGGCCATCGACCAGATCGGCAACAGGAAGTTGACGCCAATGTTCGGGTTACCCAGCAGGCCGGCCTCAATCGCATGGAAACTGTGGTGAATGCCGGTAATGACAATCACCGAATACAGGCCACCAAACAGCAAGCCGGCCAGCCAGCCGGCGTGGGTAATCAGCGTGCTGAGCAGCAGCGAAATGCCATCGCCGAGCACTCGGCCGGCCGGACCGATAAACAGCATGGCGACAAAACCGGAAATGATCACCGTCAGGAAGGGGGTCAGGATCAGATCCAGCGAGTTCGGGATCACCTTGCGTAGCTGTTTTTCCAGCATGCTCATAAACCACACTGCCAGCAGCACCGGGAAGACCGTGCCCTGGTAGCCAATCATGGCGATTTCCATGCCAAAGAAATTCATGGTGTGGAAACCGCTGGCGACGCCCCAGGCGTTGGTTAGCGCCGGGTGGGGTGAGAATGCCGCCGAGCGTCGCGCCGAGATAGGGATTACCGCCGAACTCGCGGGCGGCAGTAAAGCCAATCAGTATCGGCAGGATGATAAACGCCGCCGAGCTGAACATGTCGAGCATCACGAACAACGCGCTGCTGGCATCGACCCAGCCATAGGTTTTCACCATGCCTAGCAGTCCCATCAGCAGGCCGGAGGCGACAATGGCCGGGATGATCGGCACAAAGATGTTCGACAGCAGCCGTGCGATACGTTGCAGCGGGTTGAGCTTTTTCGCGGCGATATCCGCGGCTTCGGACTTGCTGGATTCGCTGATGCCTGCGGCCTTGATAAACTCGGCATGCACCTTGTTCACCAGTCCGGTACCGAATATCACCTGAATTTGCCCGGCATTGCTGAAACAGCCTCTCACCCCCTCAAGCTTGCCGATGGCGGCCTTGTCCACCTTACTGTCGTCCAGCAGTACCAGTCGCAGACGGGTGGCACAGTGCGCCGCGCTGGCGATGTTTTCCTTACCCCCGAGCAGCGGTAACAGCGCCTGAGCGGTTGCGGTAATATCCATGTTTTCTCCCTGTTAAATCACAATGCCGCCGGGGTTAACCCTGGCGGCAGGCGGCATATTGTCGATCAGAAAAAGTATTTGAATCTGGCGCGCACGCCGTAACGTTGATCGTCATCGCTATTGGCGATTTTGTTGTCGGCGTTGGCCTCCAGCAGTGAGGCGTAAGCCCCGAGATACAAATTGAAATTCTTCATATTCATGATGTTGGGAATTTGATAAGACGCATGTACGGTGTGGATGTCATAGCGACCCGGTTCGCTGAACGGGTTATCGATATTGGCCGTCATGCCATCGGTGGCGAATTCTTTGATATTGTTGTGCGCATAAATGTAACCCAGTTCAAAACGGCGCCACAGCACGTTGGCACCGGCGGAAAAGTCCTGTTCTCCCGAGGCGTCCAGATAGGCGGTGCTGAGGTTGGCGACGATACCGTTGTCAGCATCGGCGGCCAGACTGTTCCAACTCAGGGTCATGCCGTAGCCGTTGCGTTTTGACTGATCGACCCATTGACCGCGATCGTTCTGATAACCGTAGGCGTTGTTGACCACGTTGCTTTCCATCGCCAGCGCGGCGCTGAACCGATCTTTTTTCCACGCCACCACCGGGCGCAGATAAGCGACATTCTTTTTGTTGTCCAGCTCGTTGCCGTGATAGCTCTGGTCCTGGAACAGCGAGGTGCCGTCCTCTACCAGCGTGTTCAGTTCAAAGTACCAGTTGCCGGCGTATTTGCTCAGCATCAGGTTGCCGCCGCTGCTGCTGCGGCCGCGGCCTTCCTTCATCATGTAGATGTAACCGAAACCGTCGGCGTACAGGTCATTGGCGGTGTTGCCGGAATACTCGATAAAGGTATCCTGGTTGAGCGGGAACATATCGTAGGCTTCGAAACGGCCGATTTTCGCCTGCCAGTTCTTCTCGTTGCCGAAGAAGAACGCGGCGTCGTCGAGGTTCATTTTGCCCTCCATGTCGGCCAGTGGCTGCACGCTAAAGCCGGCGAAGTTGCCGTCCTGATTGCGGCGATAGCCGTCCAGGCCGATCAGAATACGGCCGTTGATGTCCCAACGCTCCTTGTTGCCCGGCTTCCAGTCCTTGTTATCGGTGGTTTTCAGCGAGGTGAGCTGCCCGCTGCGGCTGGCGCCGTCCAGGTTGAACTCTACGTCACCGTACAGCTTCAGCTCGCCAAAGTCGTTCAGCTTCAGGTTACTGGCCGCCGGCGCCTTGCTTTCCAGCGTGGCGGTGCGCTGTGCGACCTGTACCGTTTGCTGTTCGGCGTTGAGCGTGCGCTGTTCCAGCCGTTGTGCGCGCTGTTCCGCCGCAGTGGCGCGACTTTCCGCACTCTGCGCCCGTTGTTCTGCCTGTTGCAGGCGCTGCTCAAGGGCGTTGAGACGCGCTTCGATGCTGGCGGCATTGCCGGCGGCCTGGGCGGTGGTAGCAAGTAATAACCCTGTAGTTACAGCCAGATAGCGTAATTTTTTCATGATGTTCTATCATCCTGGAGGCTAATTATTATTGTTTGCTAAATTGCTAAACCGGTTTTTCAGGCTGAAAGATAATCGAGGTGGAGCACCAATGGCAAACAAGATTGCTAACCCGATTCAGCTAATGTGATCGAGTGCTCAATTTCGTCAGGGGGCAGGGTGGGCACCCGGGCCCACCGCAGGATATCAGGCGTGTTGCTGCAGAAAGGCCGCCAACTGCGCAGTGCGTGGCAGCGCGGTCATTGCGCCCTTGGCTGTGGTCGCCAGTGCGCCACACGCCTGGGCCTGGGCGATAACCGCCGGCCATTCTGCTGGTGCAGGCAGGCGGCCCAGCGCCGACAGCGCGGCCAACAGGCCGGCAACAAAGGCATCGCCCGCGCCGGTGGTATCGATTGGCGCGATCGGCGTAGCGCGGAAATGGCGAATGCCGCTACCGTCATGCATGCATACCCCATTGGCACCCAGGGTTACCAACAGCAGTTTTAGCGGGAACTGGCTCATCATCCAGGCGATGGCGCTGTCCAGATCGTCAACCAGACTGATGAAACGCAGCTCGTCGAGCGAGATCTTGACCACGTCGGCCAGCGACAGCGCGCGCGCCAGGCAAGGGCGTAACGCCTCGGGCTGCGTCCAGACGTCCTCGCGGATATTCGGATCAAAACTGACCCAGCCACCGGCGGCTCTAATGCGCTCCATGGCGCCGAAAGTGGTGCTGCGGCTCGGTTCCCGTGACAGGGCGATCGAACAGACGTGCAGCCACTCTCCGGATTTAAATTGCGGTAAATCAGAGGGTTGTAGAAACAGGTCGGCGCTTGGCGTGACCATGAAGGTGAAGGAGCGCTCGCCGTCGTTCGCCAGATCGACCACCACGGTGGAGGTGTGGTAATGCGGGTCGGCGGCCATATGTCGGGTATCGACCCCTTCATCCTGCAGCACCTGGCGCAGGAAGTCGCCGAAGCTGTCGTTCCCCACCCGACCGATAAACCCGCTGCTGCCACCCAGGCGCGCGACGCCAACCGCCACGTTGGCCGGTGCGCCGCCTGGGCATTTGAGGTAACTGTTGGTAGTTTCCGGCACCAGATCGACAACCGCATCCCCCAGCACCCATACGCGATGACCCATATTCACTCCCTGTTTTCAGCATCAAAGATGGTTAGCTAAATTAGACGAACCGGTTTAGCTAGGCAACAAGTAATCGCCATGATACTGAAAACAGCCTGCTTGCACCGTGGATATCAGGCATGCTGTTGCCAGACAACGCGACGCTATGCGTCACCCATCAGTGGATCGCTGATGCTGTGCAGCCCGCTCTCCCAGCGCCCGGCAAGGCGTCGCTGCCAGTGGTTTTCCCCGGTGAGCGTAATGTCATACCAACCACCGCTGGCGGTGATGGCAACGCTGTGCTGTCGTTGACCTTTTGCCGGAATCAGCAACGGTTGCGGATCGGCACCGCTGTAAGGACAGCGGGCCAGTGTGACGGTCAGCGGTTGTTCGACAGGGTTGCTCACCGTCAACAGCAGGCCGTCGTGCCGTGCTTCCAACTGGACCTCCGGCTGGAGTTGCTGCAGGTTACCGCGCAGGGTGCGATGAAAACCGTTCGGCCCCAGCAACCACAAATGGTATTCCCCGGCGCCAGACCAGTTGTCACTCAAGGCCTTGCCTGCTTCGATGGTGTAACGGCGGGGGATTTCATCCAGCTGCAACAGGTCATACACCTGCAGCACTGCGCCCTGCGCGCCGTGATTAAGCATATTGAGGGTGAATAACTGCTGCTGCGGATACGCTGCGGCCTGTACCTGCAAGCGGTAGGGCAATGCGCGCGAAGGGCGCGCCAGCCGCTGTTGCCGGGGGGGCCGCTGCTGGGCGAGCGCTGGCAGCGCCACCGCCGGCAACCGTTCCTGCCGCTGGCGCAGGCGGTCGGCGGCGTGACGGGTAGTGGTGTGCAGCGGCGGCAGCGTTTCCGCATTCGGGTCAACAAAATTGAATGCCGATGTCAGATCGCCGCAGACCGTACGACGCCAGTCGCTGATGTTGGGCTCGCGTACCTGAAAACGCTTTTCCAGGAATTGCAGTACCGAGGTGTGATCAAACACCTGCGAGTTCACCCAGCCACCGCGGCTCCACGGCGAGAGTACCAGCATCGGCACGCGCGGTCCCGGGCCGTAAATGCCGCCATCTGGCGGCGGTTGCTCCTCGCTGCCCGGCGGGGCGATATGCTGGAAAATTTCCGTTTCGAACGGCACGGTGGATTTGCCGGCAAAACTGCCGTCGCTGCGTAGCGACGGCGCCGCCGGCGGCGGCATATGATCAAAGAAACCGTCATTTTCGTCGTAGTTGACCAACAGCACGGTTTTGCTCCACACCTCGGGGTTATCGGTCAGCGCATTGAGAATTTCCTGGGTAAACCAGCCGCCTTGTACCGGGCTGGAAGGATCGGGATGCTCGGAATAGGCGGCCGGTGCGATAATCCAGCTCACCTGCGGCAGGGCGCCGCGTTGCACATCGGCGCGGAACCCGGCCAGCATCGCCTCCAGATCGTTGGCACTGGCGGCGGGCAGCGTGTAGCCATTGCCCTTGTATAGCGGATCGATGGCGTTCAAGGCGTCGTGGAACGGCACATAGGCGGTGAAATCTTTTGGCGGATAGGCCGGGTTGCCGACCTTGATGCTGGCGGCGCGGTATTGGCGAAAACCGGCCAGCGGATTGTCGCCGAAATTGTCCGGCAAATACTGGTAGACCTTCCAACTGACGCCGCTGGCTTCCAGGCGTTCGGGATAGGTTTTCCAGGCGTAGCCCTTATCCGCCGAACCGGTGTAATCCCATTCATTTACCACCACCGCGAGGTTGGCGGCTGGGCCGTTGGTTCCGCTCCACAGGAACAGACGATTGGGATTGGTGCCGCCATGCAGTGAGCAATGATAGGCGTCACACAGGGTAAAGGCATTGGCCAGGGCAAACTGGAACGGCAGCTCTTGCTGACGGTAGTAGCCCATCGAGGTCGGCGTTTTGTAGCTTGGCCAGGCGCGCATACGGCCATTGTCCCAGGCAGACTGGGCGTCCAGCCACGAGTGCGGCGTGCCGCTGACGCGCTGTGCATTGCCGTGTCGACTGTCCAGGTGATAGGGCAGCACCGGCCGCTCCAGTCCCTGCTGTTGCCATACGCTGCGCCCTTGCGGCTGTGGCACGGTGAAGCGATCGCCGAACCCGCGCACGCCGGGCAGCGTGCCAAAATAATGATCAAAGGCGCGATTTTCCTGCATCAGGATCACCACGTGTTCGACGTCCCGGATGCTGCCGGTGCGGTTATGGGCAGGGATGGCCAGCGCTTTGCGGATTGAGGCAGGTAACAGGGAATAGGCCGAACCAATGGCGGCGGCGTGTAACAGCGTCCTGCGTGAAAGTCTGGGCATGCGCATCAAACTCTTGGGGGTCAGTTATCAAGATAGAAGCAAACAGGATAGTTGCCAAAGATAACAGCAGGATGACGGTAGCAGGAAATGCCCTGCGCCTGGTGGCGGCAGGGCATCGGTAGACTTACTGGCGCACCAGTCGGCCGAGCGTCGGTGCCGCTTCGAAATTGCTGCGGAAGGGGTTGATATCCAAGCCGCCACGGCGGGTATAACGGGCGAAAACGCTGAGTTTTTCCGGTTGGCAGTAGCGTGTGATGTCGTTGAAGATGCGTTCGACGCACTGCTCGTGGAACTCGTTATGTTGGCGGAAGGAAATCAGATAGCGCAGCAGCGCTTCGCGATCGATTTTGCGTCCGGCATAGCGGATTACCACGCTGCCCCAATCCGGCTGGTGGGTGACCAGACAGTTGGATTTGAGCAGGTTGGACGACAGCGTTTCACTGACGTATTCCGCCTGCGCCGATACCGCGTGCTCAAGATATTGAGGATCAAAGGCGAAGTCGGTCACTTCGATGTCCAGATCGTCAATGTTGTCACCCGGCAGGGTGTCAATCTGGTGGCTATATCCTGCCAGACCCGGGAACAGCTTGACGCCGACCTGGCCGTCTGCGGCGGCTGACAGATCGTGTTCCAGCGCGGCCAGTACGTCATCAGCGCTGGCAAAGCGCGTCTGGTTAAAGCTGTTCAGGTACAGTTTGAACGATTTGGATTCGATCAGATTGGTGGATGAAAACGGAATGGCGAACTCGCCGATGCCAACCACCGGCTTGCCCTTGGCGTTGAGCCAGGAAAGCTCGAACGCGGTCCAGATATCCACGCCGCTGAACGGCAAGGCATTGGCGTCGAGGCCAACCAAATCCCTGCCGCGTGCGCGCGGCAAGGCTTCCAGCAACGATGGGTCGTAGCGATCCGGGTAGGCAGAATGGGTTCCCAGGTGGGTGATTTTATCTTGCGGTTTTATATGCATATTCGTTGCCTTTGGCATGGTCGACGTTAATGTAGCGGTTGAACAGGCGGCGAGTCGCGTAAATCGGCCCCACGCCGAGCAAGGCGTACACGACTTTGATCAGGAACTGCGACAGGATCATGGTCTGGATAATGTCCCAGCTCAATACGTTATAAAAAGCCAGGGTGCAAAACACCACGCTGTCGATGGCCGAGGCCACCACGGTGCTGGTAATCACGCGGACAAACAGATAGCGTGAGTTGGTCAGCTCTTTGATTTTACAAAGTAAATAGGCGTTTACATTCTCCGAGAGCAGGTAGGCGGCCGACGACGCAAGCAGCACCGCCATGATGCTATGGACGATACCGTTGTAAGTGGTGCTGAACTCCCACTGTGGGATGCTCGGCACCAGCGTTGTCGCCCAGACGCCCAGCACGAAAATCAGGTTGGCGATAAATGAAATGATAATGGTGCGCCTGGCCAGACGCAGCCCATAAAATTCGTTAAGAATATCAACCAGGATGAAGGTCAGCGGATAAACGAAAATGGCGGGCGGAACAATCATATCCAACAGCGGGATCTGAATCGGTTTGACGCCGCACAGGGTTGAAAAGATATAAATCACGCTCAGCGCCACGGTAATGATCAGATAGGCGTACCAGGAACGTTCGTGCCGGTCGCCAAGATCGTAGGCGGTGGTGAGATTGTTGCTGCCGTCATACAGACGGCGGTAAAGCGCCTTGAGTTCGCTGCGGCTGAAGTCATCGGAAATGGTGCTGTCATCCAGCTCTTTGAGCCCCATCGAAATACGTTTGCCGGTGGCGAGGATCATGATATTGGCAGAAATGCTGCCGCTGCGATTAAAGCCCAGCAGCTTGTATTTCTTGTTGCTGTCCATTCAGAACCTCTCCTCGATGATGGAACCGATAAGCTGTTCTTCACGCTTGAGTCGATGCGGAGTAAACACGGTGTCTTCCTTTTCTTTGACGAAAAAACCCTGCTGGGCAGAGTGGTAGAGTCGCAGTGGGTTTTCCGCGCTGGATGAATAACGCTTGATAATCAGCACGTCACCTTCGCTGAACAGATTCCCTATCGGCTGTTGCACCAGCAGTGCCACCAAATTTGAATCTTCGCCAAAGTAATAGGTCAACGGAAAGCGGGTTGCCAGTTGCCCCACGCGTTGTTCATACGCCGCCAGAAATTGCTGCTGTGGTATCACCGGCACGGCGCTGGGATTCCTATTGCCTTCGAGCGATAACGTCTCGTTGATACGTTCGATTTGTTCGAGATCGTAGTTTTCAATTTCTTCACAGGAGACGCCAAAAAAATCAGAAATCCGGCTGACGGTGGATTGCTGAACGTTGTTGACTCTGCCTTCAAGGATTTTATACAGCGCAGTCCGGGTGACGCCGGCGCGATGGGCAAAAGAGGCTTTGGTTTCCCCACGACTACGCAGTAAATATTCAAGATTCTTAATGATATTTGTTTTGCGCTGAGCATTACTAACGTTCATTAGCCCCCCTTATATGTACAGCATATTTCACTATAAATGAGGTTTGGTTGCTCGCCAATGAGAGAATGAAATCATTTATAATTATTTGAATATGAATAATTTTAATGTCAAGGTCATCGTCTTCTGGTGGGCGGCATGGCGGCGTCGTCAAGCGGACTTCAGACCCGGTATCGCACTACGCATTAACCAAGTTTACATAAATGGCATCATTGTGTTCACTTTTACGTTGACGCCAGCATGTTTTATAAGCTAGTTTGTTAAACATACTGAAGTGCTTCTTGAGTGTCAAAGCACCTCGTCATAATAAAAGCCATAAAATGATGCTACGCACAGCCACAGCGGCGTACATCGTAATACCATTAGCGACAACACCAGGGAATTCTATCTCGCCCGTCAGGGCTGACATTTCGCTCTGTCACCGCAGCCAGGCATCCTTGCCAGGCGCTGCAGCACTTGGCGTATCGCCATGCCAAAGATAAACAACCCGCATTGTTTCCTCGCCGCTTGCCACAGATACCGCTTTGCCTAGTGTGAAGAAACAAACTCTGCCGCTGCATGCGCCGGCGGAATGGTGAAGTTCTCCCGCATACGTCTGCTCTCTTCTGCCGGTGGAAGGCCAAATAACCGCTTGAATTCACGATTAAATTGCGAGGGGCTTTCATAGCCTACCGCCTGGCTGGCGACCGAAGCGCTTACCCCTTGCCGCACCATCAGCAGCCGCGCCTGATGCAGGCGTATCGACTTCAGGTATTGCATCGGGGCGATATGGGTAATTGCCTTAAAATGGCGGTGAAAGGTGGGGACGCTCATTGCTGCCTCGGCGGCCAGTTGCGGCAGGGTAATCGGGTGCGCATAGGTGGCATGAATACGGCGTAACGCTTTGGCAATTTTGCCGAATTGCCCACGCATCGCCAGCGCCGAACGCATGGCGTTGCCCTGCGCGCCGGTGAGAATGCGAAAATACAGCTCGCGGAGCAGCGCTGGGCCGAGTATTGCCGCGTCAAGCGGGGCGCTCATGGCCTCGAGAAAACGCAGCAGCGAGCCGCGCATCGCCGCATCCATCGGGCTGGACATCATGCTGGCGGGGTTAACTGCGCAGGAGGGGCGCGCCCTGTCTGTCAATTTGCAGCATCAGGTCGGCCGCGAGCTGAAAATCCAGATGCAGGTAAATGGCCAGTAATGGCCGTGCCGGCGACGCGTCGGTTTCCATCACAAAGGGTACCGGCACCGAAACGGCAAGATAATGCTGCTGGTCGTAGCAGTAGGTTTGCCCGCCAAAATAGCCTCTTTTGCTGCCCTGACAGACGATGACGATACCCGGATCGTACAGCACCGGCGTGCTTGCCAGTGGCCGATTGGAACGCAGGAAACGCACATCGGGCAGTGGCGTGAGGTTATAACCTTCCTGCGGCGCCAGCGACAGCAGCAGATCCACCATGCGTTGTCGATCGTCAGTCTGGGCAGGCAACGTTGTCGATCTGTGGTTCATAATCCTTACCGTTCGATAGAAATAGGCAATAACTAAAGCAGAATCGGGCTAAAAAAACGCCAATTGAGAGAATAGTATGCACATGCCTCTTAACCAACGGGAGTTTTTTTATGTCTTTAGCCAAAACGATTTTTATCACCGGCGTCAGTAGCGGTTTTGGGCGCGCCCTGGCACAGGCCGCGTTGAGCAGCGGTCACCGGGTCATCGGCACGGTGCGCAGTGCGTCGGCAGTGGCGGCGTTTGAAGCGCTTGGTGCTGGCAAGGCGCTGGCGCGAGTACTGGACGTGACCGACTTTGCGTCAGTCGAGCGGGTCGTCGCCGAGGTAGAAGCCGACATCGGCCCGATTGATGTATTAGTGAATAATGCCGGTTATGGCCACGAAGGGGTGATGGAGGAATCAGCGCTGGACGAACTGAAGCGGCAGTTCGACGTCAACGTGTTCGGTGCGGTGGCGATGATCAAGGCGTTGTTGCCTTATCTGCGCCAGCGTCGTCGTGGACAGATTATCAACATCACCTCGATGGGGGGATTTATTACCCTGCCGGGCATCAGTTATTACTGCGGCAGCAAGTTTGCACTGGAAGGTATTTCCGAGACGCTGAGCAAAGAGCTCAAGCCGTTTGGCATCGCGGTAACTGCCGTAGCCCCTGGCTCTTTCCGCACCGATTGGGCGGGCAGATCGATGGTCAGATCGCCTCGGATCATTGCGGATTATGACGCGCTGTTTGATCCGATCCGCCAGGCGCGACAGCAAAAAAACGGCAGGCAGCTTGGCGATCCGGCCAAGGCAGCACAGGCGATACTGGCCATCATCGACAGCGATGCGCCGCCGGTACACCTGCTATTGGGCAGCGATGCACTCAGCCTGGTGCGCGAAAAGCTGCAAAGCTATGCAACCGAAATCGATGACTGGGAAACGCTGAGCCGTTCAACCGACGGTTAATCGTCGATGGCGGCAAGCCGGGATGCTCGCAGGCGTGCGCTGGTTTATGGCGTGGCCTGCCAGCTGATTTCTATCGTATCAACGCCGCCGATCAGCATGGGCATCTCGTTCAACAGTGCAAAAATTTGCTGGATCGGCGTGCCGGGGGCGATGGCAAGTGCGTCAGGCCGTCGGGGGGCAAGCGGCGTTGCCTGTGACATGATGACGCAATGGTCGTGCCTGAATATCTGTCTCAGCACCGCGGCAGGCAGGCCAGCCGTCAGGTAAATAAGCATTTGCGCAGGACGTAACCGAATTTGGCTCGCCAGCTCGGGCAAGGCGTACAGCGGCCAACTGACCAGAAGCAGCTCTGCTTCATCAATAACGGCCTGATTATCCGCCATGGTCCAGCAGGGAAAATCCATCGCCAGCGCGTTAATCCGCTCAGGCTGGCCGGGGGAGAGGAAAACCTGCGCGTCGGGTGCCGCCAGAAATAGCTGACGCACCAGCTGTGCGGTCAGTTCATCTACGCCAAGAATACCGATTTTTTTCATGTGACCCCGGTTAGATGCGCCATTGAACAACAGGTTGCCAAGCGGGGCGCCACGGTAAATTCCCCCGCGACACGGCCAGGCCGCCAACAGGAAACCTCAATTGATTGTGACCAAGTTACACATTGGTCACTCGTTGTCAATCGAAACACGCCGCGTTAAGCTATAGCCATGAATAAAAAAATGAACGCACTTGCTACCCGTGGTCCTTCCGATCACAGCGTACGCGATCAGATCGTGGAAGCCGCTACGGCGTATTTCGGCCACTACGGCTATGAAAAAACCACCGTCTCCGATCTGGCAAAATCCATTGGTTTTTCCAAGGCGTATATCTATAAGTTTTTTGAGTCCAAGCAGGCGATTGGCGAGGTAATCTGCGCTATCCGACTGACCACCATCATGACCGTGGTGGAGGCGGCGATCGCCGATGCGCCCAGCGCCTCGGAGAAGCTGAGACGCCTGTTCCGTACTCTGGCAGAGGCCGGTAGCGAGCTGTTTTTCCATGACCGCAAGCTGTATGACATCGCTGCCGTTGCCGCGCGCGATCAATGGCCTTCGGCCAGGCAGCACCAGGCCCAACTGCTCACGCTGATTGAACAGATCCTGCGTGAAGGCCGTGAGGCCGGCGAATTTGAGCGCAAAACGCCGCTCGACGAAGCCGCCAGCGCCATTTATCTGGTGATGTGTCCTTACATCAATCCCGTACAGCTGCAATATAACCTGGAAACCGCCGGGGAAGCGGCAGTACTGCTGTCCTCGCTGATATTGCGCAGCCTATCGCCGTGATAGGATTTGTGACCATTGACATAATTGGTCACTAGTCGGAGAATGCGAACCCTACACTGTTTATCAAGAAGGGTATTCCATGCTTCGTCTCAGCGCTGTCAGCATCGCCGCCTGCCTGCTGCCGCTTGCCCTGGTGGCGTGCGGTGAGGCTTCGACGGCCGACGATCCGCGTAATCAGCCACCGTTGGTCAGGGTGGCGCGAGTCGCTGATGCGGTTGACGCCACGCGTGCCTTTAGCGGTACCGTGGTGGCGCGTGTTCAGAGCGATCTCGGTTTTCGCGTCGGCGGCAAAATACTGGAGCGTCTGGTCGATGCCGGCCAGAGCGTCAAGAAAGGCCAGCCGTTGATGCGACTGGATCCGACCGATCTGGGGCTGCAAGCCCGGGCGCAGCAACAGGCGGTAGCAGCCGCCAGGGCGCAGGCTCGCCAGACCGCCGCCGACGAGGCACGCTATCGTGGCCTGGTAGCCAGCGGTGCGGTGTCGGCCTCCGCCTACGATCAAATCAAGGCCGCGGCTGAAACCGCACGGGCGCAGCTCAGCGCAGCACAAGCACAGGCGGATGTCGCCATTAACGCTTCCGGCTACGCGGTGTTGCTGGCCGACGCCGACGGGGTGGTGATGGACACCCTGGCGGAGCCAGGACAGGTGGTCTCTGCCGGCCAACCGGTGGTCAGGCTGGCGCGGGCGGGTCAGCGCGAGGCGATCGTTCATCTGCCGGAAACGCTGCGGCCGGCTATCGGCAGTATGGCGATGGCCAGCCTGTATGGCGACCGCGCGGCCGCGGTCCCCGCGCAGCTGCGACTGCTTTCCGATGCCGCCGATCCGTTGACCCGAACCTTCGAAGCGCGCTATGTGCTGGCCGGCACGCTGGCCAGCGCGCCGCTGGGCGCGACCGTCACGCTGAACATCGTCAACGGCAAGGCGGACGCGCCAACGCTGCAGGTGCCGATTGCCGCGCTGTACGATTCTGGCAAAGGTGCAGGGGTATGGATCGTCGCCGGTACGCCGGCGAAGGTCTCCTGGCGCGCGGTTCGGGTGCTGGGTATCAGCGACGACGCGGCGCGGGTGGCGGGCAACCTTACCGTTGGCGAGCAGGTGGTGGCGCTGGGGGCCCATCTGCTGCATGACGGCGAGCCGGTCAGGTTGGCGCAAGCAGGGCGTAACAACGCGCAGGGGAGCCAACCATGAGCGGCGGACGCTTTAACCTTTCGGCGCTGGCGGTACGTGAACGCTCGATCACGCTGTTTTTGATCTTTCTGATCGCCATCGCCGGCACCCTGTCGTTCTTCGAACTGGGACGGGCGGAAGATCCGCCGTTCACCGTCAAGCAACTGACGGTAATCACCGCCTGGCCAGGGGCGACCGCGCAGGAAATGCAGGATCAGGTGGCGGAACCGCTTGAAAAACGCATGCAGGAATTGAAGTGGTACGATCGCACGGAAACCTATACGCGGCCGGGGCTGGCGTTCACCATGGTGTCGCTGGCTGACGGCACGCCACCGGGCGAGGTGCAGGAGCAGTTCTATCAGGCGCGCAAGAAGCTGGACGACGAGGCTGGCAACCTGCCCGCCGGCGTCATCGGACCGATGGTCAACGACGAGTTTTCCGATGTGACGTTTGCGCTGCTGGCGCTGAAGGCCAAAGGGGAACCGCAGCGCCTGCTGGTGCGCGACGCCGAGTCATTGCGCCAGCGCCTGTTGCACCTGCCGGGGGTAAAAAAGGTCAATATCATTGGCGAGCAGGCGGAACGCATCTTCGTGTCATTCTCCCACGATCGGCTTGCCACGCTGGGCGTGTCGCCGCAGGACATTTTTACCGCCCTTAATAGCCAGAACGTACTCACCCCTGCAGGTTCGATCGAAACCCACGGGCCGCAGGTGTTTATCCGGCTGGACGGCGCTTTTGACAGCTTGCAGAAAATCCGCGAGACGCCGATTGTCGTGCAGGGGCGAACGCTGAAACTGTCGGACGTGGCGCAGGTTGAACGCGGTTACGAAGATCCGGCGACCTTTATCATTCGCAATAACGGCGAACAGGCCCTGTTGCTGGGCATCGTCATGCGCGAAGGCTGGAATGGTCTCGATCTGGGCAAGGCGCTGGACGAGGAAACCAGCCGCATCAACGCCGGCATGCCGTTGGGTATGACGCTCAGCAAAGTCACCGATCAGTCGGTGAACATCAGCTCGTCCGTCGACGAGTTTATGGTGAAGTTCTTTGTCGCCTTGCTGGTGGTGATGGTGGTGTGTTTCGTCAGCATGGGCTGGCGAGTCGGCGTGGTGGTGGCCGCTGCGGTGCCGTTGACGCTGGCGGTGGTGTTTGTGGTGATGGCCGCCACCGGTAAAAACTTCGATCGCATTACCCTCGGCTCACTGATCCTGGCGCTGGGGCTGTTGGTGGACGATGCGATCATCGCCATTGAAATGATGGTAGTGAAAATGGAAGAGGGCTTTGATCGCGTCAAGGCCTCGGCCTACGCCTGGAGCCATACCGCGGCGCCCATGCTGTCGGGGACGCTGGTGACGGCCATCGGTTTTATGCCCAACGGTTTCGCGCAGTCTACCGCCGGCGAATACACCAGCAATATGTTCTGGATTGTCGGCATTGCGCTGATTGCCTCCTGGGTGGTGGCGGTGGCCTTTACCCCCTATCTGGGCGTGAAACTGCTGCCGGCAATCAGGCAGGTTGAAGGGGGCCACGCCGCCATCTACAACACCCGCCACTACAACCGTTTTCGTCGGCTGCTGACGCGGATTATCGCTGCCAAATGGCTGGTGGCCGGCGCGGTTATCGCCGCCTTTGTGCTGGCCATATTGGCCATGGGACTGGTCAAGAAGCAGTTTTTCCCCACCTCCGATCGCCCGGAAGTGCTGGTCGAAGTACAAATGCCGTATGGCAGCTCCATTGAGCAGACCAGCAATACCAGCGCCAAAGTCGAAGCCTGGCTGAGAAAGCAGCGTGAAGCGAAGATCGTCACCGCCTATATTGGCCAGGGGGCGCCGCGTTTCTATCTGGCGATGGCGCCGGAACTGCCCGATCCGTCGTTTGCCAAGATTGTGGTGCTGACGGACAGCCAGGAGGCACGCGAGGCTCTCAAGTTCCGCCTGCGGCAAGCGGTGGCGGACGGTTTGGCCCCCGAGGCGCGTGTCAGAGTGACACAGCTGGTATTCGGCCCGTATTCACCTTATCCGGTGGCCTACCGGATTATGGGGTCGGATCCTGCCATGCTGCGTGAGATCGCCGCGCAGGCTCAGGCCATCATGCAGGCCAGTCCGATGATGCGCACCGTCAATACCGACTGGGGCGCACGCGTGCCGACGCTGCATTTTTCTCTGGATCAGGATCGCCTGCAGTCGGTCGGGCTCAGCTCTAACGCGGTGGCGCAGCAGTTGCAGTTCCTGCTGTCCGGCGTGCCGATCACCTCGGTGCGCGAGGACATTCGTGCCGTGCAGGTGGTTGGCCGAGCGGCGGGTGAGATCCGGCTCGATCCGGCAAAAATCGCCGGCTTTACGCTGGTGGGGTCGGCCGGCCAGCGAATTCCGCTGTCGCAGGTGGGCAGCGTCGAGGTACGCATGGAGGATCCGCTGCTGCGACGCCGCGATCGTACGCCAACCATCACGGTGCGCGGGGATATTGCCGAAGGGCTACAACCGCCGGACGTTTCCAGCGCAATCTCGGTGCAGCTACAACCGTTAATCGACACGCTGCCTGAGGGCTACCGCATCGAACAGGCGGGATCGATTGAAGAGTCGGGCAAGGCCAGCAAGGCGATGTTGCCGCTGTTCCCGATCATGATTGCCATGACGCTATTGATCATCATCCTGCAGGTTCGTTCGATGTCGGCGATGATCATGGTGTTCCTGACCGCGCCATTGGGGCTGATCGGCGTGGTGCCAACGCTGCTGTTGTTCAACCAGCCATTTGGTATCAATGCGCTGGTGGGACTGATCGCGCTGTCGGGTATTCTGATGCGCAACACCCTGATCCTGATAGGCCAGATCCATCACAACGAAAAGCAAGGGCTCGATCCGTTCCACGCGGTGGTCGAGGCCACGGTGCAGCGTGCCAGACCGGTATTGCTGACGGCGATGGCGGCCATTCTGGCGTTTATTCCGCTGACCCATTCGGTGTTCTGGGGCACGCTGGCCTACACCCTGATTGGCGGGACCTTCGGCGGCACCATCATGACGCTGGTATTCTTGCCTGCGATGTACGCCATCTGGTTCAGGATCCACCCTGGCAGCGGCGCGCCGTCAGCCGCATAGGGTAAGGACGCCGTCGGGCTGCGCATCTACCCGGCGGCGTGGCGCTTATAGGGTGAAGTGGTCGCGGAACTGCTGCAGTGCGGCGGTGCTGTCGCCGCTGGCCCAGCCTTCCATTGCCACGGTGCCCTGATAACCGATCTGCTGTAACGTACGGGCAATGGCGCGATAGTTGATCTCGCCGGTGCCCGGCTGCTGACGCCCTGGCACGTCGGCCACCTGGATCTCACCGATGGCCGGGCCGGCACGGCGGATCAGGGCGATCAGATTGCCTTCGCCGATCTGCGCGTGATACAGATCAAGGTTCATTTTCAGCGCCGGGCTGTTCACCGCTTCGACCAACGCCAGGGTATCGGCGGCCAGGGCGAACGGCGTACCGGGATGGTCGACCGGCAGATTGAGGTTCTCCAGCGTGAACACCCGCCCGGCACGCTCGCCCAACTGCGCTACGCGGCGCAGCGTTGCGGCGGCTTGCAGCCACATCGCCCCACTGACCACCGCCACCGGCTTCACCGGCAGACCCCGCTCGTCCAGTCCGCTGCCGTGCAGATTCAGCGTCGGGCAGTTCAGCCGTTCGGCCACTGCCAGCGAGGCTTCGGCGCTCTGCAACAGCTGCGCGATACCGTCGCTGTCGGTCAGATTGCCGCTCAGGTAGCCGGTCATGGAGGTGAAACGTGCGCCGGTGGCGACCAGGGCGTCAATGTCCTTATTGGCCCAGTCCCAGATTTCGACGCCGAACCCGAGCGCGTGAATACGCTCGACGCGTTCAACCAACGGCAGATCGAGAAACACCATTTCGGCACAAACCGAGAGTTGATAGCCGGCCATCAGCGACCTCCCAGGGCGATCGGGCGGTTCTGCCGTACCGACTCAATGCAGGCCAGCGCGATTTCCAGCGCGTTACGCGCATCTTCGCCGGTGGCACGTGGCGTTTCACCGCTGCGGATGCAGTGGGCAAATTCCGTCATTTCAGCTACATAGGCGTCACGCAGCAGATCGGAATCCAGCCGCGAAGTATCAATGGCGATACCGCCCTGATGGTAGCGTACGCAGTGAGTGGCATTGATATGGCCAGCCTGCAACATGCCTTTGCTGCCAAATACTTCCCCACGTACGTCGTAACCGTAGACAGCCTGGAAACTGGCCTCGGCGGTGGCAATTGCGCCGTTGTCAAAACGCAGGGTGACTACCGAGGTATCCAGCAACCCCTGCTGCTTGAAGTCCGGGCGCACCAGCGCATCAGCCAGCGCGTAGACTTCCACCGGTTTTGCGCCGTGGTTGAAATGCAGCAGCGTATCAAAATCGTGGATCAGGGTTTCCAGAAAAATAGTCCACTGCGGGATCGGCGCCGGATCGCGCAGCGCCGGGTCGCGGGTAATCGAGCGACTCAGCTGCGTGGTGCCGTTTTCACCGGACTTGACCGCCGCAATCGCTGCGGCAAAGCCCGAATCAAAGCGGCGGTTAAAGCCCACCTGTAGCACCACGCCGGCCTGGTTAGCTGCCGCAATCGCGCGATCGGCTTCGTCCAGCGTGACCGCCATCGGTTTTTCACAGAACACATGTTTACCGGCCTGTGCGGCGGCGATCACCCATTCGGCATGAGTGCGTGCCGGGGCGGCAATGGCAACCGCATCGATATCCGGATCGTGCAGCAATGCGTGCAGATCGCCATAGGCCTTGGTAATGCCGAGCCGTTGCGCCAGCGTTTCGGCGGCGCCTGGCTGCGGATCGGCCACCGCGCTCAGCCGGGCTCCCGGCACGCGATAGGCCAGGTTTTCTGCGTGAAAGCTGCCCATGCGACCGGCGCCGATCAGGCCAACGCGTACCGGTTGTGAAGATATAGTCATGCTGCACTCCTTGTTATTTGTGGTTCGCCCATTCAGGCATGGAAGAGGGGTCAACCGGTCGAGGCGCCTCGGGGGCGAAACGACGGGATTTGGATAACATCAGCGGTTCGATGTGTTCGAGCGACACGCCACGGGTTTCCGGCAGGAAGCGCCGCACAAACCAGAACGCGATCAGGCTGCCTGCGGCACACAGCATCAGTGGGAATGCGCCGTTGAAGTGTTCCATCAACACCGCGCTGCGGTTCATCATCGGGAAACTCTGGGTGACGATAAAGTTCGCCACATACATCGAAGAAAAGGCAAAGCCCATCGCCACGGCGCGGATGCGGTTGGGGAAGATCTCGGAGATCAGCAGCCAGGCACCGAGGCTCCATGACAGGCCGAAGATCAGCACGAAGGCCACCAGCCCGAGCACCGGCACCAGTCCGTCGATATGTGCGATAAAGGCCCAGGAGGTAAAGATCAGGCTGATGGTGCAACCCAATGCGCCCCAGCGCAGCAGCGGCGTACGGCCGATCCTGTCCACCACGTTGAGGCAGACAGCGACGCCCACCAGCAACGCCAACCCCAGGAAGATGCTCTGGAATAACGAGGCCTGGGTACTGCCGGTGACGTTTTGCAGCAGTGACGGTGCGTAATACAACAGGATATTGATGCCGGAAACCTGCTGCAAAATGGCGATGGCACAGCCAATCAGCAGGATATAGCGGGTACGTGCATCGCGCAGCAGGCCGCGCTGCGCGACCTGAGCATTATGCGGGGAGGCGCTGGCCAGGATTTCTGCCAGCAGCCGGTCGGCATGTTGCGCGTTGGACAGCCGGGTCAGTACCTGCCGCGCCCGTTCGGTTTTGCCCCTTAGCGCCAGCCAGCGCGGCGATTCCGGCATAAACGGCACCAGCAGCAGGAACATCACGCAGGGCACGACTCCCGACGCCAGCATCCACCGCCAGCCGTCGCTGACTATCCACGCATGCGACATGCCGCGGGCAATCAGATAGTTGACGATATACACCGTCAGTTGCCCGCCGACCATCAGCATCTGTTGCAGTCCCAGCATGCGGCCACGCCAGTCTTTCGGCGACACTTCGGCGATATATAACGGCGTGATGGCCGACGCCATGCCCACCGCCAGACCGCCGAGCAGGCGATAGAGAACGAATTCGCCCAGGCTGGTGGCCAACGCCGAGCCGACGGCGGAAATCACGAACATCAGCGCGGTGACGATCAAGGTTGATTTGCGGCCAATCCGATCGGAAATGTAGCCGACGCAGCAGGCGCCAATCACGCAACCCAGAATAACGTTTGAAACGGCCCATCCGCTTTCCCAGGGGGAAAGATTGAGATGTTCCGTTAGCGGATCGATCACCCCGGAGATCACCGAGGCGTCATAACCGAGGATCACCCCACTGAGTGAGGCGATGGTGCAGATAAAAAAGATCAACGGTAAATTGTGTTTACCCATAGTCACTTATTTCCTTTTGGCGCGTTCGGCGTAGGTGTCATGGGTATTGCAAAGGCGGTGCCAACCTCAAAACGTGGCAATCTGTGAGGTGCTGCACAGATATACATCACAATCTGGCAACAAAATTTACATGCCAACCTTACATGTAAATAAAATGAACATTCCATACAAAGCCGGAGTGCCAGATGCGAGTCCTCGATCGTTTACCGTTCAAAGATGAAAGTGATCCCATATTCAGCCTGCCGGACGGCGCAGAAGTGGCTGAATGGGACAGCCTGCTGTGGCAGGGCTGGCAGCGTTTTTTAGCCGGCGAAAGCTCTCACTGGATACGGCACAGCATCTGGCAGTCCTGGCAACGATCGCAGCAGCGGGCGATCGATCCGCTGTCGTTTGTCTATGTCACGCCAGCCGCTGACGAGCTGGCGGCGATCCTTGAACGCAATGCCGATCTGATCCAGGTGGCGCGCAGCATTATGGAAAACCTGCTGGCCTATAATCCGGATGGTCATATCAACCTGACCGACGCGCAGGGGGTGACGCTGCATTATTGCGGGGCGGATATGACGCCGGTCGGCAGTATCCTGCGCGAGGAGGTACTCGGCACCAACTGCACCGCGCGCTGCCTGATTGAACAGCGGCTGGTGTATGTGCTGAGCGGTGAAAACTGGAAGTTCGATCTGCGTAAGCGCAACCGGCAGTGCGCCGCCGCGCCGGTACGCGATGCCGGCGGCAGCCTGATTGGCGTGCTCACCCTGACGGCGACGCCGGACAATTTCAACGCCCATACCCTGGGGACGGTGCAGGCCGCGGCGGAGGCGGTAGGCCAGCAACTGATGTTGCGGCGCCTGCTGGCCGAACAGCAATCGATCCTCGAAACGCTCAATGAAGGGGTGATCGTCTGCGATCGTCACGGGCGGATCAAAACCCTCAACCGTTACGCGCGACAGATCTTCAGCGGTATCGATCCCGAGGGCGGATCGATCGATGCGTTGTTGCAACCGCAGCAAGGATCGTTGCTGACGTTGCCGTTTTGCAATGACCGCGAGTTGCAGTTCATGCCCGACGGCGAGCGGCCGCTTTCCTGTCTGATTTCACTGATGCCGGCGCCGGACGGCGGGCGGGTGCTTTCATTGCGTGAGAATCAGCGCATCCGCGCCATTACCCGCCGGGTAATGGGGGTGAGCGCCCGTTACACTTTTGAGATGATTCGTGGCAATGCGCAGTGCGTACAGCAAGTGATCCAGCAGGCGCGCGCCGGCAGTCGCAGCGACAGCACCATATTGCTGAGCGGTGAAAGCGGCACCGGCAAGGAACTGTTTGCTCAGGCGATCCACAATGCCAGCCCGCGTCGGCAAGAACCCTTTATTGCGCTTAACTGCGGCGCATTGCCGCGCGATCTGGTACAGAGCGAACTGTTTGGCTACGTCGACGGCGCCTTTACTGGGTCAAGGCGCGGCGGTTCCGCCGGCAAGTTCGAACTGGCCGATGGCGGCACGCTGTTTCTGGACGAAATTGGCGAAATGCCGCTGGAAGCGCAAACCAGCCTGCTGCGCGTGTTGCAGGAGAGCGAGGTGCTGCGCATTGGCGCAGCGCATCCGTTGAAGGTAGACGTGCGCATCATCGCCGCCACCCACTGCGACTTGCTGAGCGCGGTCGCCAAAGGGGCATTTCGCCGCGATCTCTACTACCGCCTGAACGTGATTTCGCTGGAAATCCCGCCGCTGCGCGCACGCCGCGAGGATATTCCCGAGCTGGTCAATACCTTCATACAGGCGCTGTGCACCCGGTTAAAACGCATTCCGCCACGGGTAACGCCGGCGGCAATGCGCTGTTTGCAGGACTGGCATTGGCCGGGCAACGTGCGCGAGCTGGAAAACCTGGTAGAACGCACGCTGAACCTGTGCGAAGGGGTGGAGATAGACTGCCGCGATCTGCCTGACGATATGGCGCAGGCGTCTGTGACGCCAACGCTATCAGGCGCGCGGCCTTCGTTGCAGGAAAGTGAACGCCAGCATGTGCTGCAGGTGGTGGCCGAGCAGAACGGCAACCTGCGCCAGTCCGCGCAACTGCTGGGTATTTCGCGCACCGCGCTGTACAACAAACTCCGCCAATGGCAGGTGGATGTGGCCGCCTTCAGGCGGCGCTGAACGGCATCATGCAGCGGGCAGGCCGCGATAAATCTGCCTGCCGGCAGCCGCCATTGGCAGGTTGCGCGTGATATTTTTATTCAGTTGGCCAGTTAACCTTGCGGTTAAGCGCAACGATCTCCTGATGCGAAGGCGTATCGCCCAGCGCAGCAAAATATTCCGGCAACTTGTCGCGCTTGTTCACCGCTTCACCGGGTTTGGCCGCCGCCAGCGCACGCTGCATGGTGGGCGCGTCCCAGTCGCAGCAATAGGCCGGTGTGGATGGCTGCTGTCGCCAGGAGTCGGCCAGCGATCCGCCGTCGACCGGGTCAAAACCGCTCTGATTGACCACCTCCATCACGCGTTGTTTGGCGGCAGCGTCATCGCCGGCAACGGCAATCGCCAGTCGGCCCGGCTCGCCCTGCGGCAGCCCGCGCTCTGCCAGCGAATCGGCCAGTATATTGTTGAATGCCTTGATCACCGGACGGCCAATCTGCTGTGCCACCCACAGGCTTTCGATCTGGCCGGCATCTAATGCGGGAATATGCACATCTCGCAGGTCTGGATAGTAGTTGCTGGTATCGACCACCGGCACATCCGCCGGCAGCGTAGCAAACAGCTCGGCCGGCATCTCGGCCAGCGCCGGCAGCGGCACCGCGAGAATCACCATCTCGCTGCCGTTAATCGCCCCCTTGACGTCAGCGGCGGTGACGCCGATTGACTCGGCGAATTGACGCACGCCGGCGACTCCTCTGGAGTTGGCGACAGACACCCGGTGCCCGGCCTGGCTGAGCTTGCGAGCCAGCAGCCCGCCAATGTTGCCTGTGCCAATAATACCGATATTCATATTCTGCTCCTGATTGTCTCTTGTCTTGCGTTACGCTATCGATTAGCTTACAAAAAAACAAGAACCGACAATTAAGTGTGTTACACACCAGGAGGTAAGTATGGAGCGAGACTGGCGCTGCGACGATCCGCAGCAACGGCTTTTTTGGGCGGCGGCCACCAGCGAAGCGTTGAAGACGCTGGAGGGCAAGTGGAAAATCATCATTATCTGCCAGCTGTTTGCCGCCAGGCAGCCATTGCGCTTTTCCGAGCTTGAACGGCGGGTGGAAGGGGTAAACCAGAAAATGCTGATACAGCAGTTAAAGCAACTCGAACAGGATGGCATCGTGGTGCGCCACGCCTATCCTGAGGTGCCGCCGCGCGTCGAGTATGCGCTGAGCGATATCGGCAAAGCGCTGGGGCCGTCGCTCGAAGCGCTGATTGACTGGGCCTTTTTACGGCGCGCCGCAATGCCTGCCGGCGCTGAGGCTACACAATAAGGGCCGGTTGGTGGCGGTCGATCCCGTGTCCTGATGAACGCACGGCAATGGCCTGTGCCGATTGCCGTGCGGGGCGCTGCGTGGATTGGCGGCCGGTGGGGTTATTCGACCGGTAATGCCAGCACCTGCTGGGTAGTTTTTATCTCGGCAAAAACGTCAGCCACGCCGGCCAGCGCGGCGCGTTGCAGGCTGGCATGATCGACCACCTGATTGTCCCAGGTGGCCAGATCGCGAGTGGCGGTGGCATCCTCGGGAATAATCACCTGATAGCCCAACGGTAACGCATCGCGCGCGGTGGTAGAAACGCACATGTGGGTCATCAGGCCGGTGACGATCAACGTCTTGATGTTTTTGCTTTTTAATTGTCGATCAAGATCGGTGCCGACAAACGAACTTGGGGTGGCTTTGCTAATCACCACATCACCTTTTGACGGCTGCAAATCTGCATGAAACTGCGCAGATTGACTGCCTTCGGCAAACAGCGGCCCATCAGCTGGCCCAATATGGCGCACAAAGAATACCGGCATGTTGTGGCGATGGGCGAATGCCACCAATTTTTGGCTATTCCCCAGCGCCTTGAGGCCGTCCGGGATCGGCATTTTTCCGCTAAAATATTCATTTTGAAAATCAATCACCAGCAAGGCGGTTGTGCCAGCCACCAGGGCTTTGGTCGGCTGAGCGCCGCTCATGGTGCGGATGGTAGGCGCCTGTGTGGCCTCGGCCGTCAGGCTGGCAACGGTCATGGAAAGCGCCAGTGCGCTGTAAGCGAGCAGTTTTTTCATGGTAAATATTCCTTTATCGGCTTGGCACGGTGGGACGGATTCCCGCGGTGTGGAGCAATTTTGCCGCTTTACCGATCGCGGCAATAGCTATCGGCGTGACCAAAAACGATACTATTAGGCCAAATTGCATCGAGGTTTATACAGGTGGGGTAATGGCAGTCATCAAAGTCGGTGTTGTTGTTTTTCACGATATCATTCCCTTTCACCTTTCCGTGCCCTGTGCGGTGTTCGAACACGCGCTCGACGCGCAGGGCAGGCCGGCGTATCAGCTGATGGTATGCGCTACGGAACCGGGGCCGTTGCGTACCAACGCCGGATTTTCGATCATTGCCGAGCGCACGCTGTCGGCGCTAGAGCAGGTGGATATGGTGATTATCCCCAGTTGGAACGATCCGGCGCTGATGCCGTCGGCGGAACTGGTGGCCGCGCTGCACCGCGCGCATGCGCGTGGCGCCCGGCTGGTCGGGTTGTGCATGGGGGCGTTTGTGCTGGCGGCCAGCGGGTTGCTCGACGGCCGGCCGGCCACCACGCACTGGAACTGGATGAGCGCCTTTTTGCAGCGTTACCCGTCGATCTCGGTCGATCACAACGTGTTGTATATCGATGATGGCGATATCATTACCTCGGCAGGCACTGCCGCCAGTATTGATTGTTGTCTGCACCTGGTGCGCCAGCAATGCGGTGCCGAAGTGGCCAATACGGTGGCTCGGCAACTGGTGGTTCCGCCGCATCGGCAAGGGGGACAGGCGCAGTTTATTGAACAACCGGTGTATAACACCGCCGGCGGCGATCGGTTTATGCAGGCGCTGAGCTGGGCGACGGAAAATTTGCAGCAGCCGCTGACGGTCGGCCTGATCGCCGACAAGGCGTTGATGAGCCGGCGCAGCTTTACCCGGCATTTCCAGCAAACCACCGGTACCACGGTTACCCATTGGCTGCTGAATCAGCGGTTGGCGATGGCGCAGCGATTTTTGGAGAAAACCGACCAGCCGGTTGAACAGGTGGCTCAGGCGGCTGGGTTCAGTTCGGCGCTGTCAATGCGGCGGCATTTTCAACAGCAATTCAGCACGACGCCGTCGCTGTATCGGCGTGAGTTTCGTACCGCAGGGCGTTAATACCCACGGCGAGCGCGGCAAAGCCGTCAGGCAAAAGCGCGGCGGCGGGCTGCACGCCGCGAGCCGGCGTTACGGCAGTTCGGCACCGATCAGATTGCTGTGCACCGTGGCGCCGGGCATCATCAACGTCAGGCCCCGCGTCAGCTCGTCGCCCGCCGCCAGCAGCGCATCGAGCGGCATGCTTGGCAGGCTTTCCAGAATGAACCACATCTGTGTGGCCTCGGCACCCAGCCGGGTTCTCACCCCTTGTCGCCAGTTCCAACGTCGGCAGGTAACCCCGCGATCGTCACGCCAGACGACTTCGCCCGCGTCGGGTGACTCCAGCGCCGGCTGGCCGTCCTTGACGGTATCAAACTGCTCGCTGCCCTCGGCGATGGTCAGTCGTGGCTGGCCGACGTAGGCGGCGATGTTTTCCCCACCGACCGGCACGGCGTAGCGAATGCTGACGGCGTTATACAGATCCACCAGCGGATCGATGCTGGGTAGCTGGCCATCGCGCAGTACCCGTTTATGCAGCGCTTCGGCAGAGCAGGGGGTGCGCTTGGGCTTGGCGCCGAATTTTTTGAATACCTCGGACCAGTCCGCAAGATGCGCCTCAGCCCAGGGAATATCACCGGCCACCACCGATTGGCAGGCTGTGGCCAGCAAGCGATCGGCTACCGCCGGGGCGGTTAATGGAGCGGCTTGCACCACGACGCTCAAGGCTCTGAAGCCGGGGGCGATAGCGAAGATCTCCGGGGCGATTGACGGGGTAACAGCGAACATTACATAATCCTATATTGACCAATTTATCTCATAGTAATGACCGATGACCAAAAAAGTCAATAAAACGACCGAGGCGGGCGCTGACATGCAGCATGTCAGTGAGGCGGTATCCAAAAGTATCAGCGATTATCGCAAGGGGCAAAAACTCTCGCTTGACGAGCTTGCGCGCCGTGCCGGCGTCAGCAAGGGCATGCTGGTGGAAATCGAGAAAGGCTCGGCTAATCCCAGCATCGCCATTCTGTGCAAAATTGCGGCGGCGCTTGGCCTGTCGGTGGCGGATATCGTCAATGTCACCCACGCCCCTGATAGCTGGCGGGTGGACAAACAGGACATCCCGACGCTGTGGCATGGAGAAAAAGGCGGCTCGGCGCGCTTGCTTGCGGGCACCAGCGGGCCAAATATGATTGAGCTCTGGCGCTGGGAAATGTTTCCCGGCGAGGTGTTTAGCTCTCCGGGGCATCCGCAGGGGACGCTGGAACTGCTGCATGTTGAAACCGGCGTGCTGGATCTGGCAACCGAGGCGACCACATTGCGGGTCACTGAAGGCTGTTCGGCAGTAGCCCGCACCGACAGCGCCCATCATTACGCCAACGCGGGAAACAGCCCGCTGGTGTTTACCATGACGGTGGCGGAGTTTCACCGCTAGCCGGCAGGGGAGTCAGGGGGCATCAACCGGCAAGGGGATAGCCATTTACACCGCTGCCTCCGGCTTTAACGGTCAACCTGACGACGGCACGCTGGCTATAATGGCATCGTTACTTACGGTTTTTCGTTAGTCGTGACGATGTGTTTGCTCAGATATTCAATAAATGTTCTGGTTAGCGGATTGACATATCTTGATTTTTTATCGATCGCGTATAAGTAGTGGGAAAACCCGGCATGGTATTCAGGCAGCAGGTGTACTAAATCACCTTTATTAATATATATCGTTGCCAAATAGTCAGGCAGGCAAGATACGCCATTATGATTAAGTAACATGCTTAATAATGTCAGGCTGGAGTTCGAGGTCAGGCAGGAATCGACTGGAACCATGACTTCGCCGTTATGGTCTGCAAACACCCAGTTATCATGATAGGCCATGACCGGATTGGTAATGCAGCGGTGGCGGGTTAAATCCGCCGGCGTTTTTATTGGCGGTTTGCCTGCCAGATAGTGGGGCGAACAACAGTAAATCCAGTTAATCTTGTTCAGTAATACATGATTTTCCGTCTCGGCTAGCTGCCGGGTTATTCTTAGCGCCAGATCGAAAGGGGTTTCTGACAGGTTAATAATATTATCATTCAGCTCAACATGGATTTTTACCTTGGGGAAACGCCGTTGGTAAGCGCTAATGAAGTCAGGCAGGATTTTTGAACCGTATGCCACCGAACAGGACAATCTGAGCTGGCCTTCTGGTTCACTAGGTCGCTGAACCTGAGCAAACATATCTTCGCACTCTTCAATCAGCATGATGGCACGGTTAAATACCGCTTCACCTTGTTCGGTAAGGAAAATATTTCTGGTGGTTCTGGTGATTAATTGCGTCCCCAACTGTTGCTCCAGCTTGGCCAGGCTTTTGCTGACTGCCGAAGGCGAGAGGCCAAGCTCTCTGGCTGCCTTGGCCAGACTTCCAGACTCGATGATGCGGACAAAAATACTCAGCTGACTTAAGGTGCCTGAGTTCAGCATATTACCTCCAGCGTTTCTATTACGGCCAATTATCGATATATTATACCTGTTGCCATTTCATAATATTATTTTATGTACCGCTGAAACTAGTATGCTCTTTTATTCACTGGTGAATTGATTGTAATTCATCAATGACCGATTTAATACAGAGCCGATCACAGATTACCCATTTGCTATTGGTCAATGCCAAAAGGCTGTGATTAGGTGGCGGCGTGGATGTTTTTATTTAACCAACCTGATGGTAATATTATGAACAACGCCTCGGAAACACAAAGTATAATAAATGGCAATAAAATACCCTTCACTACCTATGATGCCGGATGGGTCATCCTGTGTATTGGCATGGCAATTGGCGGCGGGATTATCTTTCTGCCGGTGCAGATTGGTTTGAAAGGTATTTGGGTATTTAGCTTATCGGTACTGATAGCCTATCCCGCATTGTATATGATGCAGTCACTTTATCTGAAAACATTATCGCAAAGCCCTGAGTGTAAAGACTACTCGGGGGTGATTACCTTTTATTTGGGTAAAAACTGGGGGTTTTTCCTTGGGGTAGCCTATTTCATCATGCTGCTTAAAGGTATGCTGACCTATTCGCTGGCCGCCACCTTTGACAGCGCCTCTTATTTTCAAACCTTTGGCCTGACGGTAGGCACGCTGTCGGATAATGGCTGGTACGGGCTGTTGGTGTTATCCCTGCTGGTTTGCGTCGCCGCACAGGGTGAAAAAATGCTGTTTAGAGTTTCCGGCCCGATGGTGCTGGTCAAGCTGGGCGTGGTGGTGGTACTTGGCCTGGTGATGATACCGCATTGGGACATGCGCAATATCAGCCACCTGCCGCCGATCGGGGAATTGCTGATTGGTACCGTTTTAACCCTGCCGTTTACGCTGTTCTCCATTCTGTTCGTGCAAATCCTCAGTCCGATGAACGTGGCTTTCCGTAAAGTCGAGGCAGATCCGGTTGTCGCTACCTACCGGGCGCTGCGTGCCAGCCGGGTCGCCTATGGCATACTGGCCTGTTCGGTCCTGTTCTTTGCCTTTTCATTCACCTTTTCCCTGAGCCACCAACAGGCGGTCGAAGCGGCAGAGAATAATATTTCGGCGATGGCGATTGTCGCCAAAGTGATACCGGGTGAGCTGGTCAGGGTGATGTCGGTGTTGCTCAATGTCTTTGCCATCGTCACCGCCTTTTTCGGCATTTTCCTCGGCTTCCAGGAAGCGATGAAAGGTATCGTGGTCAATGTTATTTCTCGATTTGTCGACGAGAAGATGCTGAATGAGAAAATCATCAGCATTGCGGTTTCCGTCTTTATCGTGCTGCTGTTATGGGCCTGGGTGCTGACGCATTTCCCCATTTTGTTATTACAACAAATAGGCGCGCCGGTTTACGGCATTGTCTCATGCCTTATTCCTTGCTACCTGGTGCTGAAAGTACCGCAGCTTATGCAATATTATTCCTGGCGCGTGCTGTTTATCTCCGGCACCGGGATCCTGCTCTGCCTGTCACCTTTTTTTAAATTATTTGAGTAAAGGTACCCAATGAAAAGCCAATCAGAACTGCAAAAATTCAAGCTCAGCACCCAGTTATCGATGTTGGGACGAGACCCCGAGCAACAAAGCGGATTTGTAAACGCGCCGGTATATCGTGGCTCGACGGTGGTTTATAAAAGTTGTGACGACATCAGGCATAAAAGAGCACGTTTTTCCTATGGTACCTCGGGTACGCCAACCATTGAAAACCTGGAAAATGCCTGGTCTACGCTGTGTGATGCTGCCGGCACGGTGATTTCGCCCTCCGGGCTTGGGGCATTGGCATTGGCGCTTTTTTCCGTCACCCGCGCCGGCGATCATATTCTGGTGACGGATTCCGTTTATCGTCCTACGCGCAAGTTTTGCAATACCCTGCTGGTTAAATATGGCGTTTCGGTGACTTACTACGACCCGTTAATCGGCGGGGATATCGAGCGTCTGCTGCAGAACAATACCCGGGCGATCCTGCTGGAGTGCCCTGGTTCGCAAAGTTTTGAGATTCAAGATATTGGCGCCATCGTCGCGGTAGCAAAAAAATACGCTATCAGCACCATCATTGATAATACCTGGGCGACGCCAATTTTTTTCAAGGCTCATGCGCATGGCATTGATTTGTCGGTAGAGGCAGGCACCAAATACCTTGGCGGTCATTCCGATCTGCTGATGGGGCTGGTTTCGGCTACTGCCAGCCACTGGCCGGCACTGCGTGAAACTTACGATGCCATGGCAATGCTGCCCGGCGCGGAGGATTGTTTTCTGGCGCTACGCGGTTTGCGCACCCTGCATCTGCGGGTCCAGGAGGCGCAATCCCGTGGCCTCGAAATGGCTCGCTGGTTAAAGCGCCAGCCAGAAGTCAGTAAAGTCCTGCATCCGGCCTTTGAGGAGTGCCCCGGCCACGAAAACTGGAAGAAATATTTCACCGGCTCCACCGGGCTGTTTTCCATTGTGCTTGATCGACGCTTTGACCAGCAGAACGTTGAGCAGATGCTGGATAATATGCATGTTTTCGCCATGGGTTTTTCCTGGGGCGGCTTTGAAAGCCTGATCATTCCTTTCGACTGCGCCGAATACCGGACGGCAACAACCTGGGACCCGCAAGGGATGACCCTGCGTATTCAGATCGGTTTGGAAGATATCGATGATTTGAAAAACGATCTACGCCAAGGGCTGATGCGTTTGCATCATTGATAATGCTGCTCGCCTCGGGGGGAGGTTCTGCCGAGGCCGGTCGCCGGGGCCAGTCTGTTTGTGGCATCGGCTCTGCCAGTAAGTACCAGGTGAGCGGCGGATTATTGATTACTGCAAAAGTGGTGTGCCTTGGTCACTAATCCGGCGGCTGCGCTCTGAGCCAACGTTTTTCGTCGGCGTCGTGTCAGCTGCCATTCAAGCAGCCCTGCGTCACGCATATGGCGGGGGGCTTGCATTAAAAGCCGCTCTGGAGGGGAGCGGCTTCAGGATAGACACAGTAAGGATAATCGGCAGCAGCTTATTGGCTCATGGCGTCTTTTTTCATTTCATCCTTTTTCATTTCATCTTTTTTCATTTGCTGCTTGTTCATGGCATCTTTGCCCATATGGTCTTTTTTCATCGCCTCTTTCTTCATGCCGTCCTTGGTCATGCCGTCCTTGGCCATGCCATCATGCGACATCTGGCCCATCTGATCTTTCTTCATCGCATCTTTGCCCATGTTATCGGCGGCGTTGGCACTAACTACGCCCAGCGCCAGCGCGCTGCACATCATCACGGCGAATAATTTTTTCATGGTATTTCCTTCTATCAGTGAATAAGCACCTTGGTGCGGGGGAGCTTTGCGGCGGCGTTAACTGCCGCCAAACCAGTTGTAACCCTGATCTTCCCAGTAGCCGCCCGGGAAGCGGTTGGTGATTTCAATCACCTGAATATGCTTTGGGTTTTTGTAGCCGAGCTTGGTCGGCATCCGCAGCTTCATTGGGTAACCGTATTTGCGCGGTAGGGTTTTACCGTCATAGCTGAGCGCCAAAATAGTCTGCGGATGCAGTGCGGTGGCCATGTCGATGCTGGTGTAATAGTCGTCGGCGCAGGTAAAGCTGACATAGCGAGCGCCAAGGTCGGCGCCAATCGCCTGCAAAAATGCGGCGAACGGTACGCCGCCCCATTTGCCAATGGCGCTCCAGCCTTCGACGCAGATATGACGCGTCACCTGGCTGATATGCGCCATGCTGTGCAGCTGCGTCAGCGTCCACGGTTGTCTGTTCTGCACCAGACCGGCCACTTCCAGTCGGTAGTCATTACCGTCGATCTCCGGGGCCTCTTGTTCGGCGTAAAACGCGTTGAACGGGAAGGGGCGAGTGATCATCGATTCGGCATAAACCGGTGCCAGATGGTCGGCATTGAACAGCCAGCCCTGCACCCGATCGTTAAAGCGCGATATCTGGCTCAACGCCTGTTCCACGTTGCTGTTGGCGCTGATATCGCAGCCGGTGAGCATGGCGATGCCGCCAAGCGTCAGGCCGTTGCGCAGAAAGCGGCGGCGCGATGAACCGGCTAGCCGCTGCGTCAACAGACGCTGCGCCTCTTTGAGCAACGCCTGACCGTCGCTCGGGCCAAGGGGATTATTTTGCCGTTGCATCTCTCGTCTCCTTAACGTCCGCGTAGCATGGTCAGCAGCGTGCGTGGCACCAGCGCCACCATCAGCAGATGGATGGCGACGAAGCCAACCAGAGCGGCCATGGCGAAGAAATGCAGGTAACGCGCCGTTTCGTAACCGCCCAGCAGTTCGCGCAACAGCGGGAACTGCACCGATTTCCACAACACCAGTCCGGACAGCACCGCCATCAGGCTGGCTGCCATCACCAGCAGATAGGCGACCCGCTGCACCATGTTGTAATGGCGAGGGTCGGCGTGTTGCAGCCTGCCGCGAAGCGCCGCCAGCAGATCGCTGCCCAGTTGTCGCGGGCTGAGCGGCCAGAAACGCCGTTTTAAACGCCCGCTGAACAGGTTGATCAACAGATAGAACAGCCCATTGATGCCAAACAGCCACATGCCGGCAAAGTGCCATTGCAGTGCGCCGCCGAGCCAGCCGCCAAGCGTCAGCTCGTTGATAAAACGGAAGTCGAACAGCGGTGACGCGTTATAAATACGCCAGCCGCTGGTCACCATGATCAGCATTGCCAGCGCGTTGCACCAGTGGGTCAGCCGCAGCCATAGCGGATGAACAACGTCGGTTTTATCCTTGCTCGCGGTGATGTTCATGTTGTTACCTGGCGGTGGTGATTCGATAAGCACAGTATTCCTGCGATCTGTTCCCCAAGACCTCACGCAAAGTTAAATAAAATGTGATAACTCCAAGGCTGCCGGTTGTGTAGACTTTAAACAGGATTGAGCTAGGTGGTAGACAGGATGGAAAAGGCCAAAAGAATTTTGATCGTCGAAGACGATGGCAATATCGCCGAACTGTTGCAGTTGCATCTGCGTGACGAAGGCTTTGATATCAGCCACGCCGGCGATGGCAATCTGGGCATGGCGATGCTGGAGCAGGGCGGTTGGGATGCCTTGATCCTCGATCTGATGCTGCCGGGCATCGACGGCCTGGAGATTTGCCGCCGGGCACGCAATATGACGCGTTACACGCCGATCATTATCACCAGCGCGCGATCCAGCGAGGTTCACCGGGTGCTCGGTCTGGAACTGGGGGCCGATGACTATCTGGCCAAGCCGTTCTCGATGCTCGAGCTGGTGGCGCGGGTCAAGGCGCTGTTTCGCCGTCAGGAGGCAATGAGTCGCAACCTGCGTCTGGATGCGGGCATCTTGAGTATTGATGGTTTGGACATCGATCCTATCTCGCGTGAAGTACATCTCAATCAACAGCCATTGGATCTGACGCCGCGCGAGTTCGATCTGCTGTATTTCTTTGCCCGCCATCCCGGCAAGGTATTTTCCCGACTCAGTCTGTTGAACCAGGTATGGGGCTATCAACATGAGGGCTACGAGCATACGGTCAATACCCATATCAATCGGCTGCGCATCAAGTTGGAACGCAACCCGGCAGAACCCGAGCGTATCCTCACCGTGTGGGGAATGGGCTATAAATTCGCGGCCGCGCCGCAAGAGTAAACCATGAAAAACCTGACGCTTTTCCAACGCCTGAGCGTGACCTTTACGCTGTTGATGATGATCAGCTGTGCGATCTTCGGCTGGATACAGGTTCGCAGCAGCACCCAATACAGTCAGGCAGTGATCCAGCGGCTATCCGTCGATCTGGCACAGCATATTGCCGACAGCAATACGTTGCTGGACAAGAATGGCCTGAATGCTTCCTCAGTAGAGCAGCTGTTTAGCCAACTGATGGCGGTAAACCCGAGCGTGGAGGTTTATCTGCTGGATAAACAAGGCAATATCATTGGTGATGCCGCAGCGCCTGGGCGTATCAAACGCAGCAAGATCGATCTGTCGCCATTGCAGGCGCTTTGGTCCCGCGCCGACATGCCGATTTATGGCGATGACCCGCGTAGTCTGGATAAACGCAAGGTATTCAGCGCCGCGCCGTTAAAAATCAATGGGGCCGTTGAAGGGTATCTGTACGTCATTCTGCTGGGTGAGGATTATGCGGCGCTGACCGGTGATGCCCAGCTCAATTCTGCCGTGCGCATGGCGCTCTGGACCTCGGGGCTGATGGTGCTGTTCTGCCTGCTGGCCGGCTGGTTTGCCTTCCGCTGGGTGACGCGGCCGATCCGCCAACTGACCCGGCAGATTGGCGTGCTGGACAGCGGCGGCATCAGCGCGGTACAAGCCTATGCCGCACTGCCGCTGGCGGCGCCCGGCAGAGATGAGGTCAGCCAGTTGCAGTCGGCGTTCAGCCGTATGGCACGGCGCATTACCGAACAGTGGCAGGCATTGTCACAGCAGGATCGGCAGCGGCGCGAGTTTATCGCCAATATCTCGCACGATCTGCGTACGCCGCTCACCTCGTTGCACGGTTACCTGGAAACGTTGTCGCTCAAGTCTGCCGCTCTGACGGAGGCCGAACGCTTGCGCTATCTGGATACTGCGCTGGCGCAGAGCCGCAAGGTCGGACGGTTGGCGCAGGAACTGTTCGAATTGGCCAGGCTGGAATATGGCGTGGTGAAACCGCAAAAGGAGCCGTTCTCGCTAGGCGAGCTGGTGCAGGATATTTTCCAGAAGTTCGAACTGGCGGCGGAGGCGCGCGATCAACGGCTGTTGGCGGACATTCAGCCGGGGATCCCGTTGGTTAACGCCGATCTGGCAATGATCGAGCGGGTGTTGACCAACCTGCTGGACAATGCGCTTCGCCATACGCCGAACTCAGGGGAGATTACCGTACGCCTATGGCGGCAGGCGCAGCAGGTGATGGTGCAGGTCAGTGACAGTGGGCCAGGCATACCGCAAGAGCTGCGAGCCGATCTGTTCGAGCGACCTTCGGTGCTGTACAGCGCCCGTCGCCATGCCGGTGGACTGGGGTTGATGATCGTGAAACGTATCCTGCAACTGCACGACAGCAACATTGTATTGCTGGACGTGCCGCACGGTGGCGCCAGTTTCCGTTTTTCCCTCAGCAGTGAACAGGGGTAAGCCGCATTGGCTGGCAGCTTATGGTGTCGGTTGCCGATAGCCGCGCTAATGATCGGCTTTTTTGGTGAGCTCGACGGGAGCGGTGGATGACTCAGATTGGCGCATCCGCCGTTGCCATCGGCCCAATAAAGGATCAATGACGGTGCAGGTGGCGGGCTTGATTTACGCGACGATATTGCTTTAATAATTATAAAAACAAAACGTTAAATTTTTAATATTAAAATAGTCGATGGCGCGGATTGCCGGCGATGGGCAATGGCTTTGCGTCTGGATTATCAATTTCTCTGTTCCCCAGTTGATAAATGAGGAAATTCTTAAAATACAGCGTGAAAAACAAAATGAATTAAAATTAATTATTCCCAACGGGGGGAGTGAAAAGGATAATAAAGTGAAAATAAAACATTTAGTATTTATGATGATAGCGGCAGGCGTATCCTTTCCTGCCACGGTGCTGGCCGCGGGGGAGAGCTCGATATCTATCGGTTACGCGCAGAGTAAAATAAAGGATGTCGACGATCATCCCAAGGGCGTGAATGCGAAATACCGCTACGAGTTTGACGACCTGTGGGGAATAATTGGCTCGTTTACCTATACCAACCTGTCTTATGATTATTATGATGGTGGTGATAAGGTCGGTGATTCAGATTTTGATTATTACTCGCTGACCGCCGGGCCAAGTTACCGCTTCAATGACTATGTTTCTGTTTATGGTTTGCTGGGATTGGCTCACGGCAAAATAAAATCTTCCGCCTATTCGCGCTATTATGAAGCCGAGGGTGATGAAAGCAAAACCTCGGTGGCTTACGGGGTCGGTCTGCAGGTTAATCCCTGGCCTAATTGGATTATTGATGCGTCCTACGAATATTCCAAGTTGGATGACGCCAAAATCGGCACCTGGGTTATTGGCGCAGGCTATCGCTTCTAATGATTGCGAGGCCAGCCCTGGCTGGCCTTGAGTACCTGCTTATGATGTTAACGTCTCTAAAGAAAATGCTGCTGATTTTCTCCCTGTCGGTCATGCCTGCCATCGCCGACGCCAAAGGCCCGGACTGTTGGCACTGGCCTGCGTCGATGGCACAGGTAAAGTTGAAAAACGGCCAGATAAAACATGCCGATGAGATTGATTCGGACAACCCGCGCCGGGTCAACAAGGTGCTGTTGAGCGAGCAGATGGTTGGTCTGGATCCGTTCTATCATCAAGAAAACTACCTGCAAATATACCTGTTCACTTTTTTAGATGCCGCTGGCAAGCCGATTGCTCAGGCGATCACCAAAAGCCACTCTACCTATACCGAATGCTCAATGGATGAGGTTACGGTCTATGTGGTCTCGGCGGTGCTAGATTAAGCGTGATAGCATTAACGCCGTTTGATCGCTTGATCCTGCAGGATAACGGCGATAAGCGGCGTTTTTCGTTGCCAAGGCTGGTTAAAAGGGCGGCAATTACTATGCTATTAACACCGTTGTGTTATCGGTTCTGGTTACCGGGCGTGATTGATCAAACAGATAATCAGGCCACTAGGAGAAGAAATGAAACTGACCCCACGCTCTCCCCTGTTGTTAATCGCCGTTGCCGCCATGACGTTATTGTCATTCACGGTACGTTCGGCAGACAATCCGAGCTTTGACTGTAAGAAAAAGCTCAATAAGGTGGAGGGGCTGATTTGTTCCAATCCGACGCTGGCGCAACTCGACAAGACGCTTGCCGATACTTACCCGCAGACCCTCAACGCTGCCGATCAGGCGTCACGCGCCAAGATACAGGCATCGCAAAAGCAATGGTTGCAAGCGCGCGCCGGTATTTGCATTGCGCCGCAGAGCTGGCAGGGATTATTTAAACAGCCGATCTCGGATAATCCGCAACGCTGTTTGCAGGATCTCTATAGCTTGCGGATTGATGAATTAAAGCATGGCAAGGTGGACGAGTTCCCGGTTTATTGGCAGGCGCAGTCGAAAACGGCGTACTCGATCACCGGTGATATCCTGCTGGCTAACACCAGTATCTTGTTGGCCGGTGCAAAACCGCTGCACTTGAGCTTTGTAAAACGGCTTGATCAGACCAGGGCGATGGGGGATGGCGACTTTGACAGTGCAGACAATTTGTCGCTTTATAAAGTGGAAGGGGCAGAGGCGACGCCATTGATATCTGGTAATTATCTTTGTGACGAAAAAACCAAACCCAGCTTTATTGTCACTGCCGCCAGTCAGGATGCAAAACAATTGTCGATAGCGGTGTTCAGCGGCGCACAAGCCCCGGAGTGGAAGAAATCCTATCTTGAAAATACCCTGACGCTGTGTGGCACCTACGGTTATTCGCGCTAAGCGAGGAATATCCTGGTTTCTGTGGTCTATCAGGATGTTTCCACGCACGCTGAGCGGCGCAATCCGTTCGTGGCCGGTCTACATGACCGGCCACGACAACCTGCGGTACTTAGACCGCCAGGACGCCGCCATCCACCAATAGCTCCTCACCGGCAATAAAACCGCTGTCGTCCGAGGCCAGGAACAGTACCACTTTGGCGACCTCGTCTGTCTGACCCAGACGCCCGAACGGTGTCATTTGCTTTAAAGCTTCCTCTGCGCCGCTATTCTGCTGCAGGTATTTTTCCATCGACGGCGTGAGGATCATCCCCGGCGAAACCGTGTTCACACGGATGCCGCGGCTTTTAAGGTCGGTGGTCCAGGTGCGGGCAAAAGAGCGGATCGCCGCCTTGGTCGCGCTGTATATCGACAGGTTGCCAATTCCCTTGCTGCCGGCGACCGAACCGGCCAGGATCACCGTGCCACCGGCCGTCATTAGCGGCAGCGCCTTTTGTACGGTGAACACCGTGCCCTTGAGGTTGACGTCGAAGAGGCGCTCCAGGTGGGTTTCATCGATCGCCTCAAGCGCCGCGGTTTCGGATATCCCCGCGTTGGCGAACACCACGTCGATCCTGCCATGATCCTGCTGGATGCGTTGATACAGTCGATCGAGATCTGCGGCAATGGCAACGTCTCCCTGCACGCCGACGGCACCATTGCCAATATCCTTAATCGCCTGCTCCAGTGGTTCCTGCCGACGTGCGGTGATGTAGACATGCGCCCCTTCTGCCGCAAAGCGCTTTGCCGTTTCCAGGCCAATACCGTCGCTACCGCCGGTAATCACCACGACTTTATGGTCAAATCTCTTTGTCATTGCCTCGCCCTCAGATTAAGTGGATGGTTGCTCCACTTATAATATGGAGGTAACCTCCACTTAGCAAGCTGCCAGCCGTTAATTTTCATCTGGCAAGCAACAATGAGGAAAACGCTTGAGCAAACAACCCGTATTGCGCGTCGACGCGCAACAAAATCGTGAACGCATTCTGGCGGCGGCCGACGCACTGTTTCTGGAACGGGGCGCCGGAGCCTCGCTGGAGGAGGTGGCCAGGCGTGCCGGCGTGGGGATTGGTACGCTGTATCGACGCTTTGCCACGCGCGAGGAACTGCTGGCCGCGACCTATAATGCGCGGCTGTTAACGTTAGCCGAGGCAAGCCGTGCCAGAGATGCCGAACATGATCCCGTCAGCGCGCTGCGCGCCTATCTGGAAGGGCTGGTGATCAACACCACGCGGTATCGCGGTCTGGCGCTTTCGCTCGACACGGTGTTGCAAAGCGGTACCCCCGGTTGCGATGCGACCACCGAAGAAGGGCAGCGGCTGCTGCACTGCGGACAACAAGCCGGCATTATCCGCCCTGACGTCACGTTCGACGATCTGGTGTTTGTGGTAACCGCAAGTTCGCTGGCCGCCGAGCAGGATGAGGCTTTGGCCGCGCGCGTCAGCCATCTGGTAGATCTGTTCCTCAATGGCATCAGCGTACGTTGATATGCTGAGCAATAAGCCAGCCGCCCCCACCGGCCTGCTGGCCGGTTTTTTTTCGCCACGATAGCGGTATACTGCTTGGGATTATTGGAGGAATAGCGTGTGGCGATAACTGAACAAGCGTTGTTGGAATCAGGTTTTACCGCAAAGGATTTAAACAAACTCAGGAATAACATTGCCAATTACGGTGCTACGCGAGATGTGGTTATTGCACATCTGGCAAACCGATTTTTGGTTAACCTCTGGGTGACATTCGCTGTTCTGGCGCTATGCTTGATCGTGCTGGTTTTTGGTTCTGTCGATAGCGCGCTTTCAGGGGCCGTCGCCGGCTTATTTGTACTGGCAATTGGCTGGTTCACCGTACCTGCCAATTTAGCTTACAAGTCATGGCGTTTTAAAAGGCAGAAGCTTAATCAACCTGACGCTCGATAGTTAACAAATCAAAGACGACTTTCGCCTGAAGACCGTAACCGACTATTTTCATGGTTAATTTAGGTCTGCTCATCGTATCGACTTTGCGATAAAAATCAGTCGGCAAATAGCGGAACAACCGCCACGTACCTGGCCTTCTTAACAGGCCAAATATGCTGTAGGCGTTTGCCGTCAAAGATACGGCTTTGAAGACCCCCAGGCCGCTATCGCGACTGAATCCCATAAATTCTGCGGTCATCATGGTGCCGTTTGCGAGCAGTCCTGCCGATTCAGGTTTATTGCGTATCTGGTGATCGAACTCGCGTGAAATGGTATTGAATCCGTCGGTGATGAGAATTACCCCAGCCATGATGCCGATAGGCGTGCCGGCAGTTGCCAAAGCGAACCCACCAAATACTTCCAGTCCGGCAAAGACAACGTTCACCGCTGAAATGACATAACCCACTATCTGGTTATTTTCCTTGATAAATTCAACCTTGGCATACAGCTGGGCCGCCTTTGTCTTGAGCAGGCGATCCTGTTCAATCAGACCGTCATTTTCTGCCCGTAGATTTTTTAAACAGTCCATGCCTTGCCGATCGGATTTTGCGTTGCGGGCAAGTGAAAACTGCTGATTGATGAAAGACTTGATGTCTTCCATAAACGTGATCCGGGTGAGTCCATCCTGCAGATGGTTTGCTGCCACGATGTTGGCGGTGTTAATCAGTTTTCGGGCTTCCAGATTGATCATGGTTGCCGACCAGGCAGTGCTCCGTTGTCCTGCAAGCAGGGAGATATCCATCTGTGTCCTCGTTAACGATCTGTGACAGTGCTGGGCAAAAGCATATAACAACGTTTAGGCATTTGCATGTGCGCTTGCTGCCGAGCTGGATGAGGCTTTGTCCGCGCGCGTCAGCCATCTGGTAGATCTGTTCCTCAATGGCGTCAGCGTACGTTGATATGCTGAGCAATAAGCCAGCCGCCCCCACCGGCCTGCTGGCCGGTTTTTTTTCGCCACGATAGCGGTATACTGCTTGGGATCATTGGAGGAATAGCGTGTGGCGATAACTGAACAAGCGTTGTTGGAATCAGGTTTTACGGCAGAAGATCTGCAAAAGCTCAAACACTATACGAACACCCAAGGTTCTACACTTGATGTCTTGCTGCCCGCGCTTGCGAACCGTTTCATGGCCATGGGCCTTCTTTCTGCCATACTGGTGGGGTTGTTTATCCTGGCGGTGTGTTTTTCTTCTTCAGAAAACATTATTTCCTTTGGCGTTGCTGTGCTGCTGATCTTGGGGATTTTCTGTTGGATGACGCCCCTTAAATTGACTTACAAGGCCTGGCGTTTTAAGACGGTGAGCGCTCGATAGTCAGCAAGTCAAATACGATTTTTGCGTTTAAGCCGTAGCCGATAATTTTCATGGTCAGTTTCGGTCGGCTCATTGCGTCCATTTTTCGGTAAAAGTCAGAGCGAACAAAATGGAACAGCCGCCAGGTCCCTGGTTTGCGTAGTAGACCAAAGACGCTGTATGCATTCGCAGCCAGACTCACCGTTTTATACGCTGCAAGACCACTTTCTCCGCGAAAACCCATAAATTCGGCCACGGACATGGCACTGTCAGCAACAAATCCCTGCGAGTCGGGTTTATTCAATAACTGGCGATTCATTTCTCGAGATAGGGTGTTGGCTGCATCAACCACCAGCGTGGCTCCCAACAAGATGCCGACCGGGGTCATTGAGCTCACCAGGAGCAGCCCACCTGCGGCTTGCAGGCCTGCTAAGACTACCTGCACAGCTGAAATGACATAACCCACTATCTGGTTATTTTCCTTGATAAATTCAACCTTGGCATACAGCTGGGCCGCCTTTGTCTTGAGCAGGCGATCCTGTTCAATCAGACCGTCATTTTCTGCCCGTAGATTTTTTAAACAGTCCATGCCTTGCCGATCGGATTTTGCGTTGCGGGCAAGTGAAAACTGCTGATTGATGAAAGACTTGATGTCTTCCATAAACATGATCCGGGTGAGTCCATCCTGCAGATGGTTTGCTGCCACGATGTTGGCGGTGTTAATCAGTTTTCGGGCTTCCAGATTGATCATGGTTGCCGACCAGGCAGTGCTCCGTTGTCCTGCAAGCAGGGAGATATCCATCTGTGTCCTCGTTAACGATCTGTGACAGTGCTGGGCAAAAGCATATAACAACGATTAGGCACTTGCATGTGCGCTTGCCGCACTGGCGAGGAGCATGGCACAGGTTTGGCAGCGGAGAAAAGCTTTATAGCGGGTAATCATCATGGTCGGTAATACACTATCGGTGTGATGCATCTGGGCAAGCGGATAAAACGCCCTGCTAGCGCTGGCTAGCCGGGCGGTTAGCATAGCCGTGCGGTTATTCAAACAGCTGCGCCAGACTTTCCGGCACCGACGGGCGGCCATTGACCAAACAGGTGGCGACAAATACCGCTTCGGCGTAGACCACATTATTCACCAGAATTTGCTGCTCGAAGTTCACCCGGTTGCGTTTTTCACTTTTTACCGGTTTGCAGGTGACCACCATGCTGTCGCCGGCCTTCAGGCTCTTCTTAAACTTGAGCGAATACTCCAGCAGCATATGGACGCGGCCCTGCTTGAATTCCTCCTCGATATCCAGCCCCAGCGCTTCTGCCATAAACGCATGGCGCGCCCATTCAAGGTAGAAAGGGTAATAGAGGCCGTCTACCACGCCTTGAAAATCGACATGCCTGGGATCAACGTCATAGTTTTTGCTAAACATAAGTTATTTATTCCTATCGATATTTGCCGGGGCATTAGTTGCAGCGCTTAACGTTAACGCATTTATAAGGTTTTAACCAAACAATGTTGACGCTAAGGGGAGGGCACGCTCTTCCCGGGCGCACTGCCGGATGATGGGCCTCTGGCAAACGGCCTTTCACCCGGGGAGGGTTGGTGCCGGCTCATGGCAATCAGACCGCGATAGGCGGATAACGCTTGCCGCAAGGGTCAATGAAAGGGATTTTTAGTTGGAATAATAGCGTGGGGGGCGCTAAATCAGCGTTGTAGCCCCAACTGGGCAAAGTGCGAATGACGCGGTTAACGGTAATTTTTATTTTAACACTATTTTTATATTTTTAATGGTGTTTGAAAAGTAATTCCCTGGTGCCAAATGTTATTTTTGTTAGCTGTTTCGTAAAAAATTACTTTCGATAACGCTAATGGCAGAGCTGTTGTTGGTAAAGTAGTGGAATAAAGTATAACGGGTGGAGATATTTAATCTTTCCTTAATATTGCTGGCATGGCTGTAAACGGTTTTAACACTCAGGGTGTGTTTCTTGGCAATTTGATTGGTGCTCATGCCACGCATGATTTCGCGCATTACGCGCATTTGCGCCTCGGTAATATTAATGTTTTTTATGATGGTTGCATAATGCTCCGCGCAACTGCGCAAACGGCCTGAACCTATTGCTGTGTTTATCTTATGCAGGATTTCCTCAAGGGCGCTGTTGCTATCGATATAATCATCACCAAGATGATGGGGCATTTTACTCCTGATGGGATCGGCAATGAAAATGCAGCGACGGTGGGGAAACAGTGTCTTTAGGGTTTTCAGCCGTAATACCAATTCTATCAATGATAGGTCATATCGGATGTCTATGATTAAAAGTTCGGCTGTCGGGGGGATGGTGACCGGCTGTGAGCCGATAAGTTGGCGTATGGCAACCCTGGTGAAATGGCACGGTGTTATTACATGGCAGCTTTTCATAATTGAACCCTTGGCAGGGAATGGAGAATTGACATGTTTTCCATAAATTAGCGCTATCCTTTAGTGAATGAATGATGGCATATAACAGCATAATTAATGGGCGTTATTAATGGGAATGGCGGAGCGATGCTGTAGGGAAAGGATTCAGCGCTAACGGTTTGTCAGCAATGGAATTGTACGGTGATAAATGCGCGATTTTCAGCATCGCGCAAAGGGTATAAAAAATGTTAAATCCGCAGGAGGTTGTTAGGTGATACGCTCTTTCATCGGCACAGGGGAATAGCATTTCCTCTGCTTGTCATCCATGCCTTACAAATTCCCTCATATTATCCGATTCACAATTTTTAACCTTTTGCTACGCTGCCAAGGCGATTAACGTCCAAAGAGACCTGTCGCATCACTATCTTCGACAACCTTTTAATTTTATCACCAGGAAGAAAATGATCGGCATAATTATCACTTTCAGCATAATCTGCGTTCTTTGCGTATTCAGCGCATTCAGCTTTTGGCGGCATACAAAATTACGCCAAAGGACAAGACTCTATTCGTACAAATAAATCAGGTCTTGGCGCCAGCATGCGGTGGCCCGCTGCCGGTTGCCAGTCCAATGGCTTTATCTTTTCTACTAAAATGGCGTGATGTGACTTCGTAAGCCGGCACAAGTGCCGGTTTTTCTTATTACTTGAGCATTGATAAAGCTGGTGTGCGGAAAGTTGGTAAAAAGGATCTCGCTGTTTTCAACGCAACGATACCCATCGCGTGTGGTTTATACTATTTTGATTACCTGGCGAAACGGGAGTTAAACACCAGCATGGCATCCATCTTTATCATTGACGATCACCCGGTAGCCCGCCTCGCGGTACGTATGTTGCTGGAAAACGCCGGGCATCAGATAGTGGGCGAAGTCGACGACGGGCTGCGGGCTTTACAACATATTCGCAACATGCAACCCACGCCAGACATTGTAGTCGTCGATCTGGACATTCCGGGCTTAAGCGGCATTGAGCTAATGGAGAAGCTGCGCCACGGCGGTTTTGACGGCGGGCTGCTGGTGCTGACCGGCCGCGACGACGACCACTACGTCAGCCGCTGTCAGGGTGCGGGTGCGGATGCCTTTGTCAGCAAGCGCAACAACCTTGAGGAACTGGCCGACGCGGTGCGTGCCATTGAACGCGGTTATGGGTATTTCCCGCTCAAGCGTCAGGCGCACGGTGCACCGTCAATGTTTACACCCGATAGCGAGGTGATAGCCGGGTTGTCCAACCGCGAGCTGCAGGTGCTGCAACACCTGGCGCGTGGGGTGAGGGTGATTGATATTTCCCAGCAGATGCACATCAGCACCAAGACCGTCAGCACCTACAAACGGCGCATCTTTGAGAAAGTGGGGGTGGATTCGACGCTGGCGCTGGTGGATTTTGCCCGCCGCCATAACCTGGACGTCTAACGTGCAGGCCCTGTTCCGCGCGCTGCTGTTAGCGCTGCTGACGCTGAGCCTGGCGCCGACGTATGCCGATGCGCCGGCGCAACCTCTGCTGATCAACAGCCGAGAAAGCTATTCGCCAACGGCGTTTCATTTGGACGACCGGGTGTGGCGCTGGTTGGGGAAAAAGTATGCCATCAACGTCGCCGTTTGGCGTCCGTCGATCCCGCCGCTGGACATTTTTACCGATGAGGGGCGTTTCGAGGGCATCACCGCTGACTATGTGCTGTTGATTTCGCAGTATCTCGGGCTGCGCGTCAACGTGCATGAATACCCCAGCCGTGACGCTGCCATCGCCGCTCTGCGCAAGGGGGCCGTCGATCTGGTAGTGGACTCTTCCGGCAAGATGTTTCCGCTGGACAACGGGCTGGAGATGTCTGACCCACTGATCGGCGACAACCCGGTGCTGGTGCATGCATACCGCCGCGATAATACCCCTTCCCACTATCAGCAAGGCATGCAACTGGCGGTCTCGCGCTGGTACTACGACCATGACTGGCTGCAGCAACGCTTCCCCGGTGCGCACATCGTGCGTTTCGACTCCGACGATGAGGCGCTGTCGTCGGTGGCCTTTGGCGACAGCGATTTTTATATCGGCAGCCTGGTCACCACCACCTACCTGATCGACCGCAACTACAGTTCCTACCTGGAAATACAAACCAGTTATCCAGAGCGTGATACCGGCAGCCGTCTACTGCTGCGCAAGGATCAGCATATGCTGCTAGACAGCATCAATCGGGTACTGGCGGTCATTCCCGACAGCCAGCATCAGGTGATCCTGCAGCAGTGGGGCGAACGGGCCGATCTGTGGCGGGTGCGCAAAGAAATCGCCTTCAGCGCTCAAGAGCAAAAATGGCTGGCGGCCAATCCGACCATCAAGGTATCGGTCAATGAATTCTATGCGCCCTTTACCATGATCGATGCCGACGGCAATTTTTACGGCGTTACCGCCGACGTGTTGCGCTTGATTGAATTGCGCAGCGGGCTGAACTTTCAACTGATGTCGGCCGGGGCGGTGGACGCGATGATGGAGCAGGTCGCCGACGGTGAAGCCGCGTTTGTCGGCGCCCTTAGCGCCAGCGGGGAACGTAGCCAAAAGTTGCTGTTTTCCCGCCCCTATTTCAGTTCGCCGTTTGTGCTGGTGGTCAAGGCCGGCCGTGAGCAGGGGCGTCCGCTGGTGGCCGGTGAGCGGGTAGCACTGGTAAAGGGGAATGAACTGCGGCGCGACTTGCAGGCGCGCTATCCGGGTATCGAGATCGTTGACGCGCCCAACGCCAACCTGGCGATGCAGTGGGTGGACGAAGGCAAAGTGGATGCGACGGTGAACACCCTGTTTGGTTCGTCCTATATGATCGGCCACTATTTCAAAGATCGCCTGAAAGTGGCGGAGCGCGTCGGCAAGGATGTGGCGGCGATCCGTTTTGCCGTTGGGCGCGATCGGCCGGAGTTATTGAGCATTCTCAACAAGTCGCTGGAGAGCATCAGCCCTAACAATATGTCTGCCATTCTGAGTAAATGGCAAACCCGGCCGGACGTGCAGCTTAACACCTGGCAGCTGTACCGTACCCAGTTCTGGTTGCTGGCTGGCGGCGGCGGTGCGCTGGTGCTGACCTCGCTGCTGTGGATCTTTTACCTGCGGCGTGAGGTAGCCGCGCGCCACAAGGCGCAACAGGGATTGCAGTCGCAGCTGATGTTCAATGAAACCCTGCTCAACAGCGTGCCGATCCCGTTATATGTGGTCGATCGCCACGGTGAACTGGTGATGTCCAACCCGGCGTGGCGTAATTTCTTCCACGGCGAGGCGCGTGAAACAGGGCTATGCGGCCCGCAGCACGTCGCCAGTCCGTTGCATCAGGTCTGGCAGACGGCGGCGGAGCGATTGCTCGACCAGCACAACCCACATCACAGCCACACCGACACCGTCGATATTTTTGACGGCGAGCGCCAGCGTACGGTGGTGCACTACGCGGTCACCTACGCCCGGTCGGATGCGCATGTCGACGGGCTGATCTGTGCCTGGATGGACATCACCGAGCACCAGGCGCTGGCCAAGGCACTGCATGACGCGCGCGAAAATGCCGAACAGGCCAACCGCGCCAAGAGCACCTTCCTGGCAACCATGAGCCATGAAATCCGCACCCCGGTCAGCGCCATCATCGGCCTGCTGGAGCTGGCGGTAAAAACCTCTGACCAGGCCCGCGACCGCGAAGATCCGGTGCGGGTGGCCTGGGAATCGGCGCGTTCGCTGATGGGGGTCATCGGTGACATTCTGGATATGGCGCGCATCGAGTCCGGCCGGCTGGAGCTGTCGCCGGAATGGCTGCGCACCACCGAGCTGCTGCCGCCGGTGGTGCGGGTGTTTGAGGGATTGGCGCGGCAGAAAGGGCTGCGGCTGCGCAGTTCGCTGCCCACGCAACTGCCGTACGAAATCTTTGTCGATCCGCTGCGCATCCGCCAGGTGATTTCCAACCTGGTCAGCAATGCGGTGAAGTTCACCGAACAAGGCGGTATTGATATCGATCTGGATCTCGCCGCGCTGCCTGACGGCCGCGCGCAGCTCAACATCAGCGTGCAGGACAGCGGGCGTGGGATTAGCGAGGCAGAGCAGCAGGATATTTTCGACCCCTGGGTGCAGGCGAAAAACGGCAGCGTGACCGGAGGATCCGGGCTGGGGCTGGCTATCTGCGCGCAACTGGTGAACATGATGGGGGGCGAGATCGCGATGAGCAGTCGCCCAGCGCAGGGAACCCGGGTCAGCTTCAGCATCCCGGTGGATCAACACCATGAGCGGCCGATCGGCGCAGTGCTGCAAGCGCCGGAACCCGTGGTGCGTCACGTCGCGCTGCGTATCTTGATCGTTGACGATCATCCGGCCAATCGCCTGTTGTTGCGCCGCCAGCTTGGCCACCTGGGTCATCAGGTGACCGAGGCGCAGGACGGCGAGCAGGGCTGGACGCTGTGGCAGCAGCAACGATTCGAACTGGTGATCACCGACTGCAGCATGCCCGGCATGGACGGCCTGGCATTGACGCGGCTGATCCGCCAGCATCAGACTCAACCCACCATCGTCATGGGGCTGACGGCCAATGCCTGGCCGGAGGAACGCCAGCGCTGCCAGCAGGCCGGCATGGACGATTGCCTGTTCAAGCCGCTGCAGTTGCAGCAGTTGCAGAGCATACTGGCCGACGCGGCGCAGCGCCTGCATCCACAGCTGGCAACGGCAGCGGCCGCGCAGGGCGTTGCGCTGGAAGCGCTGGTAAACTATCAGGGCCTGCGCAACTTGACCCAGCATGACGATCGGCTGATGGGGGAGCTGTTAAGCGCCACCCTCAACGGCAATCGGGCGGACTTGCAGGCGGCAGATCAATGCCTGGCAACAGAAGCGTGGCTGGCGTTGGCGAAGCGTATTCACAGCATCTCCGGGGCGGTGCAGATCGTTGGCGCGCAGCAGGTGGCCGAATGCTGTATCCGGCTTGAGCGGTTGTGTCAAAAAGAACCGTTGGAGCCGGAGGCGATCCGCCAGCAGTGGCAGGCGGTACGGCGGAGCGTCGACACGCTGAACCAGGCGATCGAGGCCTGGCTGGCGGCGCGCTGAGCGTGGCAGCGTCATGCGTTGATTATTCAACCAGCGCGTGACGTTCCGCCAGCGCGATCAGATCGACCAGATTGCGTGCATCCAATTTAGCCAGCAGCCGCGTCTTATAGGTGCTGATGGTCTTGTTGCTCAATAACAGTTCGTCGGCTATCGCCTTGTTGCTCCAACCCCGCGCCAGGTACTGCAATACCACCAGTTCACGATCGGACAGCGTAGCCAACCGCTGCGATTCGCTGCGGTTTTTTTCTGGCGCTATGGCGGCAATGCCTGTGCCGTAGCAGGATGCCGGCAAATACACCCGACCGGCGCGCAGCGTTTTCAGCGCTTCCGCCATCCCCTCCAGCGCGTCTTTTTTGGCGATAAAACCCTGCGCCCCTGCCAGCGCGCAGCGGCTGGCGAAATGCTCCTGCACCTGGGAGGAGATCACCAGGATACGTGTCGTCATGCCCAGGGCGCGCAGACGCGTGATCACTTCCAGCCCATCCATTTTGGGAATGCCGAGATCCAATACCATCAGCGCCGGGTTCAAGGTTCGCGCCAGGTTCAGTGCGCTTGCGCCGTCACCGGCCTCGCCAGCACCTCAATGCCCTCGCGTTCTAGAATCAATCTTATCGCCATGCGCATCAGCGGATGATCGTCGACAATTAAAGCACTTTTCATGGGATCCTCGTGGTGCCGTCTGGTTTTGGCAGTCTGATAAACGTCATTTTCCGCTGGCGGCTATCGGACGCGTCCTACGCCGCCGGCAGAATGCGCCGACAGCGTGAAAAATTAAAAAAAGCTAATATTATTAAACAATAACGGAATTACTCACCTCCGAGGATAATCCTTTGGTTGCCGCTGTGGCTGCGGCAACGCTTTTTTCCCCGAGGCGGGTGCTACCATTAGTGATAATGTAAAATCAGGGCAGACGCAGTGGGTCTGTCCTTTTTGTTGCCGTTAACACGGCGGTTTGCCTATAGAGCCGCAGTGTGTCACTGCGGCTCCAGATAGCCGAGACGGGGGATCAGGCGAGAAACTCGACCTTGCCGCCGACCAGGTGGTAGAGGGCGCCGACGATCTTGATTTTCCCTTCCTGCTCCAGTTTGTTCAGCACCGAACTGCGGCGACGGATGTCCTGCAACGTCATCTGCACGTTGGTGCGGGCCACCGCATCGACAAAGTCGTAGTTGCTGGCGCTGCGTTCCCCGTCATAGCGGGTGGCGGCAATGGCCGGTTTGATCTTGTTCAGCAGTCCGGTCAGGTTGCCCAGTTCGGCATTGGCGATGGCGCCCTTTACCGCACCGCAAGAGGTATGGCCCATCACCAGCACCAGCTTGGCACCCGCCAGCGCACAGGCAAATTCCATGCTGCCGAGGATGTCGTCGTTCTCAACGTTACCGGCCACCCGGCTGTTAAAGGTCTCACCGATGCCGGCGTCCAGCAGGATTTCGGCCGGTGCACGTGAATCAATGCAGCTGAGGATCACCGCCGAAGGATATTGCCCTTTCTGGCTGGCGCGCTTTTGCGCCAGGTAGTCGTGCTGCAGCATTTTGCCGGCGCGAAAACGCTGATTGCCGGCCTTCAGGGATGCGATCACCTCATCGGGGGTCATATTATCGCGTTGTTCCTTGCTCAGCGCTGCGGCGAACGACACGGCGGGCAGAGAAAAACCGGCTATGCCGGTCATTGCCAGCGCGGACAGGCCAGCGGTGCGTTTCAGCAAGCTGCGACGGGACGTATTTTGTTGCTCAGAGTGAGCCATGCTTATCTCCTGGATAAAGAAAGAACGCGGCATATCAACTGCCGCAGCCGGTTATCAGACCGGCTGCGGCGGATAGCCGCCAAGAGTGGTGCCTGTTTCATTACCCGGAATTATTGGTGTGATAAGAATTTTCTTGTATCGGTGCGCTGCACGCGCAACGTAGTCCTGCGCCTCCTCTTTTGTAGTCCATGGATGACAGGCTACCTGCGGCGGCTTAGCGCGCTGTCCAGCAGCAACAGCAGCAACAGGCTCAGGCACAATAGCGGCATCAGCCAGGCGCCAAACGCCGCCAACGGCAGTAATCCGCCCTTTACGCGCCAGGGCAGCCTGCGCCATAAAGCGACGATCCCCTGTGTGCCGGGTGGCGTGATGGCGAGCGTCGCTAAACGACGCCACCACATCAGATACCCCCAGACGATCATCAGGCACAGTGCGATACCGAACAGCGCCAGTAGTAACTGATTGATTACGCCGAACAGCACGCCCATATGGGCATCTATCCCCCAGCGAATCAGTTTGCCGACCAGCGGATACTGTGCGAACGCCAGCCGATCGAGGATCTTGAAGTTGCTGGCGTCAATGGCCACTGCGTCGACCTGGGTTGGCCAACTGCGGTCTATCTCGCTGACCGTCCAGGCGCGGTCAGCGGCGGCGGGTGGGCGGATTTCTACCCTGGCGGCGTCGATGCCGTGCAGACGTGCCTGGAGCAGCACGCCGTCGAACAGCCCCGGCCACGGGTTGCGCGGCGCGGTGCTCAGGGCGGCGTGTGTGCCGTGGTGTGCGTGTTCATCACTCTGCGCCGTTACCGCGCCCAGCCCGGTGTTTAACGCCGGTGATTGCCAGTGCAGCCATTGCCGGATCTGGCTAATGTTCTCTCCTGCCCATTGCGACCAGGTCAGCCCGGTGGCGGAGAACAGCAGCAGCAGCGGCAACAGCACCACGCCCAGCGTCGCATGGCGTCGGCGCAGATTTTTTTTAGCCGAGGGTTTGCGCAGCACCCAAAGCGCCACGCCGCCCAGCGCCGCAACCCACAGCCAGGACGCCGCCAGCTCGCTGTAGTAGCGGCCCAACCGGCCGAACAGCGTACCGCTGTGCAGATAGTCGATGGTCATGCGTAGCGGCAGCGCGCCGCTGGTGCCATACACCGTGGCTTCGCCCAGCACCGCCAGCGTAACGGGATCAATGAACAGCGCGCGGTTTTCGCCGGCTTTCAGCGTGGCATCGCTGAACATCACGCGGGTACTCTGTCCCGCGCTCGGCGCCGGGCGTACCGCGACCAACGGCGTCTGCACCCCGGCCACCCGCTGGGCGGCAAAAATCTGTAGTTCCAGCGATCGCGGGGCGCCCTGGCTATCGGTAAACAGCAAATGGGCGTACAGGCGGTTTTCCAACTGCGGCGTCAGCACATACAGCGTGCCGCTGAGCGCCGCCAGTAGAATGAAGGGGCCGATAAACAGGCCGAGATAAAAATGCAGGCGCAGCATCAGCGCCATCAGCGTCGAGCGCTGGGAAGAAGCGGGCGTGACGGACATGGCATTTCCAATGAATGAAATAACGCGTGAGGATCCACATATGACGCGGATAAAAATAAAAAATCGCGCGGTGAGTCATTTCTGAGCCCGGCCACGCGATTTGGCTTACTGGTTTAACGCTGCGGAACGATTATTTTTCGATCCAGGCGTCCTGCCAGTTGGAACCTACGCCCGGCACATAGTGAGGGGCATTGATGTTGCACCAACCGCTGTAAGGGAACGGCTTGCACTCATACACTTTGTCAGTCTGAGGTTGCAATACCACGGTGCCGGCCTTGTAGTTGCCCAGTCCTTCCGGATAGACGAACTCATAGTCGCCGCCGCTGCTTTCCGCACGCAGGGAGAAGTTGAAGCTGTCCTGAACGCTCTGGCCTTTGTCGTTGGTACCGGTGATCACCAGGGTGTATTTGCCGGCGGTGACATCGCTCAGCGGAATGTTAAAGCCCTGAGCGCTGTCTTCCAGCGCACCGCTGAAATAGCCTTTGGCATTGTTGTCGGCGTCAAAGATTTTGCCTTCCAAGGCCAGTTTGCCATTCACCGCCAGGTCGAAGCTGATGGTCGCCGCGTGGTCGGTAATAATGTACTGATCCTGCAAACCGTTTACGCTGAAGTTGCCAACGCTGCCTTCTTCGGCAGGAGTCACCTGGATCTCAACCCGCACCAGGCCGCTATCTGCTTTAGTGTAAAGGGTATTGTTGCCGTAGGTCGCTACCACCTCACCGCTGCTGTTTTTGCGGCCGGCGCGCAGATTGTCCTGCTCCTGATTGATCTTGCTGGCCAGGGCGTGTGCCCATACGCTCTTCTCGCCCTGAGCGGCCGAGTTGATGACGATTTCACTGGACAGATCCGGGCGTTCGCCGTTGGCGTCGAACACGCGACTTTTCACGGTAGAGCCTGGCAGCAGATCAATGGTTGGCATGATGTTGCCGATGGTGTTGCTCCACGGCGACGGCACGCCTTCATAGTCTTGTTCGAATTCGGCATCGATCATGTGGTGGAAGGTGGCGGCGGTGTCGGATACGTCCCAGGTGCCGTAGATCACATGGTAGCCGCTGCGCTCAGGCACGTCGCAGGTGTGAGTGGAGGTGCCGGTGGTTGAGGCCGGGCCGCCCGGAATGACGCAGAACGGCGTCAGTTCCAGCGAGTCGCGGGTCAGCGGCTGGTTTGGATTCCAGTTCTCTTTGGTGATGTAGTATTTGAAATCGGCGATCGGGTGGGCTGCCAGGAAGCGCCAGGTGAACTCGTTCGGGCCAGACTGCATTTTGCGCTTGGTCCAGCGATCGGCGGTCTGTTCGTTCAGTTTGACGCCGATCCAGTTGGTACCGCCGCTGGCACTGGCCAACTCACCGTCACGCGGGCCGGCTGCCGGGAAGCCGTCCGGACCTTCGCCGGTGCTTTGCGGCTCATACTGCGCTTGGCCGCAGTCGCTGTTCTGGCCCATTTTGCACAGATAAGCACGTGATTCCGGTTTCTCAATGTAGCCGTGGGCAAACGCACCGCCGCTGACGGTCATGGCCGCGATGGCCAACATGATCTTGTTCAGTTTCATCTTTATGTTTCCCTCTCCATGATGTCGAAAAATGCAAATGGCCGCCGGACTCGGGCTGACAGCAGGTGTATCGGCGACCGTGGGCAAGACTAAGTAAAACCGTGCACAATCCGTACTTAACAGACCTTAATCTCGGCGAGATTAAGGCGTTAATGCGCTTCGCCGCCTGTACGACAGCGCGGCCAAAAAGGGCTTAAAATCAGTAAGGGGGGAGAGGGGGCTTAAACAGTCTTAATCCATTGAGGGTGCCTTGTCAGCGTTAAGGGGCTGACCTAAGATAGTTGAATCTTTTGCCAATTCTCGGTGGGTTACTCCGTTATGCAACGCATGCTTCGTTCATTTTCCTTTGCCGCCGCGGCGGTGGTATTGCTGGCCGGCTGTCAACAGACCGCCCTGCAGCCGCAGACGCAACCGTCGCTGACCGCGCAGTTGGATCAGCTGTCTGCGCTGTTGGCCGGTAGCCAGTTCCTGCGACAACATTGTGCGCGTACCGATATTCCGGATGACGCCAGCCTGCAGCGTAGCGCGATCGGGATGGCGCAACAGCGTGGCTGGAATACCCAGCCGGCGGAGTATCGCCAGTTGCCGGTGCGCGCCCAGCAGCGTTATCAACAGTTGCAACAGGACGGTACGCCGCTGCAGCAAAAATGCGCCGCCCTGAATACCAGCACCGCACGCTTTATTGCCGCTGCACAGTCGGACGCCAGACAGTAAAACTCAGCTCAATGCGGCGTTATGCAGGAACAGCCCCCAACCGCTCAGCGCCAGTAAGGGGCCGAACGGTAATGGCGCATCGAGCGGCCGTCGATGGCTCAGCCGAGCTGCCAGCGTGACCACAATCCCCGCCGTCGCCGCCAGCAGCAGCAACGTTGGCAAGCTGGCCCAGCCCAGCCAGGCGCCCAACGCCGCCAACAGTTTAAAGTCGCCATAGCCGAGCGTTTCTCGCCCGGTCAGCAAACGAAAAGCCCAATACAGCAACCATAGGCTGAGGTAGCCGGTCATGGCACCGATCACCGCGTCCGCCAGCATGACCGTGCCGCCGGACAGTTGAAACAGCAGTCCCAGCCACAGCAGCGGCAGTGTCAGACAGTCCGGCAGCAGTTGGCACACAGCAGACAAACACGTGACGCTGAAGGTCTGCTGAGAGCGAAAAGCGGACATTATGTTATTAAGCGTATTGCGACAAAGCAGCTTGCATCCACACGGTAATTTGTTGCTGCGAGGTGTTAATCCACGGAATGCAAGCAACACTGGACTGAAGCTGATGTATTTTTAGGCGTCCGATAGCGTTGCCATATCAATAACGAAGCGATAATGTACTTCGCCGCGCTCCATGCGCTCGAAAGCCTCATTGATTTCCGCTATAGCAATCATCTCGCATTCGGGTAATATCCCTGTCTTCCCACAGAAATCCAGCATTTCCTGCGTTTCTGCGATGCCTCCTGACGGCGAGCCGGTAATACAGCGCCGTCCCATAATTAACGGTAGGGAATTAAACCCGGCCATATTGCCAAGCGCGCCGACGATCACCAATGCTCCTTCGACGTCGAGCAGTTGAACATATGCAGATACATCATGCTCAACCGGAATGGTGTCAATGATGACGTCGAACGAAGACGTTGCCGCTTTCATTGCGTCATCCGAGTTAGAAATAAGGGTTGTATCGGCTCCCAACGCACGTGCCTCGGCCGTCTTGGCCTCTGTCCGCGTGATAACAGTCACATGAGCACCAAGGCCAGCAGCGAATTTCACAGCCAGGTGCCCAAGACCACCTATTCCGATGACACCGACACGACTGCCAGGGCCCACATTCCAGGTCCTTAATGGTGAGTAGACCGTGATGCCAGCGCATAAGAGTGGCGCAGCACGCGCAGCATCGAGACCCTCTGGCATCCGCAACACAAATTCCTCACGAACGATAATGTGTTTGGAATATCCTCCAAGAGTTGTCTTGCCGTCATGCCGGTCACTGCTGTTATAGGTCATGGTAGGGAATTCCCGACACATTTGCTCTTCACCGCGACGACACTGATCGCAGACCCGGCAGCTGTCAACGATTGTTCCGACAGCGACTGCATCCCCGATTTTATAGTGCGTGACGTTTGGGCCAACTTCGATAACCGTACCGATGATTTCATGACCTGGAATACTCGGGTACACCGTTGGATTCCAGCTCCTCCAATCATCTCGGATTTGATGAAGGTCAGAGTGGCAGACGCCACAATAGTTAATTTCGATTGCTAGATCGTCGTCACGGAGCGCGCGGCGTTCGAATGACATGGGAGCGAGCCCACTCTGCGCATTTTGCGCAGCATAGCCGAAGGTTTTCATAGGGTATACCTCATCTGTAAGTGTTACTGACTTGGTGTGCGGGTCAGGCAAGTTTGTCAGGCCTGGTCTGTTGGACGAACTACGATTTCGTTGATCGCCACGCGCCTCGGATTCGTCACGATAAATTCAACAGCTTTTGCGATATCCTCCGCATACAGGCGCTCGACCTCGCCGAACGCCACTTTGAAGCTCTCCCATTGCCCCTCTTGTTTCCACAATTCGGTCTCCGTAGCTCCTGGCTAGATGACAGAGAAACGAACTGATTGTTTGGTAAATTCTTGTCGCCAAGCTTCCGTAGCACCAGTAACGGCAAATTTCGTCGCGTTGTAAATTGCGACCTGTGCAGCAGCCACACGACCTGCAACGGACGATATATTCACAACATCAACGACCTTTCTTGGACTTGTAGTGACTGAGGCGACAAGGTGCGGCAAAGCTGCTTTTGTGACGTACATTAAGCCACGTAGATTGACGTCAACCATCTGATCCCACTCTTCGAGCGGAGCGTCAATCGACGGCCCGTTAAGCATGACTCCAGCGGCGTTTACTAGCGTATCCAAGCGGCCGTACTCTGAGATGACTTGCTCGATTGTCTGGCTTGCAACGTTGGGTAATGTGATATCCGCCTCGATCGGCAGCGCTTGTCCACCGGCTCCACGGATTTTCTCGGCCAATGCTTCGAGGCGATCGACGCGACGCGCAATAAGGGCGACACGGGCGCCCGCGTCGGCCAATTCAATGCGGTTGCCTGACCAATACCGCTGGACGCACCGGTAACCAAAGCTACCGAACCAGACAATGTTTTTAATGTGCTCATGTCCATTATTTACTCCATTCTAAAATTTTAAGGGGAGCGAGAGTCTGCCCGCTTAAAGCTGGCAGCTTTGCGCCATCTTCAACATTGAATGTAGAGCGGAGAGCATGTCTGTCGTGAGCACGATCCTTCCTGATTATTGCCTAATCCTCTTGATTGAGGGGGAAATTTAAAATCGAGCTAAAGAAAATAGCTATGCTTTATGGGGGTGTAGATACGGATAGGATTATCATGATTTTTGAACCAGACGAGACTGATCGGCTTCGCCGGGCCGAGACTTCCGACATTTCGCAATCGACTGGCCCGTCAGATATCAATGTTTGTGGGCGATGAAGATGAGCGAATGACATCGCTACCAGGTTTGAGCTTCGCCAAGGTCAGAAAACCAATGCCCCGTAGCTCTTATTTGTATGAGCCAAGCATCTCCATGATTGTACGAGGCAGCAAGCGTGTCCAGCTTGGGGGAACCACCTACCTTTATGATGAGTCTCGCTTTCTACTGACCTCCGTTGACCTGCCGACAGTAACTGAGGTTTTGGAAGCCACAGAGGCGTCTCCTTACCTTTCACTACTTATGCGGCTGAACCTACCTGTTGCAAGGGAAATGATTGCCGAAATGGGGGGACCCGAAGCGCCGCTTCCTGGTGGAACAACTGGGATGTCGACGGGACCGGCCACCGTTGACTTGTTTGACGCTATTGAGAGATTGGTCAGACTGCTCGATCATCCGCAAGACCTTGAGCATATTGGTGCCCTGATACAGCGCGAAATTATCTATCGAATTCTCACAAGCCCAGCAGGGGCAAGGTTCCGTCAAACCGTTATGTTAGGGACAAGAAGCCAACGGACTGCCAAGGCTATCTCATGGCTTCGGGATAACTATGCACAATCAATGAGTATCGCAAATTTGGCTGAGCACGCAGGCATGGGCATATCGACCCTTCACCATCATTTTCGCGAAATCACCTCCATGAGCCCCTTGCAGTACCAAAAGCATTTGCGTTTGCACGAAGCGCGCCGAATTCTTCGCAGCGAGAACGTAGACGCGGCGATAGCTGCTTTACGCGTAGGTTACGAAAGCCCCACGCAATTCAATCGTGAGTATCGAAGAATGTTTGGTGCGTCGCCGATTCAGGATGTGACATCGTTCCGGATGTCACAAAGCGGCCTCGACTAAGATGTTGTCCTTGAGCAAGAAAAGCAGCAAATTCCCGGCCGACCGTTCCAGGGCGATAAATGGGGGCATTTGTGGCACTGCTTTCAAGGCATCGAAAAACATGCAGCACTGCTGGGCAGCACAGCGTATGACAAATAGAAGCCGCATTAAAAATGCGTCTGAACGCGCTGCAAACAATGAAAGGCATAGCATATCGCGCGGCTCACCAAGAAATATAGGCAGCTATACTCGATGAGGTTGAGGGCAAAATAACGGTGTAGTGGTGAATTTTCGCTATAACCTGAAACGCTAACGTCCGCTTTTGGCACGGAGCGGACAGAAAGCAAAGCCATAAGGTCCGCTGTGAGCAAACAGCGGACGTTGACGTTCTTTATAAAAATTCGGTTTGTGTTGTTTTGCATTAGTTTAGAGACGAAAAATATTGCGTCGGTGATTTACCCAGCGCTTTTCTGAACATCGTAATAAACGCGCTGACCGAATCATATCCCAGCGTTCCGGCTACACGCTGCACGGACTGACCTTCAGCCAGATGGCTCAGGGCAATCATCAAATGCAGTTGTTGACGCCAGCGACCAAAGCTCATTCCTGTCGCCTCTTTTATCAGCCTGGCCAGCGATCGTTCGCTGGTGACCAGATGTGCAGCCCACTGCTTTAACGTTCGCCGATCATCAGGCTCATTAAAAAGTGCCTCCGCCATATTCCGGATTTTAGGATGATCGGATACGGGAAGATGGAGCGCTTCAACCGGCACATCCGGAATATGCTCCAGCAGCACCGCTGCGAGCCTGGCAGTTTTACTGTCAGGAGAATAAGCCTGTCCCTGCTCTGCCAGATACAGAACAAGCTCGCGGACCAGAGAAGTCATCGCCAGGGTACAGCAGATTTCCGGCATCGCTGCCGCGCCGGGTTCGATGAACAAAAAGCAGGTATCTGCATTCTTCGTGACCCGGCAACTGTGGGGAATTTTACCCGGAACCCAGACAGCATGTCCCGGTGGAACAAGCCACAGCGCATCCTCAACCTCACAGCTCACTGCACCGCGCAAAGAGATAATAAGTTGTCCCTTACGGTGAGAGTGCGGACTCTGACCTGCATACTCGCCTGACGATGATACATGCAGCGCGATAGCAGCCTGACTGAAAGCATCGGCATTAAACTCATCCGGTGAGGTCACCGGTTTTTTATTAACTGGCATGATTTAGTTATATGTTGTCAGATTATCTATATTCTGTAACTCATGCGTCCTTTAAAGTCTTTCTTTTTACCAGAGAAAGCAAAATTTATGTCCCACACTACGAACAAGTGGTCTTCAATCATACTTGTGACCGGCATCCTTTTTATAGCTATCAACCTGCGTGTTCCTTTTACCGCTATCGCACCCGTTTTAGAGTCTATTCGCCATGATTTTGGGCTAAGTATTACTGCCGTTGGGTTGCTTAACTCGCTGCCTTTGCTGGCCTTTGCCGCCTTTTCACCGCTGAGCGCATCCATCTCACACAAGTACGGTCTTGAACGCACCCTTTTTGGTGCCTTGGCCGTGATTTCAGCGGGCATCCTGCTTCGCTCCGCAGGCAGTGTCTGGGCGCTTTATGGCGGAACCATATTGATAGGTATCGGGATTGCCCTCGGCAATGTCCTGCTGCCTGGCCTTATCAAACGTGACTTTTCTGGCAACGTGGCTTCCGTGACGGGGGCATATTCCATCACCATGGGCGCGGCTGGTGCTATTGGTTCAGCCATTGTCATTCCTCTGACGCAGGGCTGGGGCTGGAACATCGCGTTAGCCATGCTGGTTATTGCACCGCTGCTTGCGTTGCTTTTATGGTTGCCCCAGTTAAAGATGAAGCATCAGTTGCCAGGAGAGGGTGAGAAAAAAGCGGCGACCGTCGCGGTCTGGCGCTCGCCTCTGGCATGGCAGGTCACCTTGTTTATGGGCCTGAATGCGATGCCGTTTTATGTTGCTGTCGGCTGGCTACCCGCCATTCTAACGGACAGTGGACTCTCCTCAGCCCAGGCCGGTGAAGTACACGGCATTCTTCAGCTGACCACAGCTATTCCCGGCCTGATTCTGGCGGCCACGCTGCATCGCCTCAACGATCAGAAAGCAGCCGCTGCCGGCGTCAGCCTGTTAACCGCTGCGTCCTTTATCGGCATCCTATACCTGCCAAATCTGGCGATGTTGTGGGCTGCTCTTCTCGGCTTCGGCTCGGGTGCCAGTATGATGCTGGGCCTGACCTTCATCGGGCTACGTACCAAAAATGCCGGTGACGCCGCCGCGCTGTCAGGCATGGCGCAGAGCGTCGGTTATCTGATGGCGGCGATGGGTCCGCTGTTGCTGGGCAAAGTACAGGAGTTGTCCGGAGGCTGGACATTGCCATTACTGATGACCGCAGCAATCGCGGTCGCTGGTGCCTGCACAGGAATGGCTGCCGGACGAAATGCACACCTGGAACCGGCACAGCAGCCGGGCTGAATTTGCTGACACTGCAGGAGAGCGCTCTGTTCTCCTGCTGTGGATACTCTCCATTATCGTTCCGATAAATATTCCTGCTACTTAAGGCGACCTTTTACAGAGAAGACCGTTTTTGACCTGCGCCATCGTTAAAAAGCCCGGCGACCCAGTCAGCAAAAGCACGCACTGCGGGAGAGAGAAAACGCTGATGCGGATAGAGCATCGTCACCGGCACTGAAGGTGGCTGCCAGTCCGCCAGAACCTCGACCAGCTTGCCTTGCTGCAGATTCTCCGAAATCACATTCTCAGCAAGCTGCGCCAGCCCAAAACCCTCAAGACACAGTCTGATATAGAGTCCCGTTTCGTTAACGGCTGCGTCTCCTTCTACCGGAACGGAAAGCATCTCAGTGCCACGCGTAAAACGCAGTTCATTGGTCCGTCTTCCCGAACCGGAGAAATAATGGATCGCACGATGCTGCGACAACGCTTCCGGCATCTCAGGGATACCGTACTCCCTGAGATAGTCCGGCGAGGCACAGGTCACCCAGCGAAACCGGCCAAGGGGACGGGCAACCAGCGTGGAGTCGGTTAATTCCCCGGTTCTGATGACGCAATCCACACCCTCCTGAACAAGATCAACCTGCCGGTCGCTGACGCCAATCATCAGATAAATGTCCGGATAGAGCCGGTAAAAATCTTTCAGATTCGGCATGACGATAAAATGGGCGATCCCACCGGGCATATCTATCCGCAGTCGCCCCTGGGGGCCGCCTGACGGAATCGGTCAGGCTGGATTCCGTGTGTTCAATCAGTGAAAGGATTTCCCGGCACTGCGCAAGATACTGCAGGCCTTCAGGAGTGAGTCTGACCCGCCTCGTCGTCCGGTTAAGCAGACGCACCTGCAGGTATCTCTCCAGATTTTTAATCGTGCTGGTGACGGTGGAAGCTGGCAGTGACAGTGTCTCTGCCGCGCGCACAAAGCTTCCGGCTTCAGCAACTCTTATAAAGACCTGCATAGCCTGAATCCGATCCATCGTCCTGCTCCTGGGTAAAAGTGAGTCTGATTATTCGCGAATTATGAATTATGAAAACGTTTTAAGCATCTTTTTTAGGCTAATGACGTGGCGTATCGTTTCCCCATTAATCAGGAAAGAGGCAGGTTTAATGACCGACTACATCCGAAATATTGTTAACAATCAGAATGTCACTTCACGGGCTACGTTGATTCGTGGCGCGACGATACTGAGCATGGACGGGAACGTCGGTAACATTGAGCGCGGCGATATTCTCATCAACGGCTCAACGATTACCGCCGTGGGCCAGAACCTTGATGTGCAGGGTGCGCATGTCATTGATGCCACCAACATGATCGCCATGCCGGGAATGGTCGATTCTCATCGTCACGCATGGGAAGGACAGCTGCGCCGCATTAACCCAAACGCCACCTGCCTGGACGACTACAGCAACGCCACGCACTTCTCCTTCGCTAAATATTACCGTCCTGCCGATATCTATGTTGGCAACCTGCTGACGGCGCTGGGCGCTATTGACGCGGGCATCACCATGATGATCGATAACTCGCACAACAGCCGAACCGCAGCGCATTCCGATGCCGCCGTGGAGGCCCTGCTTGATACCGGCATTCGTGCCATTCATGCTTCCGGCGCACCGGTAGCTGGCGAATGGGATAAAGCCCACTGGCCGGGAAACTGGCAGCGTCTGCAGGATAAGTATTTCACCGACAACCCTGAAAGCCTGGTCTCTCTCGCCGTCATGGCCCAGCTGGAGCCGGAGTTGTGGGCCGAGGCCCGCAGGCTGGGACTGTCGATTGTCACTGAGTTCTTTGGCGCTGAGATGGGGTCTGAACTTGAGTCGCTGCATCAGCAAGGGCTGCTGGGTCCGGACAATATTTTCAATCACTGCACGGCGCTGCCCGACCGGGGATGGAAAATTCTACGGGAGGCCGGTGTCCGGGTGAATGTCTGCCCGCGCTCAGATTCGCACTATGGCATCGAAAGCGGGATGTTCGCCATTGAGGCCGCGCAGCGTCATGGCATCAACCCTGGCCTGAGCGTAGACAATGAAACGTCGTACAGCACCGATATGTTTATGGAGATGCGCGTCGCCTTTTACCTGCAGCGCGTGATGGGCATGCATCAGCAGCAGTGCTGCGATTCTGAACATGCGCTGAAAACGCTTCCGGCGGCGCAACTCCTTAAAGCCGCGACTCTTGATGGCGCTGCCTGTGCAGGGCTGCAGGACAAAGTGGGCAGCCTGACGCCAGGCAAACAAGCCGACCTGGTGCTGATTAGCGTCAGTGATCTCAATCTTTACCCGTCCGGCAATGCCTTTGGCACGGTGGTTCATGCCGCCGAGCGCAGCAACATCGACACCGTCATGATCGGCGGACGCATCGTTAAACAGAACGGTAAGGTGCTGGGCGTAGACAGCGCGCGACTACGTGCGGCGATTGATGAGTCGCGTGAGCACCTTTTTGCAGCCTCTGGCTACCAGCCTGACATTTTTGCTGACACCTTCCTGCCGCTGGTGCAGGCCGACTGACCAGGGTGAAAAGCATGGGCATGATCTATTACGTAATCGCTTTTGCCGCAGGTCTGGGGATCACCCTGCAGACGACCCTGAACAGCCAGCTGGCAAAGGGACTGGGCGGCGACCCGGTCACTGCGGCGCTGTTTTCATTTACGGCGGGCGCGTTCAGTCTGGGGATTTACGCGCTGCTGCGGGGTGGGTTGATGACATCGCTAGCGGCGATCCCGTCGCAACCCCTCTGGAGTCTGGCGGGCGGAATGATAGGCGCATGTGCCCTGTTCAGCTATGTCGTGCTTGCGCCGAAAATCGGGTTTTCAGCTCTGCTCGGGCTGGCGATTGTCGGACAGTTACTTTCCTCGCAGATGATTGACCATTTTGGCTTGCTGGGCGCTGTGCGGCGTCCGGTTTCGTTACTCAGGCTGGGGGGAATGGTTGTCATGCTGATCGGACTTGCCGTCATGCTTTTCGGCGATCGGCTCTCTGCACGTTTTCTGCAGTAACTGCGTTATCCACTTTTGCCCTCGTGCAGTACGACCTTTTATATCCGGAGGATTATCATGTTTTCAATTGCAGCTGAGGTCAGGAATACGCTCGGAGAGTGCCCGCTGTGGTGTGAAAGAACCCGCAGGCTCTACTGGACTGACATTGAAGCCAGTGAACTGCTCGCCATAGAAGAAGGCAATGATGCTGTGATGCGCTGGTCGCTGCCTGAACGCCTCGGCTCCTTTGCACTGACTGAACAAAGTCACATTCTGCTGATGGGATTCGCGTCAAGGCTGGCTTTCTATGATCTCAACAGCGGGTTAATTACCCCAGTGGCCGCTTCACCGGGAGGCACCGGCACCCGCATAGGTGATGGACGATGTGACCGTGCCGGTAATTTTGTCTTCGGGACGATGGATGACGGTTATCCCGTTAAAGTCATCGGTAAGTTTCATCGACTCAACGCGGCAACGCTGACTGTTGAGATGCTTGCACTGCCCGATGTCGCTATACCGAACAGCATCTGTTTCAGCCCCGATGGCGGCACGCTCTATTACTGTGACTCGATGCAGGGTCGGATAATGTGCTGTGATTACCCCTCGCTGCAGAACCAGCGCGTGTTCGCCGAAAGCGAAGGCAGCGGCGCGCCTGACGGCTCCTGCGTGGATGAGATGGGCTATCTATGGAATGCTGAATGGGGGGGGAACCGTGTTGTCCGTTACCGCCCGGATGGGACCACAGACGTTATTCTGACGTCACCTGGAATCCAGAGCACCTGTCCGACACTCGCCGGTGAGGGTTTTACCCGTCTCTATTGCACCACGGCTACAGTGGGACTCACTGCGCTGTCTGAATATGACGGTGCATTGCTCAAAGCTAAATCTGATCTCAGTCCCGGATTACCTGAAAACCGCTTTGCGGCACACACAGTTTAATGGTTTTGATACTGATAGAAATTTGGCAGTTCTGGCTCAAAGAAAACGTCCGCTTCTGGCACATAGCAGACAGCTATGGGCTGCTGAAGGTCCGCTGTGAGCGGGAGCGGACGTTCGCAGTTGTTCTCATTACTGATGAAGGCATTACTTAAATCGCGGTGTGTAAATCAACGGGGGATTAAGTCATATGGCCTGAGATGCTTCACGGTATTGACGAGAGTGTCGTTCTAGCAAGCTCTATCGCCGTCAGCCCAGCGCTTGATATCACTTATATTTGGCGACCTGATTCCCACACTCAAGATGTTCTTGGTTGTGTATAGGCTGACCTGGGCTTTGTCCCCATCATTTCTTTCTATTTCAATTAGCGTGTTGTTAATCAACAGTCCCTGCGCAAGGAGCTTTTGATTGATCTCACCTTCATTGCGCTCACCGTCAAACTCGCTTAATACGATGACCGGATTTCCTGAATATGCCTCATATTCCAGGCACTGCCTTGCCATGTGCCTTAAGGTTCGATAGGTATCGGAGGGCTTCGTCTTGCTCGTGAAGCTGCCGTCATAAGATGATTGACCGCTTTTTAATTCGCTGATGGTTATGGCGCACCCGCTGATTGAGATAGAAAATAATAGTGTAGACAGCGTCAAATATTTCAATTTCAACTCCATTGTTCTTACAGAGGCCCTCCGCTGCGCTGGTATCAAAATCATGTTTCTTTCAGGCGGACTTGTAGTTTGGAAAGTCAACAGTAACCATGAGCCCACCTTCTGCAGACGTACTTAGGCATACGCTGCTGTTGTGTTGCTGCGCAACCGCTTTGACTATTGCAAGTCCCAATCCACTCCCGCTTTGTATCTGATTGGGATCGCGAAAAAAACCTATCGAACACGCGCTCCCTCAATTCAAATAGAATGCCGGGCCCTGCATCTGAAACACGTAGCTGAGTAGATTTATCAATAGATCGTACATCTACCTCAACCCGTCCGCCCTCAGGGCTGTACTTCACGGCATTTTCAATTAAATTATCAATCAGCGACATCAGGCGTTCCCTGACGCCTGTGATCCAGACTTCATCATCAGAGTAGAATTCGAGCTCAACCCTGCGCTCAGCCGCTAGCGGTGCCAGTGCAGCCATTCGCTCTTGTATGAGCGTTGTCAGCGGCACAGGCTCCATAACAGTGTCAATGCGCACTTCGCTGTGCATCATCAGCAGCAACTGATTGACAAGACGCGCTGCACGGCTATTGCTGCGAATAATCCCTGCAAGCAACTCCTGTTGATTATTGCTGCTTACATAGGACTGCAAAGCCTCCACATTGATTCGCATCGCAGCCAGTGGGGTACGCAGTTCGTGAGCGGCATCTGCAATGAAAACCCGTTCCCTATCAGAACTCTCTTGCACCCTGGCAAGAAATAGATTAGTAGCGTCCACCATTTGGCGAAGCTCCATGTGCTTTGGCACTTCTTTTAAGGGAGAGAGATCTTCTGAAGTTCGTAAGGAAATTTCATTTATCACCTTGTTCCAGGGTCGCATTGCAATACGGATTGACAGCCACGCGGGAAACAAAAGAAAAGGAATGCACACCAGCAGCGGCAATATGTAGTATCCACGCGAGTTCAGGTATATAAAAAAGTTCCAGCCTCCGGCAGGCGTGACAAGTGTTACCTCCGCATCGGACCTCCCGGACTTGAGAGTACGGCTAGTCCAGGTGCCACCTTCACTCTGAATGCTCTGAATTTTCCCATACAGGGTGTTTGTCACCCCTGCCGGAGCGCCATCAGATGAATAAATTATCTCTTTATTCTTCCGAACGATTAGGCTGATTGACAGTTTCGGATCTTCACCTCCGCCATAACCTTCCCGCAACGCTGTGCTGAACTTTTCCAGCACAGCGTTGCGATCCTGCGGGCGATCATCCATACGATCAACCAATGTAAGAATGGTTTCGTAGGTATTGCTGCCCGTTAGCATCGGGGGGCTACGCAAGTTCTCCCACAAAATGTAGGTCAGAAAAAGACACCAAAGCAGTGTAAGCAGTAACATCTGGGCGATCATAATTCGCCGTACGAGCGTTGGAGTTCTCAGGTGGCGCCAAAAATTTCGCATCAACCGGCCCCTTTCTGAATCGGTACGGTATCAATGACATACCCTACGCCCCTCACCGTTCGTACATAACCGTCGCCGATTTTGCGACGTAAATTACCCATATGCACATCGAGTGCATTGCTCATATTTTCTTTTGCGCCGAATATCCTTTCCTCCAGAAACCTTCGTGTAAGCACGCGATCAGTGCGCATCATTAAAGTTTCAAGCAGCGCATATTCACTTGCCGTCAACTCAACATTCCGCGCGCTCACTGTCACGCGACGAGTCGGCACGTGGAGAGATAACCCACGAATTTCTATCACCTCATTCTTAAAACCGTAACTGCGTCGCGCAAGTGCTCTTACCCTGGCCAACAACTCGGCGAGAACAAAAGGTTTGACGAGATAGTCGTCAGCACCGGCATCCAGCCCGCACAGGCGATCCTGCAGAGTGCCTCGCGCGGTCAGAATGATGACGGGGATCCCCTTGAGCTGCTGGCGCAAGTACGCCATCAGGCTCATGCCATCGCCGTCGGGCAGTCCGAGGTCGAGCAACACAAGTTCCGGCACGCAGGCATCGAGTTGATGCAGCGCATCCACTTTGCGGCGAACCCATATTACATCTAATCCTTGATCTGCAAGGGCAATACGTACGCCGTTGCCGAGATCCAGGTCGTCTTCGATGAGGAGAATTTTCACAATAGTTACGTTATCAACAGTGAATGAAGAACGTCTGAAGAAAAAAACGGTATCAGGAAATTTATCAGGTTTGTGTCACCGGTACGTGCTTAAGTATTTCTTCATTTTTAGCTCATGAGAACTTTAGGGTGCGTATTCAAACTGAGCGTTCTGGCGTTTAAAACCCGCTTGCATCGTAATCGTTTGAATCCATAAGGACTTCTTTAATGAGCAACTTCGAACTGCGTCATAAGTTCCCCTATTCACTCTCAGGACGCACCCTGAAAAAAATGCTGCCGGGCGCGCTGCTGGCGTTACTGGCCACCCCAACACTTGCGGCAGAACCACAACAGGGTAACGCCTTAACGTTGGGAGGAGGCGTGGATGTTACGCCACTTTATTCTGGTTCGGATGAAAACCGCGTCACGACAGCCCTGTTACTTGATTACTCGATGCATAATGGGTTCTTCGTGAGTACCACGCGGGGTATCGGTTACGGCAACAGCACCGGCAAGCTGGATTACAGTACTGCGCTGAGCTATCGCGCAGGCCGTAAGGATCATGACGTGGACAGCGACTCACTGAGCGATGGCAGTGACGACTTGCGGGGTATGGGCGATGTCAAAGGCTCGGCTATCGGGGCATTGGGTCTGGGGTATAAGGTCACCGACTGGCTTCATTTGCAATTGCAGGCTGAGGTGCCGTTTTCTCAACGGGACAATGGCGCGGCCGTGCATTTCGGTATTATCAGCCCGCTTTATAACTCATCGGAAAATACCGTGACGATGGCGCTGACCAGCAGTTGGGGAACAGGCAACTATATGCAAACTTACTACGGGGTAAGTTCATCACAGTCAGCCGCATCGGGGTTTAGTCAATATGATGCCGGTTCCGGGATTTATGCTGTCAATACCGATCGAATTCTGACCCACCCTGCCAAAGTAAAACTGACCCACCCCCTTTGAATTACTCGAGCGCTGTTGCTTTCGTTTTCTTCTGGAGTTGGCCGCTTTTCAGCTTATCTTTCAGTCGATAGCTTTGACCGCTGATTTGCGCGATATGCGCATGGTGAAGCAGCCGATCCAGCATTGCCGCCGTCAGCGTCTCGTCATCACCAAACGTTCCTGACCACTGCGTAAACGGCAGGTTGCTGGTCAGGATCACGCTGCCTGACTCATACCGTTTAGCGACAACCTGGAAGAACAGGTTCGCCTCCATTTTGCCGAACGGCAGATAGCCCACTTCGTCGATGATCAACAACTTAGGCTTACCTACGACGCGGTTCAGGTAGCCCTTCAGATCACCCTGACGGTGTGACGCCATCAGTTGCAGCATCATATCGGCGGCGGTGATGAACCGAATGCTTAAACCCGCCATCGCGGCTTTATAGCCAATCGCGGTCGCCAGGTGCGTCTTGCCGACGCCAGAAGGCCCGAGCAGGACAACGTTCTCCTGACGCTCTATAAATGCAAGACCCGCTAACTCCTGGATCTGGCTTCGTGGAACGCCGCTGGCATAGGCGTAATCGAACTGCTCCAGTGTTTTTATCACCGGCAGGCCTGATAACCGCAAAATGGTCTGCCGACGCCGTTCGTTCAGGCCATCATGCTGGAGCTGCAAAACGGCTTCCAGGAAGTCGGCATGTGTGCCGCTGTTGTCGATGGTCGCCTGTGCCACACCGGGCCACTCTGCCGGCAGGCGGTCGAGCTTGAGTTGTTCGCAAAGCGCTGTAATACGATCATGCTGAAGGTTCATGCTGGCACCTCCAGCAAGGCCTGATACGTTGCAAGAGGATGTTGCAGGCTCTCGGTCGGCAGCGGACGCTGCTTGAGTGTTGGGACGGGGGCAGGCAATGCCAACGTCACCTTCGGTAACGGCAATAATGCTGCGCGTTCGCGCGGCATGCGCTGCTCAGGCGGTACGCCTGTGGTGCCATGAACTCGCGTGTTCGCAACGGTGACCAGCCACTCGCCAATGCGAGCGTTGGCAGCGGGAACATCCAGTACCAGCCCGGCTTGCCGGAAGGTCACGGTAAGGGGCACGATAAAGCTGTTCTTGAGGTAATGGTTAAACCGCTCAACCTTGCCCTTGGTCTTGGCGCGATAGGGGCGGCAGACCTTGGGGGTAAAGGCATACTTCTCGGCAACGTGCATCAACTGTGGGTTCCAGCGATGCTTGCCGGGGCCGTAGACATCGCGCTCAATGATGATGGCCTTGGCGTTGTCGAACAGCAGCTGATGCGGCGTCCCGCCGAAGAACCTGAGCGCAGACTCAATGCCGTCACACCAGGCAGCGGAGTCCTGGTTGCTGTAGAACTTGACGAAAGTTGCGCGGCTCCAGCCCAGCGTGGCGACGAAGGCCAGCAGTGGGTTATGACCGAGCCTGATGATGGTGAAATCAACCTGCATCTGAAAGCCAGGCTCGGTCTCGAAGCGCGTGACCTCTTCAGTAACGGGCTGCTTCATGGGGTGCAGGAAAGCGGTCAGCATGCTGTAACCGCCCTCGTAACCACGCTGACGGATCTCACGCAGCAGCACACTGGCGGGTATCCACTGGGGCCTGGCAGCGGCCACGCGCTCAAGGATATAGGTCTTGAACGGGTCAAGCTTGCAGGGTCTGGGTGCGCGAGGCTTGTAGCGCATATCCGCTACGGGCAGCGGGCTACGGATATATCTGCGAACGGTCTCACGAGAGCATGAAAGCTGGCGCGCGATGGCGCGTATCGACATGCCCTGACGGTGTAAAACACTAATCTCCACTCTGGTCTCCAATGTCATCATTGGCAGTGCCTTAAAACTGCCATTTTTACCCTAGGTGGGTCAGATTTACATCGGCAGGTGGGCCAGTTTTACATCGGTAGCGACATTATGCCTATTCAATGAATATGGACTGGACGCACAAGTTCAACCAAGACTGGAGTGTAGTGGCCGCTACAGGCTTTACGCAGTTGGCTGGTGATGCACGTAACAGCCCGATTGTGCAACGAAAAGCATCGCCCAATGGAAGCTTGAAAGTGACATATAGCTTCTGAACGTTGTTCGATTGCACTGTCAATAAATACACACTCGATCTGCCCCGATACAGATGATGGGGTGGTACTCACAAAGGACGTAAGGATAAGGCGTTGATCCCACCCCTACTGGATGCAAGCGAGATTCTTATCAAAGAGGAATCGGGGTAAACCTTATCCTAACTCAGGGAAATGATATCCGGACGCCGCCTATCCTGCAGGTAATCAAGGAAGAAGGCGTCAGGGCTGTAGTTTATATCGGTTACGGCGAAGGTGCCGTCATTCCGGGCCTCAGGGGATGCTGTTTAAACCGATGAGGTTCTGCCTCGATGTTCTTAGTTATGAACTATAAGGTGGCTTTCAATCGCGGGCGGGCAGAGCTGAGGGGGCTAAAGCGGTTAACCATTACTTCCTGCTGCCTTTCTGTCGGTTATTTCTACAACACGAAGCTTCATTTCACTCAAAGAAAGCTCACACATTGTTGTTTCCCCTAATTACAGTAACTGGCAAAAATAACGTGCTTATTTCTCATGGAGAAAACCCATTGAGAAGCTGAAATGGCATAGTTAATGTTTTTTATGCCAAATTTTTCCAAGTCTTCCGGAGGGTATGAAAACCATTTCTCCGGAAATCTTTCTTCATAGTCATCTTTTAATTGCGGACAAAATGACACCCTGATGTTCACACCAATTCTTCTATAGAATGCAATGTCATCATTTTTTAATTTTTTAAGTTCCTGAAGCATAAAAAAAATCATCTTTAGAAATATTTCCTGATACTGTAACTTCTCTCTCAGGTCCGTTGACACCACCATGCCACAGAAGATATGAATTATTACCTAAATAGCTGCGCCTAATACCGCTCCACTTTTGCCAGGCCATGTTTTCCTCCGGGGAATGGGCTGGCGGTTTCCATAAAATGCCGTACCTTTTTCAGCAGTTGCCACATTGAACGGCATTGATGGTTGCGCGTTATCGTGTTGTGCAACGCCTGCCATAACCGCTCAACGTGATTCACCCACGGCGAGTAAACCGGCTGATAAATCACCCTGAACTTCGGGTTCTCCTTCAGCCAGCGCTGGGTTTCCCGGCTTTTGTGGATAATGTAGTTGTCCACGATCAGGCGTGATGGTTTTCGCCCGCCGGTACGTCGCTTTAAGCCGCTTCAGCAGGCTGATGAACAGCGCCGAACTTTTGCTGTTGCCGCCCACGTAGCTGACTTTGCCCGTGCCGCAGTGCAGTGCTCCGGCCAGATAGTATTTTTCGTTCTGTCCCGGCGTCACCACGCGTTTTTGCTGCCCGCGTAGCTGCCAGTCCGCACCGATTTTGGGATTAAGATGGATATCCACCTCATCTTCATAAAATACCGGATGCTCTGCGCTGCATTCGTCCAGTGCTTTGTGGATTGCCGCCATCTTTTCATCCTTATGCGGGTCACGGATACGCAGAGTTGGCGCGGCCCTGCGCCATACCATCCCGGCCGATGGCAGCCAGCGGCGAAGGGTCCCGGCATGTAACTGACATCCGGTTATCTCATTGATTTTTATTGCCAGCAATTCGGTACTCCAGCGTGAACGCTGATAGCCAAAATCACCGGGAGTGTGTTTTATCAACTCACGTAATAACGTGCAGATATGCTCAAAAGGCCAGCGACGGGAACGCCCTGCGGGGAGTGATTTGAGGCCTTCAACACCTGACTGCGTGAACCAGTTAATCCAGCGTCCGACGGAGGAACGGGCACAGCAGAGCGTTCTGGCAACGTCGATGACGCGGTCACCCCGATGTAGCATCAGCATGGCAGTCAGCCTGCGGGCATAATTTTTATCGTGCGTTTTATGGATTGCTTTCTGCATCAGGCGTCGTTCGTCACGGGGAATAGGTGCTATGATCGGCATCGCTCAGTCCGGTTAGTGATTTGGGATATTCAGCGATTGATCAGATCGCACAATCCGGACTGAGTTCCCTCAAAGTGATCTACTATTCCGCGCAGCTATTTAGATATTTATTCTTCCCGGCCGGGAAAATATAGTTAGCACAGGCAGAAGCGCAAACACTGCGTACATCAACACCGAGGCCATTTTTGTAGATGTAGTCACCTATTTCCATAGCATTTTTAGCATCACCACCAATGCTATTTATAGATATTTTTTTGATGTCATGATTTATGGTTAGATTCAAAACAGCAACGTAAGAAGTGTCTGTAATTTTTCCATTATAATAAAGGACATCCCCCCTGCTATATATTTCAGGAGGATCTAAAAGAACCTTCACGTCCGGGAGATCGATCTCCTCATATGCTCCACATGGTGCCGGGGTTAATCAATGTCTGCTTCGGCACAGAGCGGACATTTGAACTATACCCTGTCCGGGTTTCCTACGTAGTTTTATCCCCTGTAGCGTTGCTTTAGAACGGCTGCATGGCCAGTTTTTTTAGGTGCTGTTGGTGACGTTTTTCTGCTGAATTTTGCTTTGGGTTTTTATTATGCGATGCTTTAGCCCTCATTAAGCATAAGGACCCTGCGCGATGTCTGATTTTTCCCGCTGCGCCTTTTCTGAAGGCAGCGTTTCCCTGCCGGACGGTTACAGCGACCGCACTGTCAATGTTCTGTTGGCCGGCGATGACTTCTCCCCCTCCCTGAATATTTCCCGTGATGCGCTGCAGCCTGATGAGGCGCTGGCCGACTACATCACGCGTCAGCTCGATGAGTTGTCCCGGGGCCTGAAAGGCTGGGTGCTGAAAAACCGTGAACCGGCCGTGCTGGGCCAAACTCAGCTGCAGGGCGAATGCGTACACGCCAGTTATCTGCGCGACGGCAAACGCGTCTGGCAGCGCCAGTCGGTGTTTGCGCTGCAGGAAGGGCGCGTACTGGTATTCACCCTGGCGCATACGCGTAAATTATTGCCGCAGGATGAAGTCTTGCTGCAGCAGGTTCTGGACAGTTATCAGCCGGCATAACGGGAGGGTGTGATGGGCGAAGCAGCACGCGTCGGCGATGCGATTGGGCATTCTCATGCGCTGGCCGGGATGATTGGCGGCACGATTGTCGGTGGCCTGATTGCTGCCGCCGGTGCGGTGGCAGCGGGCGCGTTGTTCGTTGCCGGCCTGGCGGCGTCCTGCGTGGGTGTCGGTGTATTACTGGTGGGCGCCAGTCTGGCGGTGGGGTATCTCACCGGGGAGCTGGCGACCAAGGCGCGAGATGGCATTGCGGAGGCCGGCGCAGGGAGCCTGACGCCGGCCGGAAAAATCCTGACTGGCTCGCCGGACGTGCGCATCAATGGCAAGCCGGCGGCCATCGCCACCGTCAGCCAGGTCGCCTGCGACCAGGATGGTCCCAGCATGCAGATGGCGCAGGGTTCGGACAAGGTGTATATCAACGGTCAGCCGGCGGCGCGCGTGGGGGATAAAACCAACTGCGACGCCCAGGTGATGGAAGGCTCACCCAACGTGCGCATCGGTGGTGGCACCGTCACCACCTTGCCGATAAAGCCGGAAGTACCGGACTGGCTGTATAAAATCTCCGACCTGACGCTGCTGTTTGCCGGCCTGGTGGGCGGCGTCGGCGGGGCCGCCAGCAAACTGGGGGCGCTCGGGAAAATGCTGAGCAAGGCGCCCGGCATCAACAAACTGGGACGGGTCGCCTGCCGGTTCGGCACGCTGATGACCGCCACGGCCGCTGCCGGCATTATTGCCCGGCCGGTCGATATCATTAGCGGCCAGAAATTCCTGTCCGGCGACGACGAGCTGGACTTTGTGCTGCCGTCGCGGCTGCCGGTTGAGTGGCAGCGCTACTGGCGCAGCGGCAACCCGGCACAGAGCGTGCTGGGGCGCGGTTGGAGCCTGTTCTGGGAAAGCAGCCTTAAGCGCTACCAGGATGGTTTGGTGTGGCGTGCGCCGTCCGGCGACTATGTCTCCTTCCCGATGGTGCCCAAAGGTCATAAAACCTACTGCGAAGCGGAAAAGTGCTGGCTGATGCACAACAGCGATGGCAGTTGGCAGGTGTTCGACGTCAGCGAACAGGCCTGGCACTACCCGGCGCTGAGTGATGCCCCGAGTCGGCTGCAGATGGTGACTGACCTCGCCGGCAACGCGGTTTCCCTGTTCCACGACGACCATGGCCAACTGACCGAACTGGTCGACAGCGCCGGCCAACGGCTGGCATGCCGCTACCTGATCACCGCCAACGGGTTTTCCCGCCTAGAGAGCGTGCTGCTGTTTACCCCGGACGGCGAGCTGCCGCTGGTGCACTACGGGTACGATGACGAGGGGCAACTGGTTACCGTCCGCAACCGCGCCGGCGAAGTCACCCGACGCTTTGGCTGGCAGGATGGGCTGATGGTCAGCCATCAGGACCAGAATGGCCTGCTGAACGAGTACCGCTGGCAGGAAATTGACGGCCTGCCGCGTGTAGTGGCCTACCGCAACGGCGCCGGCGAGCAGCTGGTGCTCTATTATGATTTTGCCAACGGCACGCGATGGGCGGTGCGCGAGGATGGCAAACGGGCGCTGTGGCAGTTGGACGATGACGACAACGTGGCGCAGTTCACTGACTTTGATAACCGGCAGTCGGCCTTCATCTATACGCGGGGCGAGCTGTGTGGTGTGGTGTTGCCGGGCGGGGCGCAGCGTCAGAGCGAGTGGGACCGTTACGGCCGCCTGCTGAGCGAGACCGACCCGCTGGGTCGCACCACCACTTACCAGTATTCCCGCAACAGCGGCCGTCTGTTCTCGGTCACCTACCCGGACGGCAGTCAGGCGTTTCAGCACTGGGACACCCAGGGACGCCCGACGCAGCAGATTGATGCGCTGGGCAATGTTACCCGTTACCACTATCCCGACGAGGAAGAGAGCCTGCCGGCGAGCGTCATCGATGCGCTGGGCGGCGAGGTGAAACTGACCTGGAACGCTCAGGGATTGCTGACGCGCTATACCGACTGTTCCGGTAGCATCACCGCCTACGCCTATGACGCGCTGGGGCAGCTGACGCACCGCACCGATGCGGAAGGTCACCTGATCCGTTACTGTTGGGATAGTGCCGGCCGGCTGGCCAGACTGATTAACCCGGACGGCAGCGAAGAACGTTTCGACTGGAACGCGCAGGGCCAGCTGATCCAACATCAGGACCCGCTCGGCAGCGAGACGCGCTGGCAGTACAACCTGCTGGGCCAGCCGGTCAGTGTCACCGACCGCATCCAGCGCACGCGCCGCTATCACTACAACTGCCGCGGCTGGCTGACCAATATCGAGAACGGTAACGGCGGTGACTACCACTTCGGTCACGATGCCGTTGGCCGGTTAACGGGCTGAACGGCGTCCGGACCGCACCGATCGCTATTATCGTTATGGCCCTGATGGCCAGTTGAGCGAGCTGCGGGAAACCGGGCCGCTCGACCCGCAGGCACCGCCTGCACAACGCTTGCATCAGTTCCGTTATGACGAAGCCGGCCAACTGACCTGGCGCGCCAACGACAGCGCCGAGTGGCATTATCATTACGATGCGGCCGGGCGTATGAACCGCCTGACGCGCACGCCGACCGTGGCCGGCAGCGAATTGGGTATCGAGCCGGACAGCGTACAGCTGCGCTACGACAAGGCCGGCAACCTGCTGAGCGAGCAGGGCGTTAACGGCAAGCTGCAGTACCAGTGGGATGCCTTGTCCAACCTGCAGGCGCTGACGCTGCCGCAGGGCGACCAGCTGCAGTGGCTCCATTACGGCTCCGGCCACGCCAGCGCCATCAGGTTCAACCAGCAGCTGGTGAGCGAGTTCAGCCGCGACCGGCTGCACCGGGAGACCGGCCGTACGCAGGGCGCGCTGCATCAGCGGCGCCAATACGATGCGCTGGGGCGACGCAGTGGGCAGAGCAGTGCATTCGGGCACATCAGCAAACCGGAAGAGGGCGTGCTGTGGCGCACGTTCCGCTATACCGGCCGCGGCGAACTGGAAGGTGTCAGCGACGCGCTGCGCGGAGATATTCATTATGGCTACGACGCGGAAGGGCGCCTGCTGCAGCACCGTGAGGCGCAGCAGGGCAGGCCGGGTCACCGGCTGCGCTACGACCTGGCGGATAACCTGATTGGTGAGCAGCGTGTCAGCCATGACCCGGACGCCGAGCTGCCGCCGGCGCCGGTGGTCGATAACCGTCTCGAATACTGGCAACGGATGTTTTACCGCTATGACGGCTGGGGCAACCTGACCAGCCGGCGTAACGGCGTATACCAACAACACTACGTCTATGATGCGGACAACCGGCTGATAAAGGCGCACGGCCGCGGCCGCAGGGTGATTTTGAGGCGCAGTATCACTATGACGCGCTGGGACGCCGCACCCGCAAGACGGTAACCTACAAGGGGAAAGCGCCGGAAACCACGCGCTTTTTATGGGAAGGGTACCGACTGCTGCAGGCGCAGCGGGACAACGGCACGCGCCGCACCTGGAGCTATGACCCGGCCAATGCCTGGACGCCGCTGGCGGCCCTCGAGCAGGCGGGCGACGGCCAGCAGGCAGATATCTACTGGTTGCACACTGACCTCAACAGCGCGCCGCTGGAGGTGACCGACGCCGAGGGCAACCTGCGCTGGTCAGGCAACTACGACACCTTCGGCAAACTGCAGGGGCAGACGGTCGCCGGCGCCGAACGGCGCAAAGGCACACTCGTCGATCAGCCGCTGCGTTATGCCGGCCAGTACCAGGACGACGAAAGCGGACTGCATTATAATCTGTTCCGTTACTACGAGCCGGAGGTAGGGCGTTTTACCACGCAGGATCCGATAGGATTGCGCGGCGGGCTGAACCTGTATCAGTATGCGCCGAACCCACTGGGATGGATTGACCCGTTAGGGCTATACCGTGGAGAGGGTGAACGTGATTTAGGGAAATACCATGTGTTCCATGAACATACTTTGGACTCTTCAGAGTATACAATGACGGATAAAGAGCACTTTAGTCGGGCAAATGAGTCGGTATATAAGCGTTTGCAAGTAGATCCTGACTTTAAACGAGAGTTACAAGTCAAATACCCGGGTGTTGTGGAGCACGTTCAACCGATGAGAAATGGTAAATTCAGAGGAACATCACCTAAAGGGATGACGTGGCACCACGGTGATTCCCCTGGCTCACTGCAGTTGGCAGATTTTAACGATCACAAAAGTTACCATAAAATTTATCATCCTGATGGAACTGGTGGCCGTAATAAATGGGGTGGCGGGACATCCTGCAGAAAATAGTGGAGGTTTAAATGATTGTTATTAATGGTTTTAGTGAGTTACTACAAATGAAAGATGGCCTGCCTGATGTAGGTTGGCTTTATGTATCGCCATCGTTCAGCCTTTCCTCTGAAGAGGATATAGTCAACGGTAGTTATTATATTGCTGAAAACGAAGACGAAGAAATGGATTTTGAAGATAACTACGGCACTTTCCTTGAAGCGCCGATCTTTAAGGCGGTCATTGACAATAAGTTAGAGCACAGCCCTGCCTCTGGGAGTGTAGAACTTCTTGAAGCGGTCCGTTATTACATCGAAAACGATGATTTTCAGGACTGAAAACAAAAAACTTTTGTAATCGAATAAAGACTTCTTTGCTGCCTTTCTGACCATGTCGTAGCACCCTGTGTGGATTCTATCCATGCAGGAGTGCACGCCATGAAAATCAGCACGTTGCTGACGTTGTTCCCTCTGCTGATGCCGGCATCGGTGCTTGCCGGCACGGTACTCTATACCGATTCCCACCACCCTCCGAGCAACATCGATGCCTCGGTATCTGTGATTTATCTTGACGGCCCGGAACAGCTGCAGAAGCAAATGTTCGGTGAGCTGTCGTCAAACCCCGATGAGGCCGAGCGCCAGGCGCAAGCCGTGCTGAAATCACCGCAATGGCAGGCGAACGAGCAGCAGCTGACCACCGTTTACCGTGCGGTGGTGCGTGCCTGGGAACTGGGCGTCAAAAAAGTGCCGGCGGTGGTGTTTGATGACACCGATGTGGTGTACGGCACTTCGGATGTTGCGCAGGCTGTGGCGCTGCGCGCCCAGGCGCAGGGAGGACAGTGATATGCAATACCTCCTCCCCGATACATCGCTTCCCGGCCAGTCCCGCCTGAACCTCAAATCCCTCGGTATGGCCATGATGCTGTCAGTGGCCAGCGTGCCGGCCGCAAATGCCGCGCTGAACAGCGCGCAGATTGTTGCCAGTGCCGTGTCGCAGGCCTGTATCAGCTGGCGTGTGTCCGGCATTTGTTATTGGATGTTTTGCGGCTTGCACGGCTGTACGGTGCGGACTTCGGTCAAGGTAACGCACTTTATCCCTGAGGCGGTGGTCTCGACCTACAACAGCCAGGGCGGCAATCCCTGGCGTGAGATGTCGATGGTCAGCAAGGCCTCCGGCGGCCTGGAGAGCAGTATCACCGGCGCGCTGAGCGGCGTATCCGCCGGCGGCGGCAATAACGAGCTGAAAACCCCCGGGCAGCGCAAAACCAACCTGCATTTCAAATATGCCGACGCCATTGGCCATCCGGCGACGTCCATTATCGGCGGCAGCATCCCCGGGTATTCCTGCCGCAGCGCCGCCATGCCGTTTGTGCCGTATTTCCTCAGCACGCTCGACAGCCTGGCATGGCGTACCGGCATGCCCGAGTCCCTGTATCCCGAAGCCCTGGTGCCTGGCCAACGCGAGATTGGCAGCCAGGCCGGCGCCAACATGTGGGGCAACGTTTACCCCCGGTCGGGATTTGTGACCCAGGTTGATGATGACAAGGCTGGTGCCGTCGTGGCGCAGCGGGTGGCTGACATCATTACCCGCTCTGGCCAGCCTCACGTCTACCAGCCATTGGTGGGCCAGCGTTCGGAAGGCTATTGGCCGCCGGGCGCCGTTCAGGAGAATACCGGCACCAGCAATCACAAATGGCAGCGCCTTTCTCCGCAGTTGAGCCAGTCCTGCGCCGTCTTCCCCGACGGCGACCATCCACCGGCAGCGGATGCCAATGCCGCCTTTGCTCTGTGGCAACCCTACAGCTGCTGCCAGCGCCGCGGGCAGCGTTTCCTCTACAGCACGGATTTCTGAGGTCTGAATGATGAATAACACGATGCATACATTTTTACGGGGACGGCGCAGCCTGCTGTCTCTGCTGATTGCCGGCAGCCTGGCGCTGGTTGGCACGATGAGTGCGCACGCCGATGACAATGACGACAACGGTACGTTGTTTGGTGTTTCGTTGCCGCAGGTCAATGACAGCAATGTCGGATACGGGAAGAGCGCCAACGGCGCGGTGTCCGACAAGCTGTTTTATTCCCTGGGCGGCGGTTCGGTGATTTCACAGCCGGCGACGCGCAGCAACATGCAGCGGTTGGGCATGAACCTGGGCTGGAGCTCGGATTTGATGTGCGGCAACTTCGACCTGAAAACGACGATCGGCAACCAGCTCAACGGTGTTACCGACGGGTTCAAGAATCTGATGAGTGACGTTATCCAGGGCGCCACCGGTGCGGTGGCCAGCCTGCCGGCGATGGCCATCCAGCGCGCGAATCCGGGGCTGTATGAAATGCTGACCAACGGGGTGTTGCAAGGCGGCGTCGCGTTCGACAAGGCGCAGCTCAACTGCCAGAACCTCTCCAAACGCATGATGGACATGGCCGATACCGGCGCCTGGTCGCAGGCCGCCGCAATGGAAGAGGCCAAGAGCCTGGTCAACAGCAGCGGCGGCGATGCCGTCCGCTCGATGAATGCGACGGAGAAGGTGACCGGTCAGTCCGGGCAGACATGGATTGGCGGGCAGAAACGTGGCGGCTCTGGCCAGCCGGCCATCAAGCCGACCCATGACCTGGCGGCTGCCGGCTACAACATGATGAATGCGCTGCCTGTCACCAGTACCTCCGGCGTGTCCGGCAGCAGCTGCACCGGCGGTGCCTGCGCCAAATACGCCAGCAGCGAGGAGGCCGCGGCCGCAGTGGTGAAAGTGCTGGGCGACACGTCATTACGCACCTGTAAGGACGCGTCGCAATGCACCAGTGGCGAAGGCGATGAGCAGCCGGGCAGCACCGTGGCCGGCACCGGGTTTGCCCCGATGCTGGAAGAGGCCACCAAGGCCAATAATGAGCAGTTGGCCAAGTTGGTAAACGGCGCCGAAAAGCCAACCACCGCGAACCTGGCCAAACTGAAAACCGGCAGCCTGGCGGTGACGGCCGGTGTGGTGCGCGCACTGCAGCGTGACCCGGACAATGCTGCCCTGGTCGGGCGTCTCGCCAGCGAGCTGGCGATGGCCGACACCATCGAGACGGCCTTCCTGATGCGCCGCATGATCACCACCGGCATGTCCGAACCGAACGCCGCAGCACAGAAGGTGGCGATGCAAGAAGGCGACCGCCGCATCGAAGCGCTGGACCGCGAAATCACGGCGCTGAAAAACGAGATGGAGATGAAACGTGAAATCTCCCGCAATGCGGTGCTGACCATTATCGATCGCGAGAACAACCGCGCCGAAACCAACCCGCAGCGTCAGTCTGCAGACAGCCCGGATACCAAGTTTAATCAGCTGGCCGTGCCGGAAACAGACCAGTGAGTGTGGAGACATCTATGACGAAATCAGAGAACAAAGACCTGCTGCCCCGTCGGGGCGGCAGGTTTGGCCGGGGAATCAAACGTTTCCTGCAGCTGCTTGCCATGCTTGTGGTTGCCATGGTCATGGCGCTGGGGCTCGCGCACTGGGGCGTTACTCACCCCGGTGAAACCGCAGCGCTGCGTAGCTGGGTGCACAGTACACGTTACGGCTGGCTGTTCTGGCGTCTGGCGCTTTATGCGGCGCTGGCCTGGGCATTCTGGAAAATCTGGCATGCACCCGGGGTTAAACCGGAACATCGTCAGCCCCTCAAGCGTATGGCCATCGCTTGCGCGCTGTTTGCCCTGGCGTGTGAATACTCCATCTTCGGCGGAGGGCTGACGCTATGATGACCAACAGTTATCTGGAGTATTTCCTGACGCTCCTCGGTTGGATTGTGAACAACGGCCTGTGGGAGCTGCTGGTCAGCAGCGGGCTGTTTGTGCTGCCGCTGCTGTTCAAGGTTGTCGGCATCTGGCTGAAAGTCCGGGAAGAGGGGGAAGATGAAGGCAACAAGGGGATGCTGTCCCTGCCGCGCATCGAGAACCTGCTCTATGGTGCATTTTTCGTGATGCTTGCCTGTTGCCTGCCGCTGATGAATGTCAGCCTGGACACCATCAAGTATGACAGCAGCCGGGCGAGCACCTGCGGCACCTGGACACCGAAGAAACCGGATGAGACGGGGTATGCGAATATCATGTCGAGCATGAACGGTCAGACGGCGAAGGTGCCGGTGTGGTGGCTGGTCGTGCATAAATTGTCGAAGGGGTTCACCGCGGTGGCTGTAGCTAACATTCCGTGTCGGCCGGATCTGCGACAAGTCCGTTTTGAGGTTCAGCACAGCCGGGTCAACAACCCGGCGCTGGCGAAGGAGCTGCAGGACTTCACCAATGACTGCTATGCGCTGGCATTGTACACCTGGCAGAACCGTGACCAGGGGCAGACGACGGACAAGGCAACATTGCGTGATATCGAGTGGCTGGGGTCGAAAACCTTCCTGAACGGCGGGTACTACAACAACCTGCAGTCGAAAACGCCGCGCGCCAGCTTCCCATGGAATGAATCACGGGACAGTGGCCGGGCTAACACCGGGCGAGGTGGTTACCCGACCTGCAGCGAGTGGTGGTCGGCGGCTGACACCGGCCTGGAAGCCCGGGTGGTGAAGCAGGTCGATCCGGGCGTGATGCTGCGGATGTCTGCAGCGCTTAAAATGATGGGACAGGCAGACGCGGACTACAAAGAAGCCGTGGTACGTCGTCTGGTCAGTCCGGATAACCTGACAGTCTCTCAGGGAGGACGGGCCTATGCCGGCTATGGCGGCAACGCTGACTTCACCATGGGCAACTCGGTTAACCGTGTTGCATCAACCGGTGGAACCGCGCTGGGAAGCCTGGCGGCATTCCCTGCCTTTGATGCGATGCGCCAGGCACTGCCGATGGTACAGGCAATCCTGTTAATGGCGGTTTACATTATGATCCCGCTTATCCTGGCCTTCGCGGCATACAATTATGCTTCAGTGATCACAATGACGTTCGTGGTCTTTGCTCTCAATTTCCTGACGTTCTGGTGGGAACTGGCGCGCTGGCTGGACAGTTGGTTTCTGGAAGCTCTTTACGGTTCGGATACGCACAGCCGATGGAACGTGGCCGGTTTTCAGAACAGTTCTGATGATCTGATCATGAATCTGGTAATGGGTGCAATGTTTATCGTGTTACCGACAGTCTGGATGGCCGCGTTGTCATGGGCTGGTATCAGTGTAGGACAAGCGCTTGGTAATGCTGTAAATGCAGGTTCAAAGAAAGCTCAAGATACTGGGGGGCAAGCAGTTGACACCCTGAAACGGTCAGCAAAACTGTGATTTAATTAAAACCGCAGAGGGCTGAATAACTCAGTCCTCTTATTCATCCTCCAGATCTATCCGATATGCTCCACAATATAAGCCGAAACCCTGGTCACCATCTCTATATTCTGTTAAAGACTCATTATTAACTGGATCAACATATTCAGGGGCTGTTGGTTGGTTAAATTGTTGAAGTATGAACGCGATTGCCCATATAAACAGTAGACATCCAGCAATAGCCAGTCCTCCTAGTAATGCTGCTGTAAGGGAACCTAAAAGTGCAATAGCGATAGGAATGCGACCAACCCAACCAGGTAGCTTATGGCTACGTGCTTTAGACACACAAACGTTATCCCAGTGAAGAATGGTACCTTTAATTCGCTTCCACAGGTTTGCCATGCGAACCCCACGCTGATAAGCGTGGTGCTGTGTTGTATTGTTCATCATCACTCCTTAACCAGGTGATAGCCTAACCTCATCCTAGCTTAAATAACATTCAATTGCTATTTGCCTGGTTCCTCTGGTGGCAAGCGACCAAGCCTGTCTTTTTGAGCACGATGGTTACCTTGAAGAAGTTCCGCTCACACCTGATGAGAGAGCCACCGTTGAACAGGACGCAGATAAAATTGAACAGGCTCTTAAAAGGTTGCCCCTTAAACCCGAAGGGTAAAAAGGACCGCTTTGTGCCAATAGCGGACATAAAAGAAATTGCGATACCTTGAGTGGTGAAAAGCCGTTTCCGCTCAGTTTTTAATGTTGAGAGCGGCCTCCTACAGTGAATCCAGCAAATGCTAAAGGAACATTCACTCATTTACTGTATTAACGCCTCTTGCTGGTCGCTGACGCATAGCGCCCGGCGGATATCCATTGATGCGCTTAAAAGCTCTGCTAAACGCTGCCTGTGAGGCATAGCCGAGGCGAAGAGCAACGGTGTCAATTGAGATCTTATCGTGAATAATCCAGTGACCTGCGATGCGCATTCGCACCTCCCTTGCATAGCGCAGGGGAGGTATGCCGATGATTGATTTGAAGCGTTCAGCAAAAACAGAACGTGACACATGTGACTGTGCAGCAAGTTCAGCAACAGACCACTCCCGACCCGTATCGCGATGAATGGCCAGAATTGCACGGGCGAGTCGTGGATCACGTAACGCAGCGATCAGGCCAGCTGCGTTCTCGCTGCCGTTTTCGATCCATCCACGCACAATCATGGCAGCCGCCACTTCTGCGAGGCGGGCCAGAATGCCCGCGAAGCCAGCGCGTCCGGAACAGATTTCAAATTTCATCGCGCCCAGAATGGGAACCAGCCCCGGATAGATCTGTTCATTTGCCTCAACCACTATGGCTTGCGGCATCAGTTTACCAAGACCCTGCATTCCACCGAGATCGAACTCCATACAGCCATAAAACAGAACCGTGCTGGGTGTCGGATGCGAACTCGGGCAAGTATTGATTCCGCTGACGGCCTCGCCTAAAGGAGCAGAGCCTAACGTGTCGATATGTTGAAATGAACAGCTGACATCCGATACAAGCTGGTGATCCTCACCCTGCGGCATGAATACCATGCTGCCAGCTTTCAGTTCGTGCAATGTACCATCGTGTGTGCGAAGCAGAGCAGTACCTACAGCGATGTAATGAAAATAGGCATGTCCCGGTCTGTTGCTAAAACCCACGCCAAACTCAGAGCCAGTCTGTAAACGGCGATACTGCACGCCACGCAGGCGCATTTCCAGCAGCAATTCACTGATGAGCTCGGATGTAAGGGCAAAATGTCTGTTCACATGCATAATCGGAGTTTCGGGTAAAAAATCAGGATGTAGCATCATAGATCGTCCAGCGACTCAACTCTAGACTAGGCGTTATAATTTTTCTCCAGGTAGAGTGTGTTATGAGAAATGAAGCAACTGAAGCTGTATCCGCGAGTTTGAATAGTTCGGAACCCAAAGAATCCGCATGGATGGCCGTTATTTCACTGACTATGGGTGTGTTTGGCTTGCTGACTGCAGAATATCTTCCTGCCAGCCTGTTGACCCCCATGGCTGCCGATCTCGGTGTGACCGAAGCTCTAGCTGGTCAGGCTGTGACGGTAACGGCTGTGGTGGCCCTGTTTGCTGGTCTGATGGTTCCCCGCCTGACGCGTAATTATGATCGCCGAAATGTTTTGCTTGGTTTTACCGTGCTGATGATTGCCTCCAACCTGCTGGTCGCACTTTCATCCAGTCTGGCTGTTCTGTTAGTCATGCGCATTTTGCTGGGCATCGCGCTGGGAGGCTTCTGGAGTATGGCTGCTGCCGTCGCTATGCGGCTGGTCCCTGCTAAAAGCGTCCCGCGCGCTCTCTCCATTATTTTTAGCGGTATTGCTGTCGGTACCGTGGTTTCGATCCCGCTGGGGAGCTATTTGGGTGGGCTTTATGGCTGGCGTAGTGCTTTTATCGCTGCAACCGCAGTAGGCGTGCTGACACTGATTTTTCAGCTGTTTACCCTTCCTGGAATGGCTCCGCGTAGAATGATGATAACAGCCTCTGTCATGGATTTACTCCGTCGCCCAGGCATTGCGATGGGTATGACGGGGTGTGTGATTGCCCATACCGGTCAGTATGCGCTGTTTACCTATATTCGTCCGGCTCTCGAAAATATTGCCCAACTTGATGTGGATCGTTTGTCTTTGATACTGCTTGGATTTGGCATCGCTAATTTTATCGGTACGCTGCTAACCGGGTGGCTGATGGAGAGAAGCCTGCGTCTCACACTGATACTCATGCCAGCGCTTGTCGGTTTCGCGGCATTAAGCATGATTTTGCTGCCACTAGAGGAAAAAGGATTGGTGTTGTTCGTCGCGTTGTGGGGGATGGCATTTGGTGGCGTACCCGTTGCGTGGTCAAATTGGGTAGCGCGTTCCGTTCCCGATCAGGCTGAAACCGCTGGCGGCATGGTAGTCGCAGCAGTTCAGTCCTCAATTGCGGCGGGTGCTGCGTTGGGAGGATTACTCTTTGGTATCAGCGGCATAACAGGTGTTTTCATCACCGCTGGTTGCATAATGTTTTTTGCCACGCTCGTTATTGGACTAAAGGTGAGGGTCGCTCTGACCTGACCACTTCCCCTGTAAGAAAGTTTCAATGAAGGCCAGCTGAACCAGGTGGCTGGCCTGAAAAAAACAGCGAGATTTCCTCCTCCTTTTCCGCTCTATTTGTTATCCGCTAGTCGTTGTCAGCAGATCTTCAGCGTCAAGTGTTTGTCTGCTGTGTGCCAGAAGCGGATGTTACTTCTTGCATATTTCAATTTTCTTCTCCCCACAGCGGTGTATCTCCTAACGCTTTAGCAATAAAATCAACAAAGCTGCGAACCTTGAAAGGAATACGGATCGCGCTGGGATAAACAGCCTGAATAGTAAGTTCAGTCGTCCGGTATGCTGGCAGCAGCTTTATCAGCTTGCCCTGCTTAATATGCTCGCCAAAAACAAAGTTGGGCCCGTAAGCAATGCCTGTTCCGGCCAGTACGGATTCAAGAAGCAACTGAATGTTATTGGCAGTCATACGGCATGGGCCTTCAATACTGTGCGGCCTGCCTTGTGCATCATAAATCGTCCAGTCTCCCGCTGAAACCGCCTGGCTGAACGCCAGTCGAGGCGCACGGGAAAGATCATCCGGCGTCTCTGGTGTGCCATGTTTTTTCAAATACTCCGGTGAAGCGCACAAAACCATCCTGCAAGGTGCCAGCCGCCGCGTAACCAGTGTCGGATCCTCAAAACGCCCAACTCGGATGGCAACATCGATTCGATTTTCGAGCAGATCGGCGTATTTATCCTCCAGTACAACGTCCAGACTGACCTCCGGAAATTGCTCCAGGTAGCGTGATACGATCCTACCAAGATGCATTGCACCGAAGGCGACCGGTGCTGCAACGCGAAGCAACCCCTTCGGTGTTTTCTGAACATCACTGGCTTCCCGGTTCGCATCCTCAAGAACCTCAAGAATAACTTTGCAACGTTCATAATACCGCTCACCGGCATCCGTCAGGCTAAGACGGCGTGTTGAACGCTGAAGAAGTCGTACATTTAGATCAGATTCTATAGCGCTGACATGCTTTCCTGCCATTGCAGCCGAAAGCTTAAAACGTCTCGCGGCGGCGGCGAAACTGCCTTCATCCACTGCCGCGATAAAAATCTGCATGCTGGTGAACCTGTCCATAACTTACCACCATTCGATAATCAGAGTATCGGCTGTCGACACAATTACGCTGATTATCATCACTCATGACAGCAATTACCATTACCTTAATGACATGAAGAGGCATGAGACGATGAAAATTAAGGTGAATGGAACGGGTATCCACATTGAGCAACAGGGCAGCGGTGAAATTGCACTGGTATTTTTGCATTATTATGGCGGTTCATCCCGTACATGGGAGAGCGTGATAAGTCAGTTACCTGACCACTACCGCACAGTTGCAATCGACCACCGGGGCTGGGGGGCTCAGACGCACCTAAATCAGGATACCGAATTGGTGACCTTGCTCGGGATGCCGAAGGGGTTATTTCAGCGCTTGAGCTTAAACGCTACATTCTTATTGGCCATTCGATGGGGGGAAAAGTTGCCCAACTGATGGCGTCGCGTCGGCCTGCAGGTCTTGAAGGCCTGATGCTTATCGCTCCCTCTCCACCTTCACCTATGCGTCTCACGCCTGAGCAGCGCGATACGTTATCCAGCGCATATAACAGCCGCGAATCTGTCGGCTTTGTGATTGATAATGTCCTGACAGCGGGGGCACTAAGTTCTGCTCTGCGTGAACAGGTAATCGAGGACAGTTTGAGGGCCTCATCCGAGGCCAAAGAAGGCTGGCCTAATACGGCTATCGGCGAAGACATTACCCAGGAAGTGGCCTCAATTAATGTCCCTGTGACGGTCATTTCAGGGGAGTTGGATCGTGTAGACCTTCCGGCTACTCTGCAAAGAGAATTGCTGCCCCTTATTTCACATGCATCAATGTATATTATTCCAGACGTCGGACATCTCTTGCCTCTGGAGGCCCCTACAGAGGTCGCCAGCCACCTGTTAAAATTTACAGCCGCCATTGAAGGGGGGACAGCAGTCTACCATTCGCCTGTCGAAACGATAGCCGCGTTTGATGATGCTTTCAATGCAGGCAGGGTTGATGACCTGCTGGCTCTGTTCAGTAACCGTGCCACTATGAAAATGACTGATGGTGTGGTCATCGAAAGCGATCCTGAAAAGCTTCGGGACACTTTTTTGTCACTGACATCATCCCAGCCAGTTATCAGAAACCATATCCGCTCGATCCTCTCCGCCGGTGAAATTGCTCTGCTTATTATTGACTGGACTTTGACCATAACCACCAAGGATAGAACACTGCACGAAGAGTCCGGTACAGCAACGCAGGTGTTGTTGCGAAGCGTTGACGGAGGTTGGCGGCTGCTGATTTCAAATCCATCAGGAACGTAGTGAGTTCAGTAAGAATAGCTTGCGCTAGCAATATCGCGTGGCTGCAGAGAGGTAAGTGACATCCGCCACCACCCGCATGCCGTTTTAAGGCATGCGGTAATAACGATGAGCGCAAGATTGCTGTTATGTCTTGCTGCTTTCGGAGCGCCTGCTTTCGCTCACAGCGGACCTTCAAACCAGCCATCTCGTCCTCTCTGTGCCGAAAGCTGAAGTAGCTAATAGCACTTATTGTTGATCAATGAAGAGCTGGTCAATTGAATAGGCTAATTTAATTGATAGCTAGCGTAACTATGAGGAGACACACTCATAGTGATGAGCGTGTTCCCATATAAATGATCAGATTATGATAACGCAGCTCGTTCATAAAGAGGCATAATCTCTTGATAAACCTGATTGTAAAGCTCTGATTTTAGCAGACTGTATTTTTCAGTCATAATAAGTGTTTTAAACTGATTCGTTTCTCTTTCAAATGAAACTGAGCCGATAATTAGCTGGCTATTAGTTGATAAACCATTAATACATAAATCGAATAACTTTTTTGTTGTGCGCGGATCTGGATCTTGTTGTTTAGGCGAGTCAATTACTACTGGAAGCATAGGACTTGTCGATTTATCTTCTATTGTTTTTAGAAGAGCATAGTGATAAGCCAATATTGACCTTGGAGCACGGCTGCCTGTTTCGCTCTTAGAAATCGGACCATATTGAAGAATAGTTCCAACTTTAGGATCTTTGATACCTAACTCAGTTTGCGCAAACTTCAGTGACTCTTTAAACTTATCATTGATTTCTTTTGCTCGCTTTTTATCTTCGAACTTTGCTATTTCTTTTGAAAGCTGAGTTCTAGCAACATCCAATTCGCCTATTTTTAGCAGTAATTCGTTAATTTGCTCATCGAAAGTTACCTCAACCTGCTTACTTGCTTGAGACTTAATAACGTCTTGAAGAGTCAGTTGCTCTTTGACTTCCAGAAGCATGTTTTTGAGTTCTGAGCTTAAGCTTATAGCCTGTTTCAAATCTTCTTTAATTTTAGAGAGTTGATCATCATATACAGATTTTTCCTCATACAACTTTGGTATGATTTGCAATAGCTTTTCTTTATTCTCAAGTACTACATATCTCGCTTCTAAGCCTGCCGATGGTAGCAAAGAATCTATATCATTTTCATCGAGCTGTCTTTTTGATTCCTCTATTTCTGTTACTAATTCATCTCGTAGAGATAATATTTTTATGAGCTTAATTCTGTATTCTGTTTCTTCTTGATGTAAGTCTTGGCACTTACGAAGGAAACGTTCCAGCAGCTCTTCATAATATTTTACATCCACATCGAAAAGTACTCTTCCAAATGACTCTTCGAATCGCTTTTTAGCTCTCTTTAGAGCTTTTAACGTCGTTCGGATTTCAACAAGATCGATATCAATTAAATTAATCTTTCCTTGTAAAGTATAGTACTCCTTTGGTTTTACACCAGTATGAAAATTCAAGATATTTTTTTGCCAGTCCTCATACATAGCCAAACTGCTAAATGAATCTAAAACCTTCCCCAACCGTTATCTTGATCAATATAGTAAGGGAGATAAAGACTTGCTGGTTGTGCTTGTCCCTGAACCAAATTAGTTTTAGTCACAAGCTCCAAATTGAAATCAAAGACATCACGCACAGCTAATGCAATCTCTGCACGAGAGCTAGAGGTCACTAAGTGATGCTCTTGTCCTGCTGTTATATCGAAAATGGAAATACGTTTTTCGTGGCGAAGAAACGCATAGTCACGATTATTAACACAAATAACAACTTTTGAAACAAAGTTATCTTCTTTCCACTTTTTATCCAGTCGAACATCAGCACCTAATGTATGATATAAGCTCTTAATAAAGCTAGACTTACCTGTGTCGTTCTCACCTGTAATGATATTAATATCAGGTGAGAACTTGAAGGAGAATCCTTTCTTATCGCGAAGGGATAATATATGAGCACTTTTAAAGTATATGCTTTTCATTATTCACCTCCCTCTAAGAGCTTCTGGATTATTGAGTAAATAACTATGCATTCTTTCTTCCCTGACTTTAAAGTCAATGCATAATCTGGACAAAGTGCATCAATTTTGTACATGGTTTCAGTTAGATATAATTTCAAATCCGAGTGAGCACTCGCCTCATCGTAAAGGCTAATTGCATATTCTAGATATACAGTCGAAGGATTTTTTTTGTTTTGGTTAAGGTCGATGCAAACTTGTGAGAACATGGCTTGCAGGATAATGAGCTGAAGCGATGTTTTGCCAAGATCATTGAATAGGGGACTAGCTTTGTCCCAATCAGGCTTTAAACTATTACTTGCATTCAAGGAATCAAGCACACCATTCAATGCTTCTGATGAGAAACCCTTTCGTGAGATAAGTTCAGGAAAATTAATAATATCTGCGGATTTTACCTTGGATTTTTCTCGACACGCCTGTTCAAGCAAAGAAGCTAATGCATTAACACTCAGGCTAATGCTATCGCCAAACTTCTTGCTAAGGAAATCGCATAGTTTACCTTTTAGATGTGTAATGTGGTCATCTAGGCTTAATGAGGATTGAACGAAACGCATAACAGAAAGATCGATACTGGAGTCATCAAGCTTTACTTGATCTTTGATTGCTTTCTTAAAGCTCGTCTGATACTCCAATTTGACTTCATTTGCACCAAAACAAGACTTACCACCGTTTTCCTCACATAGATTGAAAGAAGCATTAGTAACAAAAAGGAGCTTGGGTGAATATTCGGCGAAATTCTTTTGATGAATAAATAACTTACCGATGATAGATATGGGGTTCTTCTTGGTGCTATTACTAAGAGTGGATGCAGTCCAGTGTTTCTCTCTTGTTTTTACTTGAGCAAATGTGAGTTGTGTTGGAGAAACTTCGTCATCAAGAATAAGAACATCATCATGATATTCGAAGATAAACACATAGTTCTTTTCATCTAGTTCATATTCCAGCATTTGAGATAAAGCCCAGCAAGTTTGATAGTCAAACCCACGTTGAGCAATCTCACCGCCTCTTTCAGACTGCGGAATACTAACTAATGTTTCAGCTAACCCCATATACTCCCTTATGTTTAGTTCAATGGACTCGCGTAACAACATCATTAATCCGATTGAATACAAATAGTAGCATTAGCACGAACTATTGGGTAACACATTCTGAAAGTTAAAAATATGTGAGTTGCAACATCGAAACAGGGAAGCTAAGTAAGCGACTTTGTCTCTAGCGAAGTCATAGCTCTATTCGTTCAGAGGAGGACCAAGAGTCTTTGAAGTACGTGCTGGCGGCGCTCGCCAAGCGTTTTGGAGGCGATGAACATGGTGAAGACTATGAGAAGGTGCGATCGGTTGCCTTCACACGTTTCTACGGCGAGGACGACGAAGATGGTCTTGTTAGTCTGCAGCGTTTCGCAGTTGGGTTAGTCCAGAGCTTGATGGCTGAGATTGTGACCTGCTCCTAGATGATTAATACGCCACTATGCTGGTAATGTCAGCAGATCGCTCATAAGGGACAACCATACTCAAATCTCCCACATTGCAGGAGATTTGAGTATGAACACGTCACCGTGGAACAAAGACCGTATCATAGGCCAAAAAAGGCCACTTCAGATATCTCATATCTGGGGTATCCGAATCCGACTTGAACTGGAAGGTAAAACGCGCGATTTAGCTCTGTTCAATATGGCACTGGACAGTAAGCTTCGAGGCTGTGATCTGGTCAAACTCAAAGTATCTGATGTTGCATATGGTAGCTCTGTTTCGAGCAGAGCAACGGTATTGCAACAGAAAACCGGTAGCCCTGTGCAATTTGAGATAACCAAAGGGACAAGAGAAGCTGTTGCTGCATTGATAAAGCTTGGCAATTTGCACAGTAAAGACTTCTTGTTTCGGTCTCGGATCGGAACTAACCAGCATATTTCAACCCGGCAATACAACCGAATCTTTCATGGGTGGGTAGAAAAGCTTGGTCTCGAAGAGACGCTTTACAGCACACATTCCATGAGAAGAACAAAACCTTACCTGATCTACAAGAAAACCAAGAATCTCCGGGTGATCCAACTTCTGTTGGGTCATAAGAAACTGGAAAGCACAGTCCGTTATCTGGGCATTGAAGTCGATGATGCGTTAGAGATTTCTGAATCGATTGAAGTCTAAGGTTATCAGGGCTGCAACAGCAGCCCTGTGCCATAAGCGGACATCTGCGTTCTGGGCCAACACAAACGGGAGAGCGAGAGTAATTTTGTATTAAATGAACGTACCTGTCATCTGTCAGGTCTGAGAGGCACCCCCGTCTGCGAACAGCTCTATACCATTCACATAACTTGAGGCATCACTGGCCAGGAATGAAACTACAGAGGCTATTTCTTCCGGCTCTCCGATACGTCCCAACGGACTTTTAGCGGTGAGGAAGGCGATCCCCTCTTCGGCATTATCGCCAAATGCGGCTCTGAGAGACGCTGTATTCACAGGACCCGGGCTGACAATGTTTATGCGTATACCCGTCCCGTGCAGCTCTGTAATCCAGCTTCTCACCATGTTTCTGACTGCGGCTTTGGTCGCACCATAAATACTCATGGTGGGTCCCGGGTCTGCTGACGCCGTCGAACCAATGATAATCACGCTCGAACCCTTTCCAAGCAGGGGCATAGCCTGCTGAACAGTCAACACAACACCTTTAACATTTGTGGCAAACTGATCGTGGATCTGTTTTTCAGTGATTTCACCAAGCGGAGCATGGACCCCACCGCCGGCATTAGCGACAAGAATATCAATGTGGCCGAATTCCGTTTTAACCTGTTCATAAAGCGCATCAATACTAACCTTGCTGCTGACGTCAGCCACAATACCTTTTACATTTTTCCCCAGCGCCTTTACCGCCTCCTGAAGGGTTTGTGCATTCCGGCCAGTGATAATGACATCTGCGCCTTCGTCGCTCAGATCTTTCGCTATAGCCAGACCAATACCGCTTCCGCCACCAGTGATAACGGCGAACTTTCCCTTAAATGTCTGATTCATAATTGCACCTTGTGGCTTATTGTAGTGGTCACTATATTCAACCTTGAACAGGCTGTCACTAACTGATTGTAGCGTTCACTACAAAAAAGTTTTAAGATGGCATTCAGAAATACTTCTGATGCAAGGGAAAAAACCTATGAGCGATACCGAAAAAACAATAAAAGCACCCAGGCGGATATTTGACAGAGAGTCTGGCGTGCAGACGGCTAAAGCGCTGTTTCATCAGCATGGTTATGATGCTGTAGGTATCACGGAACTGACAAAGACGCTGAACATAAATCCTCCCAGCCTTTACGCCGCTTACGGTAGTAAAGCAGGGCTGTTTGAACGCTGCCTGGATCTCTATGTTGCAGAAGGAAACCTGCCGGCTGACAAAATTCTGACTCCGGGCAGGCCGCTGGATGAGGCGGTTGCAGATCTTTTTATGACTGCTGCACGTTTATACGCCCGATCCCCGGTCCAGCGAGGCTGTCTTGTGGCTGAAGGTATGCGTGCCGACGATCCGCAGGCCCGGGAGCTGGCAAGTCGCTATGGTGAGGCAGGAATTCAGTTTATCAGAAATTATATCCGGCAGTATGAACCTGCACGGGCCCGCGAGCTTTCTGATTATGTCGTGACAACGCTGCGGGGCTTTTCTGCAGCCGCAGTAACGGGACTGTCAAAAGCCAGGTTAACTGCCGTGGCTCAGCTGGCCGGTCAGGCATTCAGCGCTCTCCTGGAGCCAAAAAATGTTTAACTAGGAAATAAAAGTTATGTCTGTTATCGACCATGTTGAAATTGCTGTAAAAAATGCTCAGGTATCGCTCAAATTCTTTGAAGCAGCTCTCGCTCCGCTGGGGTTCAGCCTGATTATTTCTGTGCCTCCGGAGCGTACTTTATCGGGAGGTGCCCGGTACGGGCTGGGCCCGGAGGGATATCCGAGGCTCTGGCTTCATGATAAAGACATAACTGGCGCTTCAACACATCTGGCTTTTGCTGCCAGTGAGCGGGACATAGTCGACGAATTCTGGCGTGCCGCTCTACAGGCAGGCGGTATAGACAATGGCGCGCCGGGAATTCGCGATCATTATCATTCACACTATTATGCGGCTTTCATCCTTGATCCTGACGGTAATAACATCGAAGTCGTCTGTCAGGAAGGATGAGTAAGAGTGCCGGCCGTCACTTTGCGAAATTGAACTACGTCTGAGTTACTGCGTGTTGGGTTTTCCTGGCTGCTACCCACGGAGTGAAATATCTTGAGGTGAGTTATTGCCTCGTTGCGACAGCAAAATTCACTGTCGCATTAAACGTGGTGATTCAGAGAGCTTTCTGCATCATCAGCGTCGTTCCGGAGACTTGCAGCGTCTTTTAAAGGAGAGCGGCCAAAGAAACGGGCGTACTCACGATTAAACTGGGGCACGCTGCGATAACCCACCTCCATGGCAACAGACGTGACGCTCTGCTGACGCGCCAGTAATTTGGTTCTGGCATGAAGAAGACGGACGCGCTTCTGATACTGGACCGGACTCATGTTTGTCACAGACTTAAAATGACGATGAAAGGCCGATACGCTCATGGCCTCCTGCCCGGCCAGTGATTCAACCACAAATTCATCAGCAAAATTATGTCTTATCCAGCGAATCGCATTACCTATCCGCGCCAGCATGGTTCCCGGTGAAGCAATATCCCTCAGCATCCAGCCATGTGGGCCTTTCAGAACATGATAAAGGATTTCACGTTCATACACCGGTGCGAGAGCAGGGATATCTTCAGGACTTTTCATCAGGCGAAGCATTCTTACCCAGGCATCCAGCAGTTCGGGCGTGACGGCAGCAACGGAAAAAGCACCCGACTGTGAATCAGCCTTCACGGGAGGTAAATCAGCCAGCAGTGTCGCAATCCGTTCCGGCGTCAGGGTCAGGCTGACCGCGAGATACGGCTCACCGGTTGCCTCGGGATGGACTTCGCCTACGGCTGGCAAATCTACTGACATAACAAAGTAAGAAGCAGGATTGTAGTTGAATACCCGGTCTCCCACCGTCATGGATTTACTGCCTCGCAATATGAGATTAACCATCGGCTCATAGACCGCAGCCAGTGCATGTGCGGGAACGTTACCCTGCACCATGGCCACACGGGGGATACCGGTTTCGGTTCGCCAGTTTCGGGCATGAGCGGCCAGAAGACGCAGCTCGTCAAGCAGGGGTTCCAGTATCAAAGTCAGCCTCCTCAGTATGATGATTAAAGCGAGCATAAAGCAGAAAAAGGCAAGAATCGAGCAGGAACGCAGAGGTTGACCTGTCCGGGAAGTTTTATCCTTTTTCTATCGCAGACAGAAAGGATGAAATCATGAAAATTGTACTGGTTACCGGCGGCAGTGGCGGGATCGGCGCCAGCGTGGCGCAACAGTGCGCGGCTAAAGGGATGGGGGTGATTGTGACTTATAACAGCCATCCTGAATCTGCCCTGAGGGTTGTGAAGGAGATTGAGGCTTCAGGCGGCCGTGCCGTTGCGCTGCATCTGGATGTGGCTCGCACCGAAACTTTCGGCACTTTCCGCGACGCCTTACTGGACATAGTCAGTGTCACCTGGGAACGTGAGCATATTGACGTGCTGGCCAACAACGCCGGGTTTGGGCTCTTCAACCCGATTGAAACGGTGACGGAGAGTGAGTTCGACAGTCTTTTTGCCGTACACCTGAAGGGCCCTTTTTTCCTGACCCAAAAGCTGCTGCCTCTGATTTGCGATGGAGGGCACATCATCAACGTTACCAGCGCCACCACGCGCGTGGCTACGGCAGGTGTTGCGCCCTACGCTGCCTTTAAAGGCGGCCTTGAAGTACTGACCCGCTATATGGCCAAAGAGTTCGGGCCGCGGCGCATCCGGGCAAACGCAGTCTCTCCGGGTGCAATCCGTACGCCGCTTGGCGGAGGACTGAATGATGAATTTGAGACTCTGCTCGCCTCACAGACCGCGCTGGAACGCGTGGGAGAGCCGGATGATGTCGGCCGGGTTATCGCAGGCCTGGTCTCTGATGACAGCGTCTGGATTAACGCACAATCCATCGAGGTTGCCGGCGGCTACCAAATCTGAATCCTTCCGGAGGTTTTATGCTCGATCATCTGTTTTTAACGGTCAGCGATACAGACCGTTCTGTCCGTTTCTATACGGAAGTGCTTGCCCCTCTCGGCATCACGGTTCGTCATGATTATGACGGAAAAGAGGGGCCGCCCGGCCACCCGGATTTGAAAGGGTTCGGTGCTCAGGGCCGGATCTTTTTCTGGCTACGCGAAGGAACTGTTGCGCCAGCTGCTGTACATGTCGGGTTTGTCGCGCGAAATCAGACAATGGTGAATGAAGCCTATGCTTCAGCCATGCGTGCCGGCGCGTCTGACAATGGCGCACCCGGTGCCCGGCTTCACTACGATCCCCGCTACTACGCCGCCGGCGTTTTCGACCCCGATGGCTACAGCCTGGAATTTGTTTATAAAGAATGGCAGCACCCTCAACCATGAAAACATTACTGATTTATGGCGCCACCGGTTACACGGGACGCATGACCGCCGCGCAGGCTAAAAGTGCCGGCCTGAATATTATTATTGCCGGCAGAAACAGGCAGCGACTGGCCGCACTTGCCGGTGAACTTGACGTCAGTATGCGGGTATTCGGCCTGGAGGACGCTGCTGAAACCGCGCTGCAGCTGGCAGGCGTCGACATTGTGCTGAACTGCGCCGGGCCGTTTACTGCTACGGCAGAACCGCTGATGAAAGCCTGTATAGACCAGAGTATTCATTACCTTGATATCACAGCGGAAATTAACATTTACAGGCTGGCTGAGTCACTGGGAGAAAGAGCGGCGCGGGCCGGGAGTATGCTACTGCCGGGCGTGGGCTGGGACGTGGTACCTACCGACTGCCTGGCCGTTCGCCTTGCACGACATGTACCGGAACCACGACGGTTGCGTATAGCATTACAGGTGGCCGGAACGATGTCCCGGGGGTCTGCCGTCAGCGCAGGCGAAATAATCGCAGCCGGCCTGCTGGAACGTGTTAACGGTATTCTGATGACGAAAGAGGATGCGCAGCCCGGCTGGTTTGATTTTGGTGAAGGCCCTGTGGCCTGTGCGCCGCTTTCCTTTGGCGATCTGGTGACGGCATGGCATTCAACCGGTATTCCGAATATTGAGATGTTTGTGCATGTAACAGGGGATGCCTTTCCGCAGGGTGATTTGTCCCTGCTTCCTGAAGGACCCGGGCAGGATGAACGCGATGCAAATCGCGCACGCGCTGTTGCTGAGGTCACCGGGGCTGACGGGAGGGTCCACCGGGCTGTGATCGGGACGGTTAACGGATATTCCTATACGCCGCTTGCGGCCACAGAGGCTGCGAGGCGTGTCCTGAACGGTGACAGTTTTCCCGGTTTTCAGACACCGGCGATCGTTTTTGGTAGTGAGTTTGCGCTGAGTATTCCGGGTACGTGGCTCCAACTGTCCTGACTTTATTAATAAGCTGCACCGGTCAGCATTGAGCTGGCCGGTGCCCCGCATTGCCGTTCTGGCACTGATGGCTGACGGGTATAAAAAAGTGAAGTCTACTACGCTCTCTCAGTCTGCGAACTGTCGATAGGCGTGCCCACATGAAACTGAAGTGCACCCATCAAACGGGGAACCACGTTGCGCGATGTAAACCGCCACTGGCCGTCGTGTTTTTCAAAACTGTCGTAATACCGTCCTGTGCATACGGGCTGCAAAGGAAACCCCTCCAGTTCCTGATGCACGGTGAAATAGCTGACGCAGGTAGCTGAATTACCGGAAGGTGAAACATCTATCAGCACATTAGAAACGTTATGCCACGTCCGGGGAGTTCCGTCCTTATGACGCTGAACGCCACGGTTAAGAAACTGCTCAACCTCTTCACTACCATGAGCCATATCACTAAGAACAATAAATTCAGCATGTTTAAACAATTCGGCATTCTCAGCAAATTTCCCGTCATCCAGGTTGTGGGCATAGGTAGCGAGTAACCGCTGAATTTCTAACTCATCGAAATAATGCTGTTCATTTTCTGCACGAACGGAATTAATCATAATTTGAACTCCTAAGGTCAGGGTTGAAATGGATCCGCCACGCACCAACTAGGCGAACCACATTAAATATTGCCGTTGAAAATCAGCGCAACAGGTCCACTGCCGACAGGAAGCATCTGTGCCGGACCAAATCGTGGCAGCAGGGCCGGTTCCCGCAGAAGGGAGGACTGCTATGTTGCCCAAAAATATTCCTTCTCCAGTAACAACAGTCAGATCTGAGATGCGCCGCCATCGGCAAAAATTTCCGCGCCGTTGATATAACTGGCATCATCACTGGCGAGGAAGATAACAGCTTTTGCTATTTCTTCTGTCTGGCCGATGCGGCCAATCGGGCTGCGGTCACGCAAAGACTGCAGGATGGCGTCAACGGGATCAGGAAGGAAATCGTGTAAGGATTGAGTATCCACCGGTCCGGGGCTGAGGATATTAATGCGAACGCCAGCACCTTTTATGTCCACAATCCAGCTGCGTACCATTGCACGTAAAGCAGCCTTGGTGCCTCCATAAACACTGAGGCCCTGACCGGGATTAATGGATGCCGTTGAGCCCGTGATAATAATGCTGCTTCCTGGTTTCATAAGTGGTAATGCTTTCTGAACGGTAAACGTGACACCCCTTACGTTCGTTGTGAACTGACGATCGAACTTCTCCGGGGTAATCTGCCCGAGGGGTTCAAATTCGCCCATGCCGGCATTTGCTATCAGAATGTCAATGCGACCAAACCGGGACAATATTTGCTTATAAAAATTATCCAGTTCGGAGAGGCTGGATACATTCACCTGAAACTGACTCGCATCCGGTCCAAGAGTACTGAGTGCAGATTCAAGTTTATTCTTGTCCCGCCCGGTAATGATCACAGTTGCACCGAGTGCTGCTAATTCCTGTGCGATCCCAAGCCCAATGCCAGATGATGCGCCGGTCACAACCGCGATTTTGTTCTGAAAAGAGTGAGTCACTGTGTATTCTCCTCATTGCCGTGAGTTAGGTGTATAGTGATCACTACACGTAAAAGTAAAACACTGCAAGTTAAAAAATTAACATAAATTAAAAAAATCTTTTATATCAATAATATGGATATATAACTTTATGCTGATAATTTTAGTGATTACTACAAAAATGGATTCAGGAAGCAAATTGAAATAAGAAAACAGGTTGCGATGAACTGCATTTGATCGCGAAGCATTAGTCGCAATTGCACAGGCACACTTTCATGAACATGGCTATGACGCTGTCAGAATTGCTGACCTGAAGCGGGCGCTGAATATCAAGCCGACGGATATCAAGGTACACACCTGACTATTCATCGATAATCATGAGGGTCCATACAAGACAACGGTCAAACGTGACGTAAAACAGTCCAAATCCGGTAAAACCATTCAGACGTGCCGAAATCATCAGGAGCTTTTTTCAGGATTCTTGCCGGAGTAAAGGTAGCAGAAACGGCTATCTCGCCTCAAAATGACGCTAAGGCGCTCTGCAGGGGGCCGCCCAAGGAATTTTATGTCTAATGTGGCATAACTACCCTATCGCCATGATTTTGACGTCCGCTTCTCGCTCATAGCAGCCATTCAAATCCGAACTAATCCTGTAGATTTTCCATTCCACATAAATTCTGACATGTCTGACAGAGTCATGACTATTTTGCAGCAACTGACCCCTCGCGTCGAAATATACAGTATTGATGAGGCATTCTGTGATCTCACTGGGATGAGAAGGCTGACCGCGCTGGATGAGTTCGGCCAGCAGCTGCGTGAGCAGATACGGCGCCGCACGCATCTGACAGTGGGAGTCGGGATCGCACCGACGAAGACGCTGGCCAAGCTGGCCCAGTACGCCAGTAAACGTTGGCCAACGACAAAGGGGGTCGTTGACTTGAGTTGCCGGCAGCGCCAGGAAAAGCTGATGGCCCTGGTGCCGGTAGAGGAGGTCTGGGGGATCGGCAGACAGTTGGCCAAAAAGCTGCAGCTGATGGGGATCGACACTGCGCTGAAACTTTCCAGGCTCTCGCCGGCATTCGCACGCAAACAGTTTTCCGTAGTGGTCGAAAGGACCGTTCGGGAGCTGAACGGAATATCGTGTCTGGGCCTGGAGGAGTTTGCGGCGCCTAAAGAACAGATCATTTGTTCCCGTTCTTTTGGTGAAAAACCAACGGATGAGGACAGCGTGCACCAGGCAATTTGCGCACATGCTGAGCGTGCAGCTGAAAAGCTACGGGCTGAGCACCAGTATTGCAAGAGGATCAGTGTTTTTGTCAGCACCAGCCCATTTGCTGAAAATGAGGTGTTTTATAAGAATCAGGCTTCAACTGAATTAGCCGTGGCAACTCAGGATACCAGGGCTATAATTGGGGCGGCAGTCAAAGCGTTAGAGGCCGTATTTATTTCGGGGCATCGTTATCATCGGGCTGGCGTGATACTGACTGATTTTCGTAGCGGGAAGGTATCCCAGCTGACATTGTTTGATGAACATCAATCTCAGCGTAATAGTGATAAATTAATGGAAGTGCTGGACAGAATAAATGGTTCAGGAACAACTAAAGTATGGTTTGCCGGGCAAGGAATACAGAGTGCGAATGCTGACTGGAAAATGCGACGTGGAAAGCTGTCACCGAGTTGGACAACGAAATATTCTGATTTACTCAAGGTTCATTGCTAAAGGTTAATGGGGGCACGTTAATACATCGGTTGCCCCCTATTCAGGGAGGGTGTTAGATATATTCGCTGGCGATGCCAATAATAACACATAATGCGTGCAGCGCGATAGGTAGCGCTAAACCTTTGCTATAATACCTGGCTGCGCAAAAAAAATAACGGATACAGTAAACATCAGTATTTGTGTTTGGATGGAATACTGACTGTGCATCCATGCGAATACTGTTGATACAATTATCCCGCCAGCAATGTATCCTAATCTCTCACCCAGTAGGTTTAGGAATGAGCTCAAAAATATTCCGCGAAAGATTAATTCTTCCAAGATAGGGGTGAGTATTATTATGCTTATTACTTTTACAGCAATTTCTTGTGAGCTTAACCCTTTTAAGAAATTTTGCATATAAGGCTCAGTTGGCGTTAAGTAATATGCAGCTGTATATGATGCCAGGATTGCAAGAGCAAACCAGGCAGAACGCAGGTTGATTATGCCCGATAATATTCTATTGTCCTGAAGAGAGTTGTTTAGAACGTGAACGAATGATAAGGCAAATACTATGCCTATTACAGTTTTGGTAATAGATAGCCCCAGAAAGGTGAGGTCAAATGTCTTCAGTAGCCACAGGTTTAATAAAATACTATCCTGAAAAAATTTAAAGAGTGCGATGGATGCGACTCCATAAAGAAGAATGCTGAACTTATTGATTAACGAAATCATATCACTCACTTTGGGTAATTGGATGTGGCGGGAACATTACCAAATAACAGATGAATGTCTACACCCTGTTTGACGTTCATTGATCGGATTGATAGGATGATCGCGTTGTACTGTCGTCTATGGACGACCATCCAATGTCTCAGCACTCTGTGAGAGACGCCTTCGGGTGAGTGCCATCCAATGTTTCATGTGACCTGTGAGAAACGCCTTCGGGTGGTCACAATATCCTCGTAGCCTGGAAGAGGATGCCCATGTGGCGGTACCTCCGTTTACCCTTTGAGAACGGAGATCACGACTGTGATGAAGGTTCATTAACGACTCAACCGCGCCAGCCCTGGTACGGTTCCTTTCACCAATAACGTATGTATTACGTCTTTCAGCGATAAAGCTCGCCACGGCGAGGTTTTACGCTTCAACGTTTTGATTCTTTTATCTTTTACGACGTATTGCTGACGATGCGACTTTTGAACGCACGTATAAGGCCATTTGGTACATTTGGCCGCTTACGTGAGTCTCATTAGGAGCAGAGGAGCGCGCGTCACTTGTGAAGTGGCGAAGACACTACCAAGTGACGCGCGTAGCGCATAACGTCTCAACCCACGTACGACGTGGCTTTCAACGTTTTATTACTATCTGACCAATACGTAGTCCGTGTCAGTACGGTTTTAAACACTCATTCACTTCAACGTAATTACAACGGAAAACACCGTTTTGAACGTTTCACTATCTAAAAGGAGGAAATCGACTCGGTATCGATGGCGACACTACGAACAGTAGTGTGTGGAGGCAGACTGACTAACGTCAGGCCGGCGAAAGCCGCGAACAGGTCAGAGACCTGGGGAGCCTTGAAATAACTCAACATTTCGCCGCCCCGATGCACAGATGCCAGTCGAGACGCAGGAAGCGCAAAAGTAACCGTGTCGTCGGGGTTGAAATTATCGGGATACAGATCCGTCTGCTTTGTGGAAAGCAGAGGGGTGTGTATCCCGTGGGAGGAACCGTTATGTCAAAACTCAGCAAGCAGCTGGTTACACTCGCCCGCCAAGGGCGGGGTAGTTTTAAAACTGTTGCAGACCGTTCGAGAATAGCAGAGCGTTTTTCTGAACGTCTTGCGAAATTGAATATCCAAATCCGTGATGTAAAACACGTTAAGACGTCTCATATCGAAAAGTATATTGGTAGTCGTATGGCTGAGGATATATCAAAGCGTACACTCCAAAATGAAATGGCAGCTGTCCGTTCGATTATGTCAGTTGCAGGACGGAATAAACTCGCTGATCCTTCGCATGATAAATTGAGTAACCAGGCATTAGGCATCTCAGGGGCAAGCCGCGACGGAACTAAAACACCACTTCCGGATGATAAGTTGGCTGCAATTGTTAGCTATGCTTTTAAAAAAGATGAGGGTGTAGCAATTGGCGTACAATTGTCTCGTTACCTGGGTTTGAGAACAGAAGAAACAGTCCAGTCCGCCAAATCACTAAAAACCTGGAAGCAAGCCATCTTGAATGGCAACGATAGGGTTAAGGTGATTTTCGGGACAAAAGGGGGACGCGCTAGGGAAACAACAGTGTTTAATCGTGAGAAGATTTTGGCTATTTTGGATAAAGCGATAAAACATTGTGGTGAGAATAGAGGGAAACTGATTGATAAGCCGTCTCTGCATACGGCGATAGAACGATACAGAAATATCGTGCGTGACGCAGGAATGACTGGAAAAGATGCCCCCCACAGCTTGCGATATGCTTATGCAAGGGATGCTGTAACACATCATATCAAAAATGGCATGAGCAGAGATGAAGCAAATGCATTGGTCTCGATGGATTTAGGGCATGGAGACGGACGAGGACGTTATATTAAACAAGTGTATTTTAAAAACGATATTGATTGAGTAGTGAAAAAAGTCGCAGCTCTCACGGGGCTGCGACGTTACAAAAAGTTACGTAAATACTTTTATCATATTAGAAAGAATAAAATGCACCTATTGTGAAAGTGAAATAATCATCCTTCTGCACGATGGGGCTGTGCCTCACATGGTTAGCCAGTGTAGTATAGTGTAGAGCCGCGTAACCAGACCAGTTTTCATTAAATAAGTGTTGCCAGTTAATACTATAATCGACACTGTATAAGCCCCCTGTAGAGTTAAAACTCTTGAACTCTGAATTTCGGCTTTGCTTCTCATTAACACCAAACCAGGTGTTATTATAACGAGCGTCGCCATAATGCATGACGCCACTGGCTGTTAGCGTGTTGCTGTCATCATTAAATAAAACAGCATTAACACCTATGTTGTAATTAACTCCTTGGCTTTCAGTCAGGGGGGCGATAATGGTTCCTTCAACGCCAATCCAGGGAGTCATCCACCAACCGAGAGTTGTTGTTGAGTTTAATGCTGTGTTTATTTTCCCCATTCCTTTTAGGTGGTCGGAGCCAGACTGTAACCACGAATCACCATCAGTTGTTCGACCCCATGTATACCCCAATGCCTGCCCCAAGTATAAACCATTATCAAAGGAATGAGTAATCCCAATACCTTTTTCTGAGCTCACGAACCAGCTCCCGTTGGTCCATTCAAAATAAGGTGCGTTTGTCACGTCATATTTATCGGCTCCAATATACGTAGGTGCATACTGTGTTCCTATTCCAACGGTTATCTCATGTTTATTTTTGACAGATGATGCATAAGTTACAAATGGCAAAAACAATATCACCGATAGTGTCCTTTTTATCCCCTTCATACGAGCTCCTAGAGTGAATTATGCTTGTTAACAACTCCGGAAGTATCGCCACAAATAATAAAGAAATCGACAAGGGTTTATCAATGTTTAATCAATGTGAGTCTGTGAAACATGTCTTAATCATTGAAGGCGATCCGGACCCGGTGAATGATAGTGGATCAACCGGATAACTTGTCTCCAATGAGTGTGCCTTCATAACAAAATCCATCGACCACGCCCGATTCGGGGCACCCAGCTTCAGAGTTTTAGGAGGGTGCTAACCTGAAAATGTTCGGCCGGGGTTGGCCTGGTGAGTGCTTTCCAGCGATTGGTCTGTAGGATGCAGATCGTAATCTGTCACTGTTACCTTAATTATTTCAGATGTTTAATCATGTTTTTCATTCATTGATCAATTTATTATCTGGTGTCTTTTGTTGGCTGAATATTGATGTTGTATTGACCAGTTATTGATTATTTCACGCTAGTGTGCCCTGTAATCATAAAATACGATTTCACCTCATTGATTCTGCACGAACACCTGAATTTATTTTTTGCAGTATTGATGAAGTAGAAGGCGCTAGCTTCGGAATATCATAATGTCTCACATTTCAAACAATCGTACAGCAGTTTCACTTCCTGAATCACCGCTTGGACTTTACATGGCCTTATCTATCGGTAATCTGCAGCCGCACCGGTTCTGGAACTCTCCTCACTTTCGATTTAAATTTTTTTCTCGTTCTCTGCTTATGCCGGTGAAAACTTATCAGTTACTGAGTCTTCTTACGAGTCATCCGCTTTATTATGAGCTTTTGCAAAATCAGCCCCGGTTACCCTGTCGGATCCACCGCCCGTATGTAAGCGCAGCCTTATCCAGTGGAGAAAGGATGCAAGCCATCCTTTACCATTACAGCATGCTGACCTCTTTCCTGGATGTTGAAGCGTTCAAGAGCCATCTGTCGCTCGACGGACTCTGCTTGTGTCAGTTTATGGGGAAAGATGATCAACTATTTATCCTTCAGTTTGTTTCGACATGTAGGCTGGATCGAGAAGGGGAAGCCAGCATCATTCTGAGAGACGGTTCCGGACAAATGCTGGCGGAAATCACGTTTGTGCTTTGCTTACGCGATAACAAAAGGTCTGTAATTATAGGTGGGTTACAGGGGCCTAATAATGACAACGCTCAAGAACTTGTCCAGCAGGCAACAAAAAATCTGTATGGTTTGTTCCCAAAGAGGCTTGTTCTGGAGTCTCTAATTCAGGTTGCCAGTCTGCTCAGCGTGGATAAAATTTTCGCAGTATCCAATAAACTTCATGTATACCAGGCTGTCAGGTATAAAAACAGGGGTAAACATTTGCATGCTGATTATGACTCCTTCTGGGAAATGTCTGGCGGAAATATAGACAGCCATGGTTATTATTCGATACCTATTAATATCATCAGGAAAAGGTTAGGCGATGTGCCGAGTAAAAAACGTGCTGTATATCGGCGGCGTTATGAACTTACCGATGCCATTAGTGAGCAGACACGTCAAGCACTTACCCGAAAGTGTTCTTGATGCACCATGATACATACCGAATAGCTGTTTTTTTATCGCTGGCAGGGATTCCCAGTCAGATTGACTGAGTTGCTGGCTGCTAAGCGTTTACAGATCTGGTGATGAAATCCATCTTGAGTCCGTAGATGGGGGGATGTTTCTGGTTCTGCCAGCAGTGTGCCTTGAGGAATGATAGTAGAGGTGGGGTTCTTAGATCAACTTATTGATGATGAATCAGGAAAAACACCTAAGGCATCCTAAATAGCTGCGCCTAATACCGCTCCACTTTTGCCAGGCCATGTTTTCCTCCGGGGAATGGGCTGGCGGTTTCCATAAAATGCCGTACCTTTTTCAGCAGTTGCCACATTGAACGGCATTGATGGTTGCGCGTTATCGTGTTGTGCAACGCCTGCCATAACCGCTCAACGTGATTCACCCACGGCGAGTAAACCGGCTGATAAATCACCCTGAACTTCGGGTTCTCCTTCAGCCAGCGCTGGGTTTCCCGGCTTTTGTGGATAATGTAGTTGTCCACGATCAGCGTGATGGTTTTCGCCCGCCGGTACGTCGCTTTAAGCCGCTTCAGCAGGCTGATGAACAGCGCCGAACTTTTGCTGTTGCCGCCCACGTAGCTGACTTTGCCCGTGCCGCAGTGCAGTGCTCCGGCCAGATAGTATTTTTCGTTCTGTCCCGGCGTCACCACGCGTTTTTGCTGCCCGCGTAGCTGCCAGTCCGCACCGATTTTGGGATTAAGATGGATATCCACCTCATCTTCATAAAATACCGGATGCTCTGCGCTGCATTCGTCCAGTGCTTTGTGGATTGCCGCCATCTTTTCATCCTTATGCGGGTCACGGATACGCAGAGTTGGCGCGGCCCTGCGCCATACCATCCCGGCCGATGGCAGCCAGCGGCGAAGGGTCCCGGCATGTAACTGACATCCGGTTATCTCATTGATTTTTATTGCCAGCAATTCGGTACTCCAGCGTGAACGCTGATAGCCAAAATCACCGGGAGTGTGTTTTATCAACTCACGTAATAACGTGCAGATATGCTCAAAAGGCCAGCGACGGGAACGCCCTGCGGGGAGTGATTTGAGGCCTTCAACACCTGACTGCGTGAACCAGTTAATCCAGCGTCCGACGGAGGAACGGGCACAGCAGAGCGTTCTGGCAACGTCGATGACGCGGTCACCCCGATGTAGCATCAGCATGGCAGTCAGCCTGCGGGCATAATTTTTATCGTGCGTTTTATGGATTGCTTTCTGCATCAGGCGTCGTTCGTCACGGGGAATAGGTGCTATGATCGGCATCGCTCAGTCCGGTTAGTGATTTGGGATATTCAGCGATTGATCAGATCGCACAATCCGGACTGAGTTCCCTCAAAGTGATCTACTATTCCGCGCAGCTATTTAGCTAAAGTGGGCATGGAAAATAACATGGGGAAATAAATAAGAACAATACTGTAAAATCGTCCAACAATGCATTTCATTTTTAATTCACCTTTAGTTAACAAACAGACAGGTGATTAAATTTAGACATTATAAATAGGGAAGAGACTCATATAATTAAGAAACATTCCATAATATCATTCAGTAAAAATTTATATTCCCGGCTGTTACAGCGCCCCCATTTTTAATTGGTGGCATGGTCGTTAAGAGATCTGTTATGCCCGGCGATCAGTCACTGACATCCGCGAAACAGACAAATAATATTCAGAGTGGTACTTTAATAATACGGGTAATAGCATCATGAGTGTCTTGGGAAATCTGTCTCATGGCAGAAAAATAATCGCTTTGATTATCATGTTTAACCAGGAATTCTCTAGCTTTATCCCTGATATACTGCAGTTCAATCACACCAAGCTCTTCATTACAAAACAGTTGTAGAAAACTCACCAGTAGTGAACACTCGATAAAGCCATAGCCTCCGAGTTTTTTAATCAAAGTACAGCGTGCCACGGGAGAAGCGGAGACGGCCGGAGTGATCAACTCACGTTGATGGTTCATCGTTATTCCCTCACTACATCATGCTTTTTAGCCTACGGGTGACATCATTACGCCTCCCAGTTTCGATGGTTACAAATTATCCACATGGCGAATTAATACTCAATACTGACAAGTACGAAAAACAACGTGGTAGTCTTAGGCATAAAAAAAGAAAACACTATTTTGGGTAAGATGACATAGCTCAAAATGGCTGAACCGCCCCGGTTTTATGGGAGAGAGTTAAGTCCGGGAACTCAGGCTGCCAGATCCTTTTCCCCCGATGGAAGCGTAATACGCTTTTTCTGCTTCAATCGGGGGGGATGTGCCCGAGTCGCTCAAGCAGCCGGCGATTGTTGTACCAGTCCAGAAATGGATGCCACATATGGCAGCCGGCGTATGTGCATCGAGTTACGAGAACAAGGTTTTAACGTGGGCAGATACCGCGTTCGGCAGATAATGAAAACCTTATTACTGGTAGCTAAACGCCCCGGGCGCCATCGCTATCCACGCGGTGGAAAACCTGCTGTCGTTGCCGCTAATCTGTTGAATAGACAGTTTAATCCAGAGATATTGAATACCTGGTGGTCAGGTGATATTACCTATCTGCGTACCGCTCAGGGTTGGTTATATCTGGCTATCGTCATGGACTTATGTTCAAGAAAAATAGTGAGTTGGGCCTTCTCAGACAAACCGGACAGCGACTTGACCGTCCGGGCCTTAAGGTTGGCAGTAAATAAACGACGACCAACAGGGTCTGTGGTGTTCCATAGCGATCAAGGGGCGCAGTATACCAGCGCTCAGTTCCAATTATGCCAGCAGGAGCTTGATGTGACGGGCAGTATGAGCCGCAAGGGCAACTGTCTGGATAATGCGGTTACAGAGAGGTTTTTCCGCAGCCTGAAAGGAGAGCGAGTTAACTACCGTCGCTATGAAACGCGAAGTCAGGGTATTGCAGACGTTATCGATTATATCGACAGTTTTTATAACCTGAAGCGGCGGCATTACCGGCTGGGAAATATATCGCCGAATGAATATGAACGCCGATTACAACAATGTGCCTAAATCCGTGTCCGGTTTTAGTTGACCATTACAAAGATGCTCAGGAGAAGATCGAGCACTGGCGGCAGGAATATAACCAATACCGGCCACATTCCTCGTTAAATAACCAGACTCCGGCAGAATTTATCCGAAGCCTGCAAACAGGCCCGGATCTCTGATTTATCCTGGCACCGATATTGGGAAGGGATCACAACTTACTGTCCACGTTTAGTGACGGCAGCAAGCTATTATTTGATCAGATGTCGATAAAAATTATTAAAGTTTTGAAACCCGTATTTCTGCATGATATTACGTCGGTGTGTATAAACCGATTTCTCACTGAGGTTATAAAATTTTGCTATTTTTCTGACGGTAAACCCCAACATAAAAAAGTTGAATACTTCACTTTCTCTTTTGGTTAACCGGATATCGCTATTATTGAATACACTGGTGTTTTTTAACTCATATCGGATATCACGATTTATTTTTTCCAACTCGCGTTTAAACATCAGCATGGTAGATGTCATATCAATCCAGTGGCAGCTTACACCTGAGTTTTCTTTCCCTGCATTCATGGGAAAAACTAACATTACAGGCGTTACGCAACGATAGATACTCGTATAGATCCCTTGCCACAGGCTAATAATTTTAGAGGGTAGCCGACTATCAATTAATAAGATAAGCTTTTTCTCTTGCGTTTCCATACCGGCTGATGAATATTCACTGGCATGACACTTGATGGGTGGCAACCCTAAAGATTTATCGCTCATCGCTCGACAAAGGAATAAATCCTCTGAAAGAAGTATATAACTATACGTTGACATACCCTTTTTCCTCAGGTCAGCGCCAGGCATTGTATACGAGGCGCTTTGACTGAAAATAAATTCATTCAGAAAATATTGATAACCACTCCTGAATTTCCAGTTAAACCATTATTTATAAGTGATAGTAAAAGTTAAATTACCATTCGCCTGACCAGGTTTTATTTCTTTTTCTGTTCGAATATAACGTGCAACTAAAGGGAGACGATAATTTTTACCTTCACCTGACGGTGCGTAGTAGGGTTTTTCCTGGGAAAAATTAAAATTCACAGGCGAACCACTTACCTCACCAGACGCAATTTGTATACCGATTCCGCTGGCCGCATTGCTGCCGGACGCAATAGCCATAATACCCTGAGTAGCGTCAATAATGCCGTTATTCGGTCGCAATGAAAGACCAAGCATATTACGAGTTGCCGTGCCCTGATTTAGCGTACCCGAACCACTTTGCCAGTTCACCGCCGCCTTCGGATAGTAGCCGTAAAATATCGGACAATCTTTAAGCTGGAGTGATGAGTTAATCCACGGAGTTGCTGCGCCTATGCTCCCGATTTGACTGGTATCATATTTTCCTAAATTAACCGTCAGATCCGGTGTGATGCAGGTTTCTGACTTAATCAGCAGACTACCGGAAAAACGCAGCGTCTTAAGCGTTAGTGGCAGCCCGGTATAACCAGCCTTAGCTGGAATAGTTTCCCGCAGCGTTGGCAACTGAGCACCATTAATAATGCCGGGCGTTACCGGTCCAATTTTTATGATACTAAGGTCATACCCTGTGCGTTGAGTCTTAAATCCTCCCCCAGGTGCATTATTTATATAAGGCAAATGCTGAGGAAACGGATTTTTACTATCATAGGTTGATAAGTAAACAGCTAATCCAGGTACTCCAGTCTCATATACGGTGGGAGATCCCGACCATGATGCAATTGGAAGTGGCTTCGTTAAATAATCAATATTGCTGGTTAAATCAAAGGGTGCATTACATGCCACCCCATTGGTTAAATTTGCGATACTGGACTGGCGTGAAGTAAATACCACGCTGCCGACCGGAATATCTTCCCCTACAGAGATAGTGATCCCGCCTAAATCGACGGTAGAATCCTCAGGTATCGATCCCATATCCCCGCCTTCTCCCCAAGCCTGGGCAGTATAATGACAATCTATCGCTAATGCAGAACCACTCATCAAAGCAAAGGCAATAAGTAATGTATTTTTTAATATTCTGGCAAACTGTTGTTTCATATTAACCTCAGTGCTATTTCGTTTTTATCAACCGTAAGGAGTACTGTCTTTATTTGTCAGTGCCATTTGTCCCGCTCCTTGCGATATCGCACCCGCAACGCCTTCACACGCGGCGTTAAAGCGCGTTACAAACTGTGCAGCATCTTTTTTCGCCTTAGTCGGCAGACGATAAGACACAGAACACTGCTGGTCTGGTGCATCACCCCATTTAACGCGAAGGGTTCCCTGCTCTTTTTCTACACGTGCATAAATCTGTCCGCCCTGCCCTACAGAACCCACGCTATTACCATTACTGTCTACAACGTTCGCGCCAAAAGGTACCGGTTCGCCGTTAAGCGTTGAGGTCACCAGCACCGGCGTCCCGCGGCGAGTGTTATATTTCAGCATGACCACCGCACCAGAGTAAGGTGCTACTTTCTGCGAAGTGTTCTCCAGCTCCACATCGTTAGCCATGCCCTTCGGATCGATACTGACTTCGTTCAGCGCATAAGGATTCAGGTAAGGCACCGCCGCATAGCCAAATCGGTCGATATACACGCCCGGATAAGAAGATACCGCTGCACCTTTGGCTCCTTTTGCCTCGACGATTGCCATCGTCTCAGAGGTATAAGGCGTCAACGTAACACCGCCCGGGTGAGCAATCACCGAACCTGTCAAGCCCACGGAAGCGCCCTGATAATGTTTCCCTGCGCTATAGGTTCCGCTCATCGATGTCATCTGGTTACGATACTGTCCATTTACCGAGCCGCTGGTGCCTGCACCCTGGTTAGCATTCATTGCCGTTACGCCATAGCTATACTGGTTTTCCGCCCCACCGGTGCCGGAGATAGTTGCCTGTTCTCCATAGCGACCGTTGTTGTCATGGTTAAGATCAAAGCGAACCTGTGGCGTGTGGCTGCTATCAGCACGTCCCAGCGGGAGACTAAAACTTAACAAATAGTTGTTTTGCGCCCGTCCGTAATTGGAGAAGCTACGGCTCATCGTCAGTCCATAGGTCAGACGCTTATAGCTGTTGTTGTAACCGACCTGAAACTGACTATCGCTACCCTCTTTATTCCAGTAATTTTGTACTGAACCACTGGCATAAAACTGTCCCCAGTTACCCGGTAATCCCTGGCCCGCAGTAACGGTAAAGCGGTTCTTTGCACGCCAGACGGTATTCGGGTCCACTCCTTCAGAAACCGCGTCACGCGTTTGCATCGCGGTCATAAAATCCATATAGCCGTTAGTAGAAAAACGATAGGCCGCCAGCGACAGGTTGCTGTTGGTTTCGCTGATCGCTTTGCTGTAACTGATCTGATAGCTCTGCCCACTCAGGGTATTGCCGGACTTAACCCTGCCAGATTCATCGCTGCTCTTACCCAAATGGGTTCGCGCCTGAGTGGCATCGAACGCCAGCGCGCCGATTGGCGTCCCCAAGGCTGCACCTAACTGCACCGCATAATAGTTTTGACTCGCCTGCACGCCGCCGTAACCGGTGATGGCGTTGGTCAGTCCACGTTGATAAACCGCCTGATAAAGCGCAGGTTTGCCGCGGATATTGTCATTGCGCGCTTCGCCCAGCGTCACGGAGTAACGTGAAGATCCGGGACGTAAGAGTTGGGCCACAGAAGCATACGGCACCAGGAAAGTCTGTTCACTGCCGTCAGCCTCATGCACGGTAACTTCAAGGTTGCCGCCGTAGCCGGTGGGATACAGGTCATTAATCAGAAACTCGCCTGGCGTGACCGTGGTTTCATAAATGACCTGGCCACTCTGTTTTACCGTGACGCGTGCGTTGGTTCGGGCAATACCGTGAATATCCGGCGCATAGCCACGCTGTGATTCCGGCAGCATACGTTCGTCGCTTGCCAGCTGGACACCAGAGAACGGCAGAGTATCAAATACCTGTCCTGGGGTATTTGATTGCCCCATTAATACCCGACCCTGCAACACAGGAATATCGCGCTGCAAATAGGTATTAATAGTGTTGTATTGCTTCGGCCCGTTATCCATCCAGTTATAAGAACCGTTATGGCGTAAATACCAGGCACCGATATTCATCCCGGCATTTAATCCGGCATAAAAAGAATTTGTTGATGTACCGCGTGAACGGTTGTTATAGCCATTAAGGTTATAACCGACAAACGCAGCGGGTACGCCGCTATCCCACAATGCCGGACTCACGCTGCCACGAGCCAGTTTATTAATATAAATTTGCGGGATAGTGATATCCAGGCGCTGTTCACCACTATCAAAATTGATCTGGGTTTCCGGGAGTTGTTTTTCCAGGTCAACACACTCTTGCCCACCGCTGCCTGCAGTCAGTGCATCTGACGGAAGCTTTTCATAATTAAAGGGAATATTCTTTAACAGCGAGGGTGTCAGGCAGGGAAAAACCGTTTTGTCATCACGTACAACAAACTTAATTTCTTCGTTGCTAATAAGCTGGTTATTGACATAAACCGCAGTGCGATAAATACCCGGCAATGCAGAGGCGCCATTAGCAAAACGCGATAAATCAACGGAAGTATTGTTAGCCAGGTTAATAAACGACGGATCAAATTCCACGTTTTTTTCTATTTCCTGTGTTGCCACAGGCATGACCTCTGCCCATACTTTCGTCACTGGCAAAGCAGTAAATAAAGCGAGAACGAGCGGGGATATTCTCCATGAATATCCATCTTGAGAAATTTTACGCATAATGATCCCTTTCAACCCCTGATGCTGAAATAATTAGAACTTCCGGTGAATATTATTTAATAGTATTTTCGAACTTATTTATTGCACCGTAATCATTAACAAACTCACCGCTAATTTTACTTCCTGATGACGCTGGTAATTTAAACGTCAGCGATGATTTAGGCGCGACCATTTCACCTTCGACCTGCTTACCATTAACGGAAAGCGTCACCAGAGATACATAGTAAGGCGTTGGGTTTGTCGCTTTTACTCCACCAGAAACGGTCTGCCAGGTCAGTGCATTACCTGCATCATTCGCATTACCCTGCAGTCCGGTAGGGCGATAGAACAATTTGATGCGAGAACGGAAAGCCAGTTGCAGGAGATTTTCACTGCTTTTAGCCTGTTTTTTGGCCGGAATTTCCAACACGTTCAGCCAAAACACACTTTCGCGATCGGTAGGCAGCGACGTTGCGGTAGAACTGATACGCAGCGTTTGGCCTTTAGCCGGATCGACGCGGTTCATGGGGGGAGTGATAATAAATGGCACTTGAATAGAGTCAGGCTTGGCTTCGACGTCGCCGGTATCAATCCAGCTTTGGATAAGCACCGGGCTTACGCCTACATTATTTAATTTAACGGTAACTTCTTTGGCATCAGAGGGGTAGATAACACGAGTTCCACTGATAACGATACTGGCATAAGATGTTGCACTCGCCAGACACAATGCAAACACACTGAAAATATTTAACATCCGGGCAAACTTTTTCATACAACACCTCATTAAGGAAAAAGTAGAGAGGGCAAGCCCTCTCTATATAGGCAATATTACTTGTACTGAATAGAGTAGATCACGTTGCTAACAACGGTACCAGCAGTGGTTTTGCCGTCTGCATAGTATTCAACGTTGTAAGGCAGGTTAGCTGAACCAGAAGCAACATCAACATAGGTGGTGTTGCTGGTCTGGTTTGAGTTACCCGCCTGGATAACTGCGTTAGATGCGCTTGAAGCGTCACGCAGCTGCAGGCCAACGTTAGTAGCAGTACCGGAAACATTTTTCAGGCGACCAGTTACCAGGTCCACAGATGAACCAGACTCAAAGAAAGCAGAAGCAGTTTTCAGCGTGCCTTCACAGTTGCTCAGAGACATGTTGAAACCAGTCTGGCCTGCAGTCTGACCAGCAGTAGTCAGCTGATTAACGCTAACAGTTGGTAAAACGATGGTAGCATCTGCAGTCTGTCCATCAACGATTACGTCACAAGTCGTGGCGGTCAATTCGCCGTTAAAAGTGATGGTGCCAGTTGAAGCGGCCTGCGCATTAACACCAGCGAAAGCAGCAACAACAGCAGCAGCAACGATTAACTTTTTCATGATATTTCCTTTTCAATTACGACATTTTATTTAATTAAATAAATCCACTTATTCCAGGTGATGGATTTACGTTCAGGTTTACCACTAGGGTATATTTTTATCTACAGAAGAACGCATTCTTCATATAGAGATACTACTAACTAATACTTAATAACTTTTTTATAATAGAGAGGCGTAACAACGCCCTCACGAATAAAAAATCCTTTCGTCTCCACACGTATAATAAAATCATCCGGAATGCCTACCACATTTAACCGCTGTTTGAGTGCCTGCATAACCTGCCACAATCGTTGAGTTGATGAGCTCAGTTCATGCTTATCCCAAACGTTAAGTAAAATTTCATCATTCAGAATAATTTCGCCATTAGCGTGTTCAAGTAAATAACTCAGCAAACGCATCATGGTTGTTCTCAGGGTAATAATTCCTTTACCCCCTTCTGCGACGACAGAGTTGATATTGATTATCCTGCTATGAATAACATCAACCTGTACATTAGGATGAATGAAGTACCCAAATATCTGTTTATTATTATCACTCATCCAAGTCTCCTTGTTATTACTTCTCCTTTCACATCCTCACCTAACAAACAGGAAAAAAACAACTCTTGTTATTAACCTGCTGTTATTTGCGGTGACATATACTATGTTCTTCGCTGCAACGTTGACAATCACATCAAAAAATCACAGCGAACATCTTAAGAAACCTCTTAGCTGGTTTTTGGTTCTAAAAAAACAAAAAAACACAGCATTTAATTACAAGGTTTTGCTTAAAATTAAAATTTTCATCCAATCTTGGCCGCATCTAAATCATCAAGTGATTATGCTGTTTTTGGTTCTATATAAAGAGAATAAAACCGCTCCTCATTTATTATGAAACCTTTGATGTTTATCATTAACAAATTAGAAACATCAAACTCATATATCCTTAAACTCATCTATCCACATCTAATTCTTTTTCATCAAGTCAGGAGACTGTGTGGCCCCTGTTGATGCGACAAATATTATGCACTCCCTCACCTTAATAGAAGTGAAGTCGTCGTAATAAAATCTGATCCGTTATTTTATGAGATCGGTTAAATATTCTTATTGTAAATTTATACAGCAAAAAACATAACAAAACAGCAACGAATGCAAATTAATTACTATATATCAATAAGTTATACCGAAAACCTTTAGCGAAAGAACGTTTGTGGCAATACTAAGAAAATTTTCCAAAAAAATTCTTAATGCAACTATAATATGCTTTGTAATCTTAATAAGGGCGAAAAGTGTACAGTTAAGATGCCATTAAGACGCTGAAAAGCAGGATTTCATCTCTGAGCAAGTGCAGGCAAACAGGGTTTCATCTATGAGCAAAGGCTATTTGATTAATAATGTCCTCGAATTCTGGCCAGAAGAACACTCTTTGGTCTCACGAGGTGCAGAACGCAAGACAATTTCAATCAATGTACCTGCAAGCCGGTGTTTTTTGTTACTCCTTGAAAGAAGAAGCGATCTTGTTCCACAGCATGATTTTTTCAACTTTGTATGGGGTGATGCGGGTGATACCGTCCCGCCGAATACGCTGTATCAGAACATATCCATACTAAGGAGAGGGTTAAAGGCTATCATTGAACAGCCTGTCGATTTGGTGGTGACCGTGCCTAAGCAGGGATTTAAGCTAAATGAAGGGGCTGAAGTTGTTGAGATAGATAGTGTTAATAAAGCTGTGCCAAATGCAATACTGCCGTTGGAAGATAAAGAATCAACGGCAAATAAGTCTTCACCACAACTAAATGAAGCGCCCCTTCCTGCTGTCACCATACGGGAGGGAAATTTACGTAGATGGTACGCCATGCTCGCACTATTGCTATTAGCGATCACCGCCGCACATTACTACCTGCTGACGCGGGAAAAAGATTTTACGCCCTACTTTAATTCTTACACTGCGCTTAAAAATAGTGGACAGTGTCATATCTATGTTAATAACGATGCTGAAGATTACACTATCCATCAGAAAGCGCTGCAAATGATTAATCTGAACTGTCGTCTTTACCCCTATGTTTACGTCACCGCTTACCAGTTCATTCCAGTTGTTTCACTGATTACCTGTAATAAGCCATTCGATGAACGGAAAAAGACGTTACGCTGTGCTTCGTATAATTTGCGTGGGGTCTATTCCTCATGAAAAAGACCGTCATTTATATCGTTAGCCTGGTCGCGTTGTTCTCTGCGAGTAATGTGGCGATGCGCACTATTGAAGTTAAAAATGATAACCAGTTCAGTTGTACCGCTCGCTATACTACTCAGATGAATGACGTACAGATAAATTCAATCATTCGCTTTATATTTAATGATGGTGACGGTATCGCTACCCTTGACGGCAGTATGATTGATGGTCCTGGCCCGCTAAAAACCGTTAGCAGGAAGGTTCTGTTTAAATACGACAGAAAAAATACCAGCTATTTTCTAATGACCACGAATGCCAGCGTCCAGTTGGATGATGAAAGTAATACCGACGAAATGAAAAAAAACGTTCCTGACTTTTACCTTATAAAAGACGCCACAATAAATTTCGACATCTATCCGCTGAAGCAAAACAGTTACTTATTTACCTCACGCAAAATCCCTTCTTTTTACTGTACAAAGTAACGGGCTCAATAGGTGATCCTAATAACCTGCATATCCTGGGACTGAAGGTTAAGACTGGAGCTTTCCCCTGGTTCTTCTGCGAGACGATCGTGGAGCTACTCAATTGTTGGCATAAAAATCTGGTTACGCCAGGTTGTAAATTTGTCCAAATCGAACTCAGTTTCATGCTCTTCCGGGGTAAGCGCCCCATGTAGGACGTAGGGGCAGTCCAGGGGAAGGGTTTGCTCAGGTCCTGATAACACTTCAACCCTCTTATTATTCTGACTGGTTGGATTTGACCCTATATATCCAGACACTTTTTCTCTCTTACGGTTGCGATAACTTCCTGCGTATATATTCTCGTGGTGAGCGATACCCCAGCGCACTGTGCGGGTGATATTCGTTGTAATGACTAAACGCCACCGCCAGATTCATCACTGCTGCCTGGCCGTCCGGTTTTGGCATGATGCTGATATAGTCCCGCTTTATCGTTTTCACGAAGCTTTCCGCTATCCCGTTGCTTTCCGGGCTACGGACTGCTGTTGTGCACGGCTCCAGTCCCAACATCCGGGCGAAGGCCCGCGTTTCATGCGCCCTGTACGCGGAACCGTTATCCGTCAGCCATTCCAGCAACTCTGTGGGTAGCTGCTTTCCGAAGCGTTTTTCCACCGCACCCAACATCACATCCTGCACCGTTTCTTTGTCATAGCCTCCGGTGCTTGCTGCCCAGTTAATGATCTCCCTGTCGCAGCAGTCCTGGGCGAAGGTCACCCGCAGCTTTTCGCCATTGTCACAGCGGAACTCAAAACCATCTGAGCACCAGCGCCGGTTGCTCTCAGCCACTGCCACCCGCCCTTTATGGGCCCGCTTTCGGAGATGGTCAGCAGGTTTACGCTCAAGAAGCAGGTGGTGGGTGCGCATAATGCGATACACCCGTTTTGCGTTAACCACTGGCAGACCATTCCGCTCTGACTCCCGTCGCAGCAGCGCCCACACACGGCGATAACCATACGTCGGCAACTCAGCCAGCGCCGTGCTTATTCGGGATAACACGGCGGTATCGTCAAAATGGGATTGCCGTCTGCGATCCTGCCAGTCAGATGGCCGGTGAACCCTGAGGCTCAGTTGCGCACGCGACACGCCAATACTCCGGCAGACGTCGGTTAGTCGTCGTCCCCCGGGCAACAAGGGCGCATGCGCAATCCATTTTTTTGCCCGGCCGAACTCCACGGCCTCTTTAAGTATTTCTGCTTCCATCGTCTTTTTACCCAGAAGACGCTGAAGTTCGCGGATTTGCTTATTGGCAGCAGCAAGTTCAGATACGGGTACGACCTCTTCGCCTGAGGCCACAGCGGTCAGAGAGCCTTCTTCATACTGTTTTCGCTATTTGAAGATCTGATTGGCATTGATGCCATGCAGGCGAGCGACATGAGACACGGTCATACCGGGCTCCATAGTCTGCTGAATAATGGCAATTTTTTCCTGCGGAGTACGACGCCGACGCCGCTCAGGTCCTGATAACACTTCAACCCTCTTATTATTCTGACTGGTATTAAACATAGTTCTAAGACTACCTCTTATTTTAAGAGAGGCGAAGTGTCTGGTTATCTATGTAATGGTCAACTAAAACCGGACACGGATTTAGGCACATTGTTGTAATCGGCGTTCATATTCATTCGGCGATATATTTCCCAGCCGGTAATGCCGACGCTTCAGATTATAAAAACTGTCGATATAATCGATAACGTCTGCAATACCCTGACTTCGGATTTCATAGCGACGGTAGTTAACTCTCTCTGCTTTCAGGCTGCGGAAAAACCTCTCCGTAACGGCATTATCCAGACAGTTGCCCTTGCGGCTCATACTGCCCGTCACATCAAGTTCTTGCTGGCAGGACTGGAACTGAGTACTGGTATATTGCGCCCCTTGATCGCTATGGAACACCACAGACCCTGTTGGTCGTCGTTTATTTACTGCCAACCTTAAGGCCCGGACGGTCAAGTCGCTGTCCGGTTTGTCTGAGAAGGCCCAACTCACTATTTTTCTTGAACATAAGTCCATGACGATAGCCAGATATAACCAACCCTGAGCGGTACGCAGATAGGTAATATCACCTGACCACCAGGTATTCAATATCTCTGGATTAAACTGTCTATTCAACAGATTAGCGGCAACGACAACAGGTTTTCCACCGCGTGGATAACGATAGTGTCAATACCGATCGAATTCTGACCCCCCGGAGGTGCGGACGATTTCCTGGACACTCAGGAGATAAATAATGTTTACCGAAGCAGAACGGCTCCGCGCAATTGAACTTTACTTTAAATACGGCAGAAAACTGGCTCCCGTGGTTCGTGAACTGGGTTACCCTTCTAAAAGAAATCTGCGACGCTGGATCCGTTTATGGGAAGCGAGTGACGGTGCTACAAAAGCCATTCGCCGTAAGCCACGTTACTCTGATGTGCAAAAGCAGGCTGCTGTTGAACATTATCTTAACCATGGCTGCTGCCTGGCGTTTACCAGCAGGACCCTTGGTTATCCCTGCTGTGATGTACTGGCTCGCTGGGTTAATGAACGTCATCCCGACAGACGGCTTATTTTCACCAGTACGATCAATCAAAATGCACCTTTTGAACCTGAGGTGAAACGTCAGGCTGTCATGGCGCTTAGTACACGGCATGTACCTGCCAGAGAAATCGCCATGAAAATTGGCATCAGTCGCACGGTATTGTACAAATGGAAAGATGAAATCATCGGCGATGAGGCTTACCAGTCCATGCGCAAACATGAAAGACCGTCTCTTACGGAGGAGCGCGACGCGCTGCGCGAAGAGGTTAACCGACTCAATCAGGAGATACGTCGACAGCAGATGGAGATCGACATCCTGAAAAAAGCGGAGGAAATCATAAAAAAAGATCCGGACATCAGCGTCAACACTCTGACAAACAGGGAAAAGACACAGATCGCTGATGTCCTGAGAGACTCGTACCCGTTGACAGAGCTGCTGCGAGTCCTTGTACTTGCGCGGAGCAGCTTTTTTTACCACCGGACAGCACTGCGCTCGGGAGACAAATACGCGACCGTACGTATCGCAATGACAGAGATCTTCAACGGCAACTATCGTTGTTATGGCTATCGCCGTCTGCACGCTATGCTACGGCACAAAGGTCTGCGGCTCTCTGAAAAGGTGGTGCGCAGGCTGATGGTGGAAGAGCAGCTTGTTGTCAGTCGTTCCCGGCGCCGGCGCTACAGCTCGTACTGCGGAGAAATCGGCCCGGCACCTGATAATCTTCTCGCCAGAGATTTTAAAGCGGCGCAGCCTAATCAAAAATGGCTGACGGATATCACGGAGTTCCAGCTTCCGGCCGGTAAAGTGTGGTTGTCGCCAGTGGTGGACTGCTTCGATGGCAAAGTGGTGAGCTGGTCGCTCAGTACACGCCCAGATGCAGAGCTGGCCAATACGATGCTGGAAAGCGCGATCGGCACGTTAAACGCAGGCGATCGTCCGGTCATCCACAGTGACAGAGGCGGGCATTACCGCTGGCCGGGATGGCTGGCGCGGGTGAATGCGGCAGGTCTTATCCGCTCTATGTCCCGCAAGGGGTGTTCACCGGATAATGCGGCGTGCGAAGGGTTCTTCGGTCGGCTGAAAACTGAAATGTATTACGGTCGTGAGTGGTCAAACGTGACGCTGGAAAACTTCATGCAGCATGTGGATGCTTACATCCGGTGGTATAACGAACGACGTATTAAACTGTCGCTGGGCGCAGTTAGCCCGGAAGTGTATCGGCGACAACTTGGGATCACACAGTAAATCAGTCCAGGAAAACATCCGCACCCCCCCCTGCCAAAGTAAAACTGACCCACCCCCTTTGAATTACTCGAGCGCTGTTGCTTTCGTTTTCTTCTGGAGTTGGCCGCTTTTCAGCTTATCTTTCAGTCGATAGCTTTGACCGCTGATTTGCGCGATATGCGCATGGTGAAGCAGCCGATCCAGCATTGCCGCCGTCAGCGTCTCGTCATCACCAAACGTTCCTGACCACTGCGTAAACGGCAGGTTGCTGGTCAGGATCACGCTGCCTGACTCATACCGTTTAGCGACAACCTGGAAGAACAGGTTCGCCTCCATTTTGCCGAACGGCAGATAGCCCACTTCGTCGATGATCAACAACTTAGGCTTACCTACGACGCGGTTCAGGTAGCCCTTCAGATCACCCTGACGGTGTGACGCCATCAGTTGCAGCATCATATCGGCGGCGGTGATGAACCGAATGCTTAAACCCGCCATCGCGGCTTTATAGCCAATCGCGGTCGCCAGGTGCGTCTTGCCGACGCCAGAAGGCCCGAGCAGGACAACGTTCTCCTGACGCTCTATAAATGCAAGACCCGCTAACTCCTGGATCTGGCTTCGTGGAACGCCGCTGGCATAGGCGTAATCGAACTGCTCCAGTGTTTTTATCACCGGCAGGCCTGATAACCGCAAAATGGTCTGCCGACGCCGTTCGTTCAGGCCATCATGCTGGAGCTGCAAAACGGCTTCCAGGAAGTCGGCATGTGTGCCGCTGTTGTCGATGGTCGCCTGTGCCACACCGGGCCACTCTGCCGGCAGGCGGTCGAGCTTGAGTTGTTCGCAAAGCGCTGTAATACGATCATGCTGAAGGTTCATGCTGGCACCTCCAGCAAGGCCTGATACGTTGCAAGAGGATGTTGCAGGCTCTCGGTCGGCAGCGGACGCTGCTTGAGTGTTGGGACGGGGGCAGGCAATGCCAACGTCACCTTCGGTAACGGCAATAATGCTGCGCGTTCGCGCGGCATGCGCTGCTCAGGCGGTACGCCTGTGGTGCCATGAACTCGCGTGTTCGCAACGGTGACCAGCCACTCGCCAATGCGAGCGTTGGCAGCGGGAACATCCAGTACCAGCCCGGCTTGCCGGAAGGTCACGGTAAGGGGCACGATAAAGCTGTTCTTGAGGTAATGGTTAAACCGCTCAACCTTGCCCTTGGTCTTGGCGCGATAGGGGCGGCAGACCTTGGGGGTAAAGGCATACTTCTCGGCAACGTGCATCAACTGTGGGTTCCAGCGATGCTTGCCGGGGCCGTAGACATCGCGCTCAATGATGATGGCCTTGGCGTTGTCGAACAGCAGCTGATGCGGCGTCCCGCCGAAGAACCTGAGCGCAGACTCAATGCCGTCACACCAGGCAGCGGAGTCCTGGTTGCTGTAGAACTTGACGAAAGTTGCGCGGCTCCAGCCCAGCGTGGCGACGAAGGCCAGCAGTGGGTTATGACCGAGCCTGATGATGGTGAAATCAACCTGCATCTGAAAGCCAGGCTCGGTCTCGAAGCGCGTGACCTCTTCAGTAACGGGCTGCTTCATGGGGTGCAGGAAAGCGGTCAGCATGCTGTAACCGCCCTCGTAACCACGCTGACGGATCTCACGCAGCAGCACACTGGCGGGTATCCACTGGGGCCTGGCAGCGGCCACGCGCTCAAGGATATAGGTCTTGAACGGGTCAAGCTTGCAGGGTCTGGGTGCGCGAGGCTTGTAGCGCATATCCGCTACGGGCAGCGGGCTACGGATATATCTGCGAACGGTCTCACGAGAGCATGAAAGCTGGCGCGCGATGGCGCGTATCGACATGCCCTGACGGTGTAAAACACTAATCTCCACTCTGGTCTCCAATGTCATCATTGGCAGTGCCTTAAAACTGCCATTTTTACCCTAGGTGGGTCAGATTTACATCGGCAGGTGGGCCAGTTTTACATCGGTAGCGACAAATTTCGCGCGTGAACGGATGCGAATATTAATCGATCGGGCAATAAATCAGGGGGGCTGAGCCAGAGGATTATTTATTTGACGTGGATCGGTTTAAAAATCCTTTGGGGGAAGTGGGTCCTGAGCCAGAAATACAACCGGTGCGTTCGTTTTTTACTCGGCTGACGAAGGAGTGCGGTTTTAAAGTCACGCCACATCGTTTTCGCCACACCCTGGCTACGGAGATGATGAAATCCCCGGATCGCAACCTGGCCATGGTCAAGAACCTTTTGGGGCACAGGAGTGTCAGTACTACGATGGAATATATTGAGCTGGATCTGAAGATAACCGGAAAGGCTTTAGAGAGTGAGCTGGCGCTTTATATGGACATACCCCGGATACCTGCAAGTGGGCCCGGAGTATCTTGACATAACTTTAACAAGCTGTAAAAATAGACAGTGATCGAGAAAAGGACGCCTGTGTTGGCCCACAGGCATCCTTTTTAAGAGGAACCTAATCATCAATCTCGAGTGTGCAGTGAACAACACTACGACTTTGACTTGCAAGTTCCTTTGTTTCGCCCGTTAAAGGGTTTGCCTCTAACCAGCGTGCTCTTATGCAGAATTAGTGGTGCCCGGACTCGGAATCGAACCAAGGACACGGGGATTTTCAATCCCCTGCTCTACCGACTGAGCTATCCGGGCAACGGGGCGCATTAAACCGTAAAGGCCGCTCGTCGTCAACGGCTTTCTGTCATCAAGCCGTTCGGTTGCTCTATTTTCAGTCAGTTAGCCATGATGCGCCACCGAACAGGGCGGCTGTTCCCTGATAATTATGCAGTAATTGCGTGTTTTTATACCGTTTTGATTTTACTGTGTTTTATTTTAAGTTAATAAATTACAGTGAGTTATGCAAACAATGTGTCGTTATCGTCACAGGAATTGTCACTTGAACCACGCAATAAAACATGCAATCATTGCGCAAATTTTGCCACCCCCTATCACATAACGGCGATCTCGCTAATCAAGCAGAGGATTACGGGCATGACTGGTTTTGTCGCATTAGCGCCATCGCGCACCAGACATTTACAAATGCCTTCCTGCCGCCGTGCGCTTTACCGAACGCCATTCTCCCGATCTTGCCATCTTTATATGCGGTAAGGCCAGCCGATGCTCGCTGTTAGGCATTATTAAAAATAGAGCCAAGGCTCTGATTTTACTGATGCCTATCGGACGCTGCCGATCCCAGTTGCCGATAGTTGCCTGATGCCCGTTCATCAGCCGGTTACGCCTGTCTCAAGCGCTGCCGGGCGTCATTTGCCGGGATAACCGCCGTTATCTCATCGCGTGCCTGTGGCACACCCTCATCCTTAACCGTTTGAGAGTTAGCTCTATGAAAGAATTGAAAATAGCAACCAGCGCCGGCCTGGTTGCCAGTATCGAAACCCTGCGTGAAGTGGTGCGCATCGAGCAGACCGATTATACCGATGTGGCGGCGGTGGTGGTGTCCGTCAAGGACGTTGACGCCGGTATCCTGACGCACTTACAGGCCACCGGGTTTGCTATCCCGACCTTCGTTGCCGTTGAGGGAGAAGATCACCTTTCGCCGGATTATCTGCCGTTTATTACCGGCGTATTCGCCCTGAGCCATGCCACCAAGGCGTTTTACATGGCGCAGCTGGAAGCGGCGGCGGATGCCTACGAGCAGGCGTTGCTGCCGCCGTTTTTCAAAACGCTGAAAACCTACGTTGAAATGGAAAATTCGACCTTTGCCTGTCCGGGGCATCAGGGCGGCGAGTTCTTTCGCAAGCACCCGGCCGGGCGCAAGTTTTTCGAGTTTTACGGCGAAACCCTGTTCCGTTCCGATATGTGCAATGCCGACGTGAAGCTCGGCGATCTGTTGATCCACGAAGGTTCGGCCAAAGACGCGCAAAAACATGCGGCGCGGGTGTTTAACGCCGACAAGACCTATTTTGTGCTCAACGGCACCTCGGCGGCGAACAAGGTGGTGACCAATGCCTTGCTGACGCGTGGCGACCTGGTGCTGTTCGATCGCAACAACCATAAATCCAATCACCATGGCGCATTGTTACAGGCCGGGGCGACGCCGGTATATCTGGAAACCGCGCGTAATCCGTTTGGATTTATTGGCGGCATCGATGCCCACTGTTTCGATGAAGATTACCTGCGCGCGCAGATCCGTGAAGTCGCGCCGCACAAGGCCGGCGAGGCGCGGCCATTCCGCTTGGCAATCATCCAGCTTGGTACCTATGACGGGACTATTTATAACGCTCGCCAGGTGATCGACACCATCGGCCATCTGTGCGACTACATCCTGTTTGATTCCGCCTGGGTGGGTTATGAAGGCTTTATTCCGATGTTGAAGGAGTGCTCGCCGCTGCTGCTGGAGCTGGATGAACTCGACCCGGGCATTTTTGTTACCCAGTCGGTGCACAAGCAGCAGGCCGGTTTTTCGCAGACCTCGCAGATCCACAAGAAAGACGACCATATCAAAGGGCAGAAGCGTCACTGCAACCATAAGCATCTCAACAATGCCTTTATGTTGCACGCCTCGACCAGCCCGTTTTATCCGCTGTTTGCCGCGCTGGACGTTAACGCCAAAATGCACGCCGGCGAGGCGGGGCGTCGCATGTGGATGGACTGCGTGAAGCTGGGGATTGAAACGCGCAAGCAACTGTTACAGCGTTGCTCGCAACTGCAGCCGTTTATTCCGTTACAGGTTGCCGGACAGGACTGGCAGACGTTTGCCACCGATGAAATTGCCAGCGATGCGCGCTTCTTTACCTTTGTACCGGGTGAGGCGTGGCACGGTTTTGCCGGCTATGCGCAGGATCAATATCTGGTCGATCCCTGCAAGCTGCTGCTGACCACGCCGGGCATTGATGCGGCTACCGGACAGTACAGCGCGTTCGGCGTGCCGGCCACCATTCTGGCCAACTTCCTGCGGGAAAACGGCATCGTGCCGGAAAAATGCGATCTGAACTCGATCCTGTTCCTGCTGACGCCGGCGGAGAACCCGGCCAAGATGGCACATCTGGTAGATATGCTGGTGCAGTTCGAACGTTACGTGGAGCAGGATGCGCCGCTGAGCGAGGTATTGCCGACGGTATATCGCAAGAACGAGCAGCGCTATCGTGGTTATACCCTGCGCCAGCTGTGTCAGGAAATGCACGATCTTTACGTCAGCTATGACGTTAAGCAACTGCAAAAAGAGATGTTCCGACAGGATCATTTCCCACCGGTGATGATGAACCCGCAGGATGCCAACGTGGAATTCATTCGCGACAATGTCGAACTGGTACCGATCGCCCAGGCCGAGGGGCGCATTGCCGCCGAAGGCGCGCTGCCTTATCCACCAGGCGTACTGTGCGTGGTGCCGGGCGAAGTGTGGGGCGGGGCGGTTCAGCGCTACTTCCTGGCGCTGGAAGCGGGCATCAACCGTCTGCCGGGGTTCTCGCCGGAGCTGCAAGGGGTTTATATTGAAAAGAAAGATCACGGCTGGAAGCGTATATTTGGTTACATGATCAAGCAGGCGTGATGCAAGGGCCGGCGATGCCGGTCCGAATTGCGGATATGACAAATAGGGCCGGTGCCACTACAGTGAATGGAGCGGTACTGGCAATGAGCATGGTGATGGAAGATAAAAATTATTCTGCCTGGGTGGCAAGCGAAAAGCGTGACTCGATCTTTCACAGTTTTGGCTGGTTTTTATTGGTCAATCTTCTGGTATCCCTGTTTCTGTTTTTTCATCGTTTTCGTTCAACCGATTACGATTCAAGCGCGGATTTCATGCAGAATGCGCCGGCAATCGTCGCGGTATCGCTGGTGTCGGCCCTGGCGTATCTGATGTTGAAGCTGCTCATCCCGCGCAGCAAGCGGGGCGCCTGGTGGGTGCTGGTGGGCTGCGTGGCGCTGTTGGCGCTATTGTGGTGCGTGGTGTTCGATCACCTGATTGACCTTAACGCGGTCAACCTGATTTACCCACTGACCGTAGCGCTGATGTTTTCGTCGCTGATCCCGTTTTACCTGTCCCCAATGCTGCTGTTTCTGTTTTCGGTGCCGATCCTCAGTATGGTGATTGGCGAAAACATTGTGATTCGCGGCGCATTCTCGCTGGTTAACCTGGCGTCATACGCGCTGATATTGATACTGATCTATTCCGCCAAACGGATGCTGGAAAAGTGGTTTATGCTGGCGATGGAACGTGAGCGGGAAAACCAGCGTCTGATTGAGCGCCTGAGCAAGCTGGCGCACCGCGATCCATTGACCGGTCTGTCCAATCGCCGATACTTCAATGCCTACTTCGATTCGGTGTTTGCCCGTGAATCCTCAGGGGTTGAGCACTTCTCGGTGATCCTGATCGACGTTGATTATTTTAAGAAATATAACGATCACTATGGGCATCAGGCCGGCGATGAGTGTCTGGTGCGGCTGGCGGAATGTTTTCTGCGCTGTGTGCGCCGTTCGCAGGATCTGGTTGCGCGTTACGGTGGCGAAGAATTTATCATTCTGCTGCCGAAGTCCGACCGGCGTGAAGCCATGGCGGTGGCCGAACGTATCAAGACGCAGGTGGCGGCGTTGCAAATCCCGCATGCGCAATCCGGCGTGTCGCCCTGGGTCAGCGTTAGCCAGGGCATTGCCCAGTGGCGGCCTGGCGTCGATAAGGAGCGGTTGATCGCCAGTGCCGATCGGGCGCTGTATCAGGCCAAATCTCAGGGGCGCAGCAGTTATCAGGTTGCCGACGGCTAATATAAAAAAGGCCGGGACAACTGCCCGGCCTGGCTGATGACCGCGCTTAACGGCGGCGGTAACTCTTCTGCGCGTTGTTCACCTTCACCAGATAGCGGCGAGACTCGCCGGCCGGGTGCTTGCTGGCCAACGTGGTGTACACATCGCCCGGCTGCATGCCGTTGATGATGCTGACCGCTTTGGTCCTGTCGCTTGAGAATACCCGCAGCACGCTGCCCGCGCCGCCGTTATAGGCCGTAATCACCGCATAACGCCGCGAGGTCGGGTTCTGAATACCGCCCAGATAGTTATTCTGCAAAATCGCCAGATAAGCGGTACCGGTGTCGATGTTGTTCGCCGGATCAAACAGGTAGCTGCGGCTTGGCGTGCCCCACTTGCCGCGCATCTTGAACACGTCCTTGCCGGCGGTGTGCTGCATCACCTGCATCAAACCCAGCGCATCGGAGCCGCTGACCGCATACGGGTTAAAGCTCGATTCGGTCTGCATGATAGCCAGAATCAACGACTCTTCCACACCGTATTTTTCGGCCGCTTTACGCACCATCGGCAGGTATTTGTGCGCGCGCTTGTCCAGGTGGTTGGGCACCAGTTGCACGGTGACCGAGTAGATCACATGCAGGCCGGAGGTGCGTTTTTGCAGCTTGTTCTGTACCAGATAATCGGCAAAGTGCGAGGCGCGCCATTCCCAGCGGATCGCTTCGCCATTGTTGTCCAGTACCTGGCCGTACAGGAACGGCTCTTTGCTGATCTGAATGTCATTGGCGTCGGAATACAGATCTACCGAGCTCGGATCGTCACCCATCAGCAGGGTGGTAACGATCGCCTTACGCAGGCTGTCGGCCGGATCGGTCGGAGAAATGGTTTCAAAGGTGATGGTGCCCGCATCAAAGTTGATGTGGCTGCGCGTCAGATATTGATCGGTATATTTGACGTAATCTTTCGGCCCGGCGATCAGAACTTCGTTCAGACCCCAGATGTTTTCGATGTTATGGGCGAACTGGCCCATCAGAATGTCGAAGCCGTTGGTGTCTTTAACCCAGGCTTCGTTGAACTCGTCGCTTTTTTTACCGGAACAGGAAATCAGCAAGGGTGCTATCACTAGCAAAGCTAAAATTTTCTTCATCTTAAGCCGTAATATTTTTGGGTGATGCAGGGGCCAGCGCCCGGCCCCAAAACAGATTATTCGCTCGGCGGTGTATAGCCTTCAATGTGGACGTCGTGTCCTTCAAACAGAAAACGCACCATTTCCGCTTCCAGCAGCTTGCGATCGTCCGGGTTCATCATATTGAGCTTTTTCTCGTTGATCAGCATGGTTTGCTTCTTCATCCATTCTGCCCAGGCTTCTTTCGAGATTTCGTTGTAGATGCGTTTACCGATCTCGCCCGGATACAGTTGGAAATCCTGGCCTTCGGCTTCGCGTTGCAGGTAGGTACAAAAAATGGTTCTGCTCATGCTAATTCCTCGTTGATAACGCTAACCCGTTGATAGTTTTCTTTAAAAATCATCCGGGTATAAAGATGGCTGAGCCGGGGGCTGCTTGGCCAGTTGCAGCAGCAGGCGTTCGACCGGTGCGGCCAGCCCGACCGACGGCGGCTGCGCTAAGTTATACCAGAGACCGCTGCCTTCATCCATGGCGCCGCCGACCTGCTGCACCGGCAGCCACATTGGCACGATGTCCAAATGGAAGTGACTGAATGTATGGCGAAATGCGGTTAACTGCTGCAACCGATCGTCTTTCAGACCGCGTTGTTGCAGCCAGAGTTCCAACGCCTGCCGCTCACTGAACTGCGGGAAGCAAAACAGGCCGCCCCACAGCCCGACGGCCGGTCGCTGTTCCAGCCATACGCTCTGGTCACGTTGCAACAATAAAAAGTGGGCCGATTTTTCCGGCAGCGTCTGCTTGGGTTTTTTGCCAGGGTATTTCGCCCAGCTGTGATTGGCATAGGCGATACAGCCGGCGTTGAGTGGGCACAGTTCACATTTGGGTTTGGAGCGGGTGCACACCATGGCACCCAGATCCATCATCGCCTGATTGAACTGGCCGACGCCGTTAGCCGGCGTTACGTCGCGGCTGATTTGCCACAGACGATTTTCAACCTCTTTTTTACCCGGCCAGCCTTCGACCGCATAGCAGCGTGCCAGCACCCGCTTGACGTTGCCGTCGAGGATCGGATAGTGCTGGCCGAGCGACAGCGACAGGATGGCGCCGGCGGTGGAGCGGCCAATGCCCGGCAGCGCGGCGATTTGTTCAAAGGTTGTCGGGAACTCGCCGCCGTGCTGTGCGACAATGGTTTGCGCCGCCTTGTGCAGGTTCCTGGCGCGGGCGTAATAGCCGAGCCCGGTCCACAGATGCAGCACTTCGTCCAGCGGTGCTTCGGCCAGTTGGCGCACGTTCGGAAAACGTGCCATAAATCGCTGAAAATAAGGAATGACGGTGGCAACCTGAGTCTGTTGCAACATGACCTCAGAAAGCCAAACTTGATAAGGCGTCTTGTCGAGCTGCCACGGCAGGGTTTTACGGCCGTAGCGCTGGTACCAGTCAAGCACCACGTGCGAGAACTGCTGTGCTTGCATCATCATCGGGTATCGTATCAGGCTGATATTTGATGCGCGATTGCAGCATAGAGTCCGGGTGGTGTAAACCGGAACTTTCCGACGTTAAAATATGAACACTTGCTAAACCAGTCTATCTTTGCATAATGCGCGTTTCCCTAATTGGCAGCCAAACAGACAGAAAGCACTATGATTAATGACGTCATCTCTCCGGAATTTGATGAGAACGGCCGCGCAATGCGCCGTATCCGCAGCTTTGTGCGCCGCCAGGGGCGGTTGACCAAAGGCCAGCAGCACGCGCTGGAAAACTATTGGCCGGTGATGGGCGTGGAGTATCAGGCGCAGCCTGTCGATCTGACCGCGCTGTTTGGCCGCGATGCGCCGGTGGTGCTGGAAATCGGCTTTGGTATGGGCGCTTCGCTGGTGACCATGGCGGGCAACAACCCGCAGCAGAACTTTTTAGGGATTGAAGTTCATTCGCCAGGCGTCGGTGCCTGCCTGGCCGATGCCCACGAGGCGCAATTGAGCAACCTGCGGGTGATGTGCCACGACGCGGTCGAAGTGCTGGAAAACATGATCCCGGACGGCTCGCTGGATATGGTGCAGCTGTTCTTCCCGGATCCGTGGCACAAGGCGCGCCACAACAAACGCCGCATCGTACAGACGCCGTTTGTTGAACTGGTGCTGCGCAAACTGAAGGTCGGCGGCGTATTCCACATGGCCACCGATTGGCAACCCTATGCGGAACATATGTTGGAAGTGATGAACGGCGTGGCGAATTACCGTAATCTGTCGGAAAGTCACGATTACGTGCCGCGCCCGGACACACGTCCACTGACTAAATTTGAATTACGCGGCCAGCGTCTGGGACACGGCGTTTGGGATTTGATGTTTGAGAGGAAGGCATAATGGCTAACAACCGCAGTCGTCGTTTACGTAAGAAGTTGCACATTGATGAGTTTCAGGAACTGGGCTTTTCCGTCGCCTGGCGTTTCGCCGAAGGCACCGCGGTTGAGGATATCGACGGCACGCTGGACGCGTTCATTGACGAAGTGATCGAGCCGAACGGCCTGGCGTTTGACGGCAGCGGCTACCTGCAATGGGAAGGGCTTATCTGCCTGCAGAAGATCGGTCAGTGCACCGATCAACACCGCGAACTGGTCAAAAACTGGCTGGAAGCGCGCAAGCTGTCCGAGGTAAAGGTCAGCGATCTGTTTGATATCTGGTGGGATTAATCGCCCGAGATTCAGCGTTGGGGCCAGCTGCGACTGGCCCGTTATCGTTATACAGCAGAATTGTTTGAAGGTGCCTTAATGGCGCCTTTGTTTTGTCTGGAGCATGGCCTGGTGGAAATAACATTGGATAACGCGTTGCTGGAAGAGATCCTGCAACAGGTTCGCCCGCTGATCGGCAGCGGTAAAGTCGCCGATTACATCCCCGCGCTGGCAGAAGTGCCGGCCAATCGCCTGGGGATCGCCGTTTGCACCGTTGATGGCAACATGTTCCAGGCCGGCGACGCCGCCGAACGGTTTTCCATTCAGTCGATATCCAAAGTGCTCAGCCTGACGCTGGCGTTGACACGCTATCAGGAAAGCGAAATTTGGCAACGGGTCGGCAAAGAGCCGTCCGGTTTGCCGTTCAACTCGCTGTTACAGCTGGAAATGGAGCAGGGCAAGCCGCGTAATCCATTTATCAATCCCGGTGCGCTGGTGGTCTGCGACATGCTGCAAACCCGGCTCAGCGCGCCCAAACAGCGGATGCTGGAAGTGGTGCGACAATTGGCCGGTGAGGATGACCTGGCCTACGACGCCCGCGTGGCGCGATCGGAGTTCGAACACTCCGATCGCAATGCGGCGATCGCCTACCTGATGAAATCGTTTGGCAATTTTGAAAACGACGTGCTCACCGTACTGCAAACCTATTTCCACTATTGCGCGCTGCGCATGAGCTGCCAGGAACTGGCGCGCGGCTTCGTCTATCTGGCGAACCACGGCCGCGATCTGCAGGGCAATGAGGTGATCACGCCGTTGCAGGCGCGGCAGATCAATGCGCTGATGATGACCAGCGGTATGTACGACGGCGCCGGTGAGTTTGCCTATCGGGTCGGCATGCCGGGCAAGTCGGGCGTCGGCGGCGGTATTGTCGCCATCGTTCCGGACGAAATGGCGATCGTGGTCTGGTCGCCAGAGCTGGATCCGTCCGGTAACTCGCTGGCGGGAACTGCGGCGCTGGAACTGTTGTCTCAACGAATTAGCCGTTCGATTTTTTAATCCCCCGCTGTTACGGTTGGAAGGGAGTCTCAGGAGATACTATGTTGAAGAAAACCGGGTTGGCCTTGCTGTTGCTAACCGCATCACAGGCGCATGCTGCCTATCAGTGTGCCGTCAGGCCACAGGATGACGTGATTATCAGCCAACAGAATGTGCAGGTGGTAGGCACCAGCGGCAATCTGCAAATCTCACCGGATGGCGACGTGACCCGTAACGGGCAGCCGCTGACCCTCAATGATAGCCAGCGCCAGAAGGCGTTCAGCTACCAGAGCGCTCTGCGCAAGGAACTGCCGTGGATAGACAACGGCGCGCAGCAGCACCTGGAAAAAGCCCGTGTGGCGCTGGATAAGGTGATCGTCAAGGAACTGGGCAGCGACAGCAACGTACGCAATCGCCTGACCACGCTCAACCAGCAGCTGAAGCAGCAGATGAACCGCATTATCGAGCACCGCAACGACGGCTTGGCTTTCCATCATAAAGCCATCGATCAGGTCGAGCAGGATGGCCGCAATATCGTGCAGCAAAGTATGGGCGGCGTGCTGCAAGACAGTCTGAACGAAATGGGCGTCAAACAGGCGGCCAACAGCGGCGGTAACCCGTTGCAGGCGATTATGGGCAACCTGGGCGGTTTGCAAAAGGCGATTCAGAACGAGTGGAACAATCAGGAACAGGATTTCCAGAACTTTGGCCACGACGTCTGCAACCGCGTCACCGCGTTGGAAACCCAGCGTAAAGACCTGCTTAATGCCTTGAAGTAACAGCAAAGACGAGTCGCCTGGCGGCAATTTGCCCTGCTGGTTAAACTGCAATCAACCAAAGGCAGTTGTGTTGATGCCAGTGATACTGCGTTATCGCGGTTATACGATTTCGATTGAGGGGCTTTTGCAGGGTAGGGGGGATGTGACTCGTCGGCCTCACCATGCAGCTTGATGATACTACCAATAAAAAAGCGCTGAATTCTCAGCGCTTTTTTGCTATCTACTCGTCCGCCAAAAACAGCTCCAGCAGCGAATTGAGGAACAGTTTGCCTCTTTCGGTGATTTGCCAGTGTTGCGCCGTTTCGACCAGATAGCCTTTCGCCAACGCGGCATCCAGCTGCGGGCGGATGGTGCTTTCATCCAGCCCGGTATAGGCGCTGAACTCCGCACGCGGCGCGGCTTCCAACAGGCGGAAACGGTTCATAAAGAACTCGAACGGCCGATCTTCGGTTGCCACTTCATGCTGCTTGTCGAGGTATTTGCCCTGCATAAAACCGCGCGGGTGCTTGGTTTTGGCCGTCCGCACGATGCGCCCGTCGCTGAAGGTCAGTTTGCCGTGCGCGCCGCAGCCAATCCCCAGATAGTCGCCGAAGCGCCAATAGTTGAGATTGTGTTGGCACTGATAGCCCGGCTTGGCGTAGGCCGAGGTTTCATATTGCTGATACCCGGCGGCGCTCAGCAGCGCGTGGCCCTGTTGGAAAATATCCCACAGCGCGTCATCATCCGGCAGGACCGGTGGCCGCGAGCTGAACAGGGTATTCGGTTCGATGGTCAGTTGGTACCACGACAGGTGCGGTGGATTGAGGGCGATCGCCTGGCGCAGATCGTCCAGCGCTTCCGCCAGCGACTGATCCGGCAAGCCGTGCATCAAATCCAGATTAAAACTGCGCAGCCCCAGTCCGGTTGCCAGATGTGCCGCTCGCTTGGCTTCATCCGGGCCGTGAATGCGCCCCAGACGGGTTAACTTCTCGGCGCTAAAGCTTTGTACGCCGATCGAGATGCGGTTGACACCGGCCCGTTGGTAGCCGCTGAAGCGATCGGCTTCGACGGTGCCCGGGTTGGCCTCCATGGTGATCTCGGCGTCATCGTTCACCCGAATGGCGCGCGCGCACGCCATCCAGCAACGACTGCATCGCTTCGGCGCTCAACAGGCTAGGCGTACCACCGCCGATGAAAATGGTGCCGATGCTGCGCCCGCTGGTCATCGGCAGATCGGCATCCAGATCCGCCAATAGGTGATCGACATATTCCTGATGCGGCACCTCGCCCTTCAGCGCATGCGAATTAAAGTCGCAGTAAGGGCATTTTTGCACGCACCATGGAATATGGATGTAGAGGCTGAGCGGTGGCAGTTGTACGGCATTATTGGGGCATTGCGCATCGCTTCCAGCAGCAGCGTCAATGCCTGGCCACGGTGTGATACCGCGCTTTTCTCATCGCGCGACAGTTCGGCGGCGGTGCGTGACAGCGCCGGTACGTAAAAGATCGGGTCGTAGCCAAAGCCGCCCTGACCGGCGGATGCAAAGGTAATTTCCCCGCTCCAACTGCCGTGACAGACCAGCGGCGTCGGGTCTTCCGCATGGCGCAGATACACCAGCACGCAATGGAATTGCGCGCCGCGTTGGCCCTGCGGTAGGTCTTTTAATGCCACCAGCAGTTTATCCAGGTTCTGCTGGTCCGAGGCGTCTTCGCCCGCGTAGCGTGCGGAGTAAATGCCCGGCGCGCCGCCCAGCGCGTCGACCGCGAGACCGGAGTCGTCGGCAATCGCCGGCAGGCCGGTAATTTTTGCCGCGTGGCGGGCCTTCAGGATGGCGTTTTCAATGAACGTCAGGCCGGTTTCTTCGGCCGAATCCACCCCCAGTTCGGTCTGCGCCACCACGTCGAGGCCGAAGTCGGCCAGCAGGTCGGCAAGTTCGCGTACTTTCCCGGGGTTGCCGGTGGCAAGAACCACTTTTTTGCATAGTCATAACCTTGAATAATTACTCTGTGTACAACGCCGCGATGGTCGGCGGTATCTGGTGCGGATGCATAATGCGTAGCTGCTTATGCCGCCCCAGTTCACCCTTTTCGATCGTCACGTTGCTTTTTGCTACTTTAAACTGCTTGGCAATAAACTTGAGCAGATGCGCATTGGCCTGGCCATCAACCGGCGGGGCGGTGATGGCGACTTTGATTTCGTCGCCATGCAGGCCAATAATCTGGTCTCGGCTGGCTTTCGGCTGAATATACAGCCTGACCACCAGCCCGTCTTGTTCAACGCTGACGGCACTCACAACAAGAACCAGATCTCACCGAACAGATCCATACCCAGATAATTGATCAGATACAGAATCAGAATCACCACCATGGCCGAAAAATCAATGCCGCCCATCGCCGGGATCACGCGGCGGATCGGCGCCATCAATGGCTCGGTCAACTGATACATCACGTAGTCGATGGCGTTGCGCCCCTGGCTGATCCAACTCATCAGCGCGCGGATAATCATCACCCAGAAGATCAGATAACCGGCGGATTTAACCAGTGAAATCAGGCCAAACAGCAGGTTGTACGGACTGAGGGAGATGGCGCCGCCCTGGATTCAGCAACAGCAGCGGATACTTGATGGTCATCAGCAGGAAAGCCAGCAGCAACGACGCGCTGTCGATCGGCCCCAGCGACGGAATGATGCGGCGCAACGGGCCGACAATCGGCTGGGTGATTTTCACGACAAACTGTGAAAACGGGTTGTAGAAGTCAGTGCGCGTCCATTGCATCCAAATGCGCAACAGCAGCACCATGACGTAAAGATCAATAACCGTCTTGACCAGAAAAGTCAGCGTTAACATGTAGTGGCCCTTCTCCTATTAAAATGATTTTTCCATTTCTTGTGCACGGGCAACGGCAGCCTGCATCGCCTTGGCGACGGTGTCGGGCAGCCGTTGTTCATTCAAAACGCGCAGCGCTTCGGCGGTGGTGCCGCCTTTTGAGGTGACCTGTTCCCGCAGGGTCGACAGCGCAAGCTGTGGATTGGCCTCCACCAGGGCGGCGGCGCCGCTGGCGGCCTGTTGCACCAGCTCGCGCGCCTGCTGGCTGCTAAAGCCCATGCGTTCCGCTTCTTGCTGCATCGATTCCATAAACAGGAAGAAGTAGGCCGGCGCGCTACCGGCGGCGGCGATGACGCCGTTGATGCCGTTTTCGTCATCCCACCCAGCACACCCTTGCCGACCGAACCCCATCAGCTCGCCGGTGAACTCGCAATCTTGCCGGCTAACCTGCGCGGGGGCGTACAGACCGCTCATGCCTTTGCCAACCAGCGAGGGGGTATTTGGCATGATGCGCACCATATTCAGGTTGTCGCCCAGCAACTGATAAAAACGGCTGACCTGGATGCCGGCGGCAATCGACAGCACCAGTTTGCTGCTAAAATCGACCTGCTGGCGCAGCGGTTGGCACACCTGTTCCATCAGCTGCGGCTTTACCGCCATTACCACCACCCTCGGCCTGCTGCGCACAGTAGAGGTTGTCGTCGCTGCTAATCACGCCGTAATCGGCGGCCAGCGCATCGCGGTTTTTCGCCGAAGGCGCGCAGACGCTGATTAATTGTGCCGGATAACCGCCGTTCACCAACCCGGCGATAATCGCACGCGCCATGTTGCCGGCGCCGATAAAGGTAATCTTACGATGTTGCATTGCGTCCCCTCGTTGGTTCTGTCAGGCCTGCGAATAATCACGGGCGCCAAAAAATCGCGGTGCCGATGCGCACCAGGGTGCTACCGGCGGCGATTGCTGCGACCATGTCGTCAGTCATGCCCATCGATAGCGTGTCGACCTGCGGATAGTCCTGTTGCAACTGCTGGAACGCCGCGGCCATTTGGCGAAATACCGCCAGCTGGCGCGGAAAGTCGCTCTCCGGCGCCGGTATTGCCATCACACCACGCAGCGTCAGCCGTGGCAGTGCTGCTACCGCTTGCGCCAACAGCGGCCAACTGTGCCAGTTCAATGCCGGATTTGCTCTGTTCATCGCTGATATTAATCTGGATCAGCACGTTCAGCGGCGGCAGTTCAGCCGGGCGCTGATCGCTCAGCCGCTGGGCAATACGCAGCCGGTCAACCGTGTGGCACCAGTCGAAATGCTCTGCCACCAAACGGCTCTTATTGGATTGCAGCGGGCCGATAAAGTGCCATTCCAACCCGGCACCGTCGGGCAGCGCGGCGAAATGACGGATCTTGTCGACGCCTTCCTGCACGTAATTTTCACCAAATGCCCGCTGCCCGGCGGCAATGGCTTCTGCGATCGCCGCGACAGGTTTGGTTTTACTGACTGCAAGCAGCGACACCTCTTCTGGAGCACGCGCGCAGTTTTACGGCTGCGGCATCAATACGCCCCCTGACATCCTGCAGGTTCTGTTGGATAGTGCTCATGATTGACCCAGGAGATTGATATGGATTTCGATGAATTAGTGGCCCTTAGTGTAAAGCATAATGCCTCCGATCTGCACCTTTGTACCGGACATCTGCCAATGTTGCGCATCGATGGCGAACTGCAACCGTTGCCGCAGGGGGAAATCCTGTCGCCGGCAGCGATACAGACCCTATGCGCCAAGCTGCTCGGCCCACAACGGCAACAGGCGTTGCAACCCAGTGGCCAGCTCGATGGCACGCTGACCAGCCGCGACGGCCGGCGACTGCGTGCCAATGCCTTTGTGCATCACGGCGGTATTTCGCTGGCGTTGCGCATGATTGCCGAGCATATCCCCCGGCTTGCCGCCTTGCAGGTGCCGGCGATTATCCCGGCGTTGACCCGGCGCGAGGACGGTCTGATCCTGGTGACCGGTGCCACCGGCAGCGGCAAATCCACTACCCTGGCGGCGATGATCGACGAGATCAATCGCCACCAGCGGCGGCACATTCTGACGCTGGAGGATCCGATCGAGTTTATTCACCACAGCCAGCGCTCGCTGATCCACCAGCGTGAACTGGGGCGTGATACCCACAGCGTCGAGCTGGCCTTGCGCGCCGCGCTGCGTGAAGATCCCGACGTGATTCTGCTGGGTGAACTGCGTGACCTGATGACCATTCGCCAGGCGCTGACGGCGGCAGAAACCGGCCATCTGGTGCTGGCGACGCTGCACACCCGCAACGCGCCGCAGGCGGTGGAACGGCTGGTGGACGTGTTCCCGGCGGAAGAAAAACCCTACGTGCGCGCACAGCTGGCCGGCAGCCTGCAGGCGGTGATCGCACAAAAACTGGTGAACAAACCGGGCGGAGGGCGCACGGCGATTTTTGAGATCCTGACGGCGACGCCGGCGGTCAGCAGCCTGATCCGCGACGGCAAAATCCATCAGTTGGCCAGCGTGCTGCAAACCGGCGCGCAGTTCGGTATGCAGACCTTTGAACAGGGACTGCGACAGCGTATTGCGCAGGGAATATTATCCTGAACAGGCGCTGGCCAGGGGGAATCGGCTATTGCCGTTACGCCACGCTAACGCGAGCGTGCCACGCCAACTTATCCCAGATGCTGTTCGAACCAGCTTTCCAGTATCACCACCGGCCGACGCCGAGTCGACGCTGCCCTTGTCCAGCGCGCGAAAGCCGCCGCGATCGAACAGGTGGGAACGGGCTTCTACGGTGCTCAGGCGTTCGTCGTGCAGGTCGATCTTTACTCCAAAACGCCCATGCAGGCGGTTGGCAAACTTGCGGGCGCGTTCGGTCAGCGGTTGTTCGCTGCCGTCCATGTTGAGCGGCAGACCGACCACCACCAGATCCGGCTGCCATTCCTTCAGCAGCTTTTCAATTTTTTGCCAGTCCGGCGTGCCGTCCTGAGCCTTGAAAGCTGCCAGCGCGCGCGCGGTTCCGGTAATTTCCTGGCCGATGGCCGCGCCGATGCTTTTGGTGCCGAAATCAAAGGCGATGATGGTGCGGTTACTCATCAGGCGTGTCCTGCGTGATTGGCGATGCTGCGGATGTCGATGCCCAGGCGGTTGGCCGCCTCGCGCCAGCGGCTGGCTATCGGCGTGTGGAACAGGATATCGCTGTCGGCCTCGATGGTCAGCCAGACGTTTTCCAGCACTTCCTGCTCGAGCTGGCCCCTTTTCCCAGCCGGCATAACCGAGAGCGACCAGCACGTCTTGCGGCTGCTCCGGCGTACCGAGGGTTTCCAGCACGTCTTTGGAGGTGGTTATCATGGTTTCCGGCGAAATCTGAATGCTTGAGCCAAAAACCGGAACAGGGGGTGTGCAGGATAAACCCGCGATCGTCCGCCAGCGGGCCGCCGGCAAACACCGGTTTGTCGAGGTTGACGGCCGGATCGCGTTCGATAGGCAGAATCTGCAGTTTGCTCAGCACGCTTTCTACCGTGAACTGTTCCACGGGTTTATTGATCACCAAACCCATGGCGCCTTCTTCGTTGTGCTCGCAGATATAAATCACCGAACGCTTGAAGCGGGGATCCTGCATGGTTGGCATGGCAATAAGAAAGTGGTGCTGTAAATTCATGGCGATAAAAGGATTCGATCCATTGGCAGTTGAACAGCCGTTCAGTATGCGGCTAAAAGGCGGTGAAGTCACGACAGCGGGCGACATCCATCGCCCGTATCATGGTCACATTAACGTGCGGCAAGGCGCTTTTCGATGGCGTCCATCAGCATCCCGGTAATCGAAACCGGGAAGGCGGCTTCGATCTCGCGCGCGCAGGTCGGGCTGGTAACGTTGATTTCCGTCAGACGGTCGCCAATGATATCCAGACCAACGAAAATCAGCCCCTTTTCTTTCAGCGTCGGTGCTACCGCGCGGGCGATTTTCCAGTCGCTTTCGCTCAGCGGGCGCGCTTCGCCACGGCCGCCGGCCGCCAGGTTGCCACGGGTTTCCCCTTGCGCCGGGATGCGTGCCAGGCAGTAGGGCACCGGTTCGCCGTCCACCACCAGAATGCGCTTATCCCCTTCCTTGATGGCCGGCAGGAAGTTCTGCGCCATGCAGAAGCGGCTGCCGTGTTCGGTCAGCGTTTCGATGATCACCGACAGGTTGGGATCGTCCTGCTTGACGCGGAAAATCGAGGCGCCGCCCATGCCGTCCAGCGGCTTGAGAATGATGTCGCCATGCTGCTGATGAAACTTGCGGATATGTGCCGCGCTGCGGCTGACCAGCGTATCCGGCGTCAGTTCCGGGAACCAGGCGGTGAACAGTTTTTCATTGCAGTCGCGCAGGCTTTGCGGCTTGTTGACCACCAGCGTGCCTTTGACTTCCGCGCGCTCAAGAATATAGGTGGCATAAATATATTCGGTATCAAACGGCGGATCCTTGCGCATCAGGATCACGTCCAGATCCTGCAACGCCAGATCCTGTTCGCTGCCAAAGCTGTACCAGCTTTCCTTGTCTTCCTTGACCGCCAGCTGTCGCGTGCGGGCACGGCCGTCGCCGGCGTGCAGATAGAGATCGTTCATCTCCATGTAGTGCAGTTCCCAACCGCGGCGCTGGGCTTCCAGCAGCATGGCGAAACTGGTGTCTTTCTTGATATTGATGGATGCGATAGGGTCCATCACGATGCCGAGCTTAATCATTCTTTCTCTTCTCCTTAACCCAGATCGCCAAAACGCACCTGCAATGCGGTGATCGCGGTGAGCGCGGTGGTTCTGTACGCAGAACGCGTGGCCCCAGCAGGATATCAGTAAATCCATGCGCTGAGGTCATCGCAATTTCGTCGGCGGATAGGCCGCCTTCCGGTCCAATCAACAGGCGAACGTGATTCACCGGCAACGCCAGCGTATTGATGCTGTGGCTGGCGCGCGGGTGCAGATTCAGCTTCAGGCTGTCGTCCTGCTCGGCGCACCAGGCCTCCAGCGGCATCGCCGGGCGAATATCCGCAATGCGGTTGCGGCCGCACTGTTCGCAGGCGGCAATGGCGATTTTTTGCCACTGTTGCAGTTTCTTGGCCAGGCGCTCGCCATCCAGCTTTACCCCGCAACGTTCCGAGAACAGCGGGGGTGATGGTATTGACGCCCAGCTCGATGGATTTCTGAATGGTGAATTCCATCTTTTCGCCGCGCGAAATCACCTGCCCCAAATGCAGATTGAGCGGCGACTCGCGATCTTCCTGCCGTCCGGCACCGATCTGCACCTGAACGCTTTTTTTATCCACCCGCGTGATTTCAGCATCGAACACCTGGTTGCTGCCGTCAAACAGTTGCAGCAATTGGCCTGGACTCATGCGCAGTACGCGACCAACGTGGTTGGCCGCGTCTTCGCTCAGGACGATTTCCGTATCGGAACGCAGCGGCTCCGGGTGATGAATGCGAGGTATGCGCATAGATTTTTCTGACCCATAGATAAAAGATTCGGCGGGCAGCAATAGTGCCAGCACCGATGGCAGCTTCAAATATGCAGGGTATAGTAGGTCAGCCCTTTTGTCGCTGACAAGCCTGTTGAATATACGGGGTTGCGGTTGCCCTGTACCTTAGCGATGCGTGCCTCGCGCTGACATTCCCACTGGCTCACCGGATATTGACGGTTCCAGACCTCAAACAGCTGGGTTTGCTGGCGTGACAGGCGCAGATGATAACGATCGCGCATGTAGAAGTAGGTGCGGGCAATGGCGCCGCGTGCACGTGCCGGCGGTTCGGCCTGCTTGTGCTTGAAGTCGACCTTCATTGGGCACTGGCCATACTGGCCTTCGCCGCCGCGCCATTGGCTGTACATGAAGTTGTTGCGATCGCCGTTGACCTCGCCAATCGCCGGTTGCAGGTTATGCAGATCGGTTTCTATCTGACGGTAGACCGGATCGCGATTGCAGTTTTTGCGCCCGCCATCCTGCCAGCATTGCAGCTGGTGGCCGAACTGCCAGGCAGGCACCACGTGCTCCCATTCAATGCGCCCGGCACGCTGGGCGTTTTTACGCGGCTGGTAACCACAAGCGTTGAGATCGGGGAGGCCTTTTTTGCCGTGCCAATTGATTTACATCCGCAGTAAAAGCTGCCGGGGGCGTCCTGATTGATTTTGGCTGCCGCGGCTTTGGCTTGTGAAAAGTTGTTGATACCGTGCGCCTGTACCGCGCCGGAGATAAAAAATGACTGCGAACAAAATTTTGCGAAGCATATTCCAAAACAGCTCAAATTTTGGCAAAGCAGGCAGGGTAACGGAAGTTATCGACAGGAGCAAATCTCGCAATATGCTTGTTTTAACTTATAAATCGTTTAACTCATGCGTTTCGCCAGCGATAAATCTTAGTTTATCGCCGCAGCGGCGGCAGCGGTATTCGCTTTCACCGCGCAACACCCGGTTATGGCGGCGCACCGTCAACTGATGCCGTTGGCAAGCGCATTGATAAGGAAAGGTTTTGCTCTGTACCGATGCGGTTTCAAAACCATGGGTGCGGCTGGCGGGGACGCGCAACACGCTTTCCATCATCCAGCGCCATTCACTGCCGTGCGGCGCCACGCGGCCAAAACGCCGGAATACCAGCAGGTGCGCCAGTTCATGCGGCACCACCTCATCGATAAAGGCGTGCTGATTTTCCAGCAGTAGCACCGGGTTGAGGCGGATTTCCCAGGCTTGCAGCCAGGCGGTGCCCGCGCTGGTGCCGCGTTGCTGGTAAACGATCTTGGGTTCGGCAAATTCTTCGGCAAAATGCTCTGCCGCCAGCCGCAGTTTTTCTCGCAGACAGCGCATTACCGCCTGTTGCAGCGCTATGGGGATTCTTACTTTGTTCATTGCCGCTAGCATAGGCCAGGCGAGCGTTCCAGACAATATCCCATCAATAATGATAACCCGATCGATAACCACAGATTGTAATCAAGGTGTTAACTGCGGGATAATAATTCGTGCTTGATGAGTCTGTACCCGCAGTTCTCAATGGATGAGGTTGAAAAAACTTGGCCAGTAGTAATTCCTTACCGTTAAAGGGGGTATTTTTGCGATTTTGCGCAATAACCGACTCGCTGAAAATACGTAAGGTAAGGTGAGTTTTTTTGACGCAGCGAACCCGAATTACGCGCTGAAAGTGTGAATTTAACGCAGCTGATGTTGCAAGTGAGAGATAAATGTCGAATAAACCGTTCCATTATCAAGATCCGTTCCCGCTGAAGAAAGACGATACCGAATACTATCTGCTGAGCCGCGACCACGTTACCGTTGCCGAATTCGAAGGGCAGGAAATCCTCAAAGTCGCCCCGCAAGCCCTGACCCTCCTCGCCCAGCATGCCTTCCACGACGCGTCGTTCATGTTACGCCCGGCGCACCAGCAACAGGTGGCCGACATCCTCGCCGATCCGGACGCCAGCGAAAACGATCGCTACGTTGCGTTGCAATTCCTGCGTAACTCGGAAATCGCCGCCAAGGGCATTTTGCCAACCTGCCAGGATACCGGCACGGCGATTATCGTCGGCAAAAAAGGCCAGCGGGTGTGGACCGGCGGCGGTGATGAAGAGGCGCTGTCGCGCGGGGTGTACAACACCTATATCGAGGACAACCTGCGTTATTCGCAAAACGCGGCGCTCGACATGTACCAGGAGGTCAACACCGGCAGCAACCTGCCTGCGCAGATCGATCTGTACAGCGTGGACGGCGATGAATACAAATTCCTCTGCATTGCCAAAGGCGGCGGTTCGGCCAATAAAACCTACCTGTATCAGGAAACCAAGGCGCTGCTGTCGCCGGGCAAACTGAAGGATTACCTGGTCGACAAGATGCGTACGCTGGGGACCGCGGCGTGCCCACCCTACCACGTGGCGTTTGTCATCGGCGGCACCTCGGCGGAAGCCACGCTGAAAACGGTGAAGCTGGCATCTACCAAATATTACGATGGGCTGCCGACCGAAGGGAACGAACACGGCCAGGCGTTCCGCGACGTTGCGCTAGAGGCCGAGTTGCTGAAGGAAGCGCAAAACCTCGGTCTGGGGGCGCAGTTCGGCGGTAAATACTTTGCACACGACATCCGCGTAGTGCGACTGCCGCGCCACGGCGCCTCATGTCCGGTCGGTATGGGCGTTTCCTGTTCCGCTGACCGTAACATCAAGGGCAAAATCAACCGCGACGGCATCTGGCTGGAAAAACTGGAGCATAACCCAGGCAAATACATCCCGCAGGAACTGCGGCAGGCCGGCGAAGGCGAAGCCATTAAAGTGGATCTGAACCGACCGATGGGCGAAATCCTCAAGCAGCTGTCGCAATATCCGGTGTCGACTCGCCTGTCGTTGAGCGGCACCATTATTGTTGGCCGTGATATTGCTCACGCCAAGCTGAAAGAGCGCCTGGATCGCGGCGAAGGTTTGCCGCAGTACGTCAAGGATCACCCGATTTACTACGCCGGCCCGGCCAAAACGCCGGATGGCTACGCCTCCGGTTCTCTGGGGCCAACCACCGCCGGGCGGATGGACTCCTATGTCGATCTGCTGCAATCGCACGGCGGCAGCATGATCATGCTGGCGAAGGGCAATCGCAGTCAGCAGGTGACCGACGCCTGTCACAAGCACGGCGGTTTCTATCTCGGGAGCATCGGCGGTCCGGCGGCGGTACTGGCGCAGCAGAGCATCAAGAGTCTGGAATGCGTGGAATACCCTGAACTGGGGATGGAAGCGATCTGGAAAATTGAAGTAGAGGATTTCCCGGCGTTCATCCTGGTGGATGACAAGGGCAATGACTTCTTCCAGAAGATCCAAAGCGCGCAGTGCGCGCGCTGTGTGAAATAAGACGCATAAAAAAGCCGCCCGGCAACGGGCGGCAGAGGCACAGAATCGGCGGTTGACGCGGATTAGCGAGAGCCAATCTCGCGCAGCGGTTTGCCCGCCATCAGATTGCGTTCGATGTGTTCCAGCGAAATGCTCTTGGTTTCCGGGATCAGCACGATGGTCAGGACGATAAAGATCAGATTAAGCGCAGCGTAGACCCAGAAGGTATGCGCGCTGCCCAGGCTGTTTAGCATGGTCAGGAAGGTTGCGCCGACGATCATATTGGCAATCCAGTTGACGGCGGTCGAACAGGTAATACCGAAGTCACGACCTTTCAGCGGCTGTATTTCCGAGCACAGCACCCAGATCAGCGGGCCGGCGCTCATGGCGAAGCCGACGATAAACATCAGCAACATCAGGACGGCGAAATACTGTGCCGCCGGCGTTGCCATACCGATGCTCATCATGGTGCCGAGCACGCCCATGCCGATAGCCATCACCAGGAAGCCCAGCTTCAACGTCGGTTTGCGCCCCCAGCGGTCAACCAGCCCGATGGCGATAAAGGTGGCCAGCACATTGACCAGCCCAACGATCACCGTTCCCCACATCTGCTGTGCGGTGCTGGCAAAGCCGGCCAGGTCGAAAATCTTCGGCGCGTAGTACATGATCACATTCATGCCGGTGAACTGTTGCATCACCTGTAGCAGAATGCCGAGGTAGACCGCGCGGCGGAAGTTTTTGTTATCTTTGAACAACGCCCAGCCACTTTGCTTGATCTTCAGACTTTCGCGGATCTCATCCAGCTCGGCTTTGGCTTGCGCGCTGGTATCACGCAGCATTTCCAGTACCTGGTGCGCTTCGGCATCGCGGCCGCGCGACGCCAGCCAGCGTGGGCTGCGTGGCAGAAAGAACACGCCCACCAGCAACAGCAGGGCGGGGATAGTGATGATGCCGAGCATCCAGCGCCATGAACCGCTGTAGCTGAAGGCGGTATCCGACAGGTAGGCTGCCAGAATGCCGATGGTGATCATCAATTGATACATTGAAATCATGCTGCCGCGAATGCGCTCCGGGGCAATTTCCGACAGGTACAATGGCGCGGTGAATGACGCGATGCCTACCGCCAGACCGAGCAGCACGCGCGAAACCAGCAGCACGTCGACGTTTGGCGCGAAGGCGGAACACAGAGAGCCGGCGACAAACAGCACCGCGCCAATCATCAGGCTGTATTTACGACCCAGACGGAAGGACAGCCAGCCGCTGCCCACGGCACCGACCGCCGCGCCGAACATCATCGAGCTAACCACCCACTCTTGCTGCTGAGAGGTGATCTGGAATTCATGGGTAATAAACGGCAGAGCGCCAGCGATCACGCCGATGTCCAGCCCAAACAGCAAGCCGGCCAATGCTGCCAGAAAACAGACAAAAAAGGTCAATTGGGCATTGGTGCGGCCCTTGCCTGCGGAAGTTTTACTCATAACGCCTCCGAATGAAACTTGGTGAAACTGCTTTGGCCGCTATGTTATTGATCCTGCGGCTGGTTAAAAGTGCGCCTGATCACATTAATGTAATCGCTTACATTAATGGCGTATTTTGAGATGATTCCAATAGGTGATTAATTGTTAATCGGTATGCCATGCGGATTGGAAGATATAAAAAAGCGCAGAAAGCCATGTAAACGTTTTCAATTGAGGAAGGTAACCAAGTGGCCGCGGGAATCGCCCGCTGTCAGCGGGCTCAGACGTGGGTGCGGTTTTTTTGCTGCACGATGTCGGCCATCACCGCCAGGGCGATTTCCGCCGGGGTTTTACTGCCTAGCGGCAGGCCGATGGGCGCATGGATACGCTCGAGATCCTGTGGCGTAAATTCGGCGATCTGTTGCAGCCGTTGTCGGCGACGGGCGCTGTTGTGCTGCGATCCCATGGCGCCGATGTAAAACGCCGGGGTATGAATGGCTTCCATCAACGTCAGGTCGTCGATGCGCGGATCGTGGGTCAGTGCGACCACGGCAGTATTGGCATGGCAGCCGCCTTGTTCAATAAACCGCGCTGGAAACTGCTGTAGCAGCGTAACGTCGGCCGGTAACTGGTTGGCGAAGTTGTCCAATGCATCAGGGCGGTTTTCGCATACCAGAACTTCAAAGCCTAACGCGCGGGCAAATTCGGCGCAAAACAGCGCCACGCTGGACAGACCGGCGATCAGCAAGCGTGGCGCGGCGGCGATATGCAAGATAATCTCCCGATCCTGTCGCACCACCTGCGTCGCGCTGGTGAACTCGGTGACCTCCAGCGTGCTGCAGGCGTTGGGCAAGCGCAGTCGTTTCACCAGTGCATGATGCCCATCCAGTGCCGCGGCAATTTGCGCCAGATAGCGCATGCTGGCATCGCCGGCCGGCAGGTATTCGATCAACACATCCAACACGCCGCCACAGGGGAGCGCGACGTTGGGCGTCAACCCCCCCTCACCGTAACGGATCACCTGGCTGGCAGCCTGATAGCCACCCTCGCCGATGCGGCGTAGAAAATCCTCCTCCACGCAGCCGCCGGATAACGAACCGCAATAATGGCCGTCGCGCGTCGCAGCCATCAGTGCGCCGGGAGAGCGAGGCGATGAACCATAGGTGTTCAACACGGTACACAGCCACACAGGTTGCTGTTTAAGCCAGCTTATCGCCTGGCTGACGACGGTAATATCGAGGTGTTGCATCGGCTATTCACTCGCTGGCGGAGAGCTGAGATGGAAAATCAATATCCTGCATGATGTCCGCCGAATCAACAGAAAACAGATGGACTTGCTGGCCATGCAGCAGGCTACGCCCGCCGTCGTCGCCATGCAACGCACACAACGGCGCGCGCAACGCGGCAGAAAAACCCACCGGATGTCCCGGACGTTGAGCGAAACAGGGGCGTGCGATGGCGTATTGTCGCAGCGCGGCCGCGGTCTGGATGAAAATCTGCGGTGTGACAAACGGCATGTCCGCCAGATGGATCAGCCAACCGTCCCAGCGTGGCGTGGCGGCCACGCCGGCAGCGATCGAATCGCCCAGACCGGGGCTGGCCAGCAGCGTGACGGCGATCTGATGCGCGGCGCAAACCCGTTGCACCGGCAGATTGTCCGGCCGGGTAACCACCTGAACCGGCATACCGGAAGCCAGCGCCTGGCTCAGCGTTTGTTCAAATACCGTTACGTTGCCAAGTAATGCGTTCAGCTTATTACCGCTGCCACCAGCGCGAGTAAACCGCGTGCCGCGCCCGGCGGCGGCGATCACAATGCCTATTGTCATTTTCGCCCGCTCTCATTTGCGCAAGTTATATTTACCACACAAACCGTATGTGTTTTGTATATGTATTTTTGTTGAAAACAAGATGTTAATCATCACATGATTCTAGCGATAAGCATATGCTTATGTCGTCTAAGGCAACGGTATTCACGTTTGCGCAACAACACCACTAAAAATACTATAAAGAACCAAGGGATATTTATGAGCAATTTTAACCCGTCACGGCGTCGCTTTATTAAAAGCGCAGTGATAGCGGGGGTAGCCGTTTACCTCGCGCCACTTTACAGCCGCGCTTATGCCGCGCTGTTCGAACAAAAAATCCTTCAGTCGCCCGCATGGGATGCCCAGCAAAAACGTATCCGTTTCCGTATTGACGGCCGCGCAAAGGTGATGGGCCACAAGGTGTTCGCGCGCGACATTCGCGCAGTGGATATGCCGCACTGGCCACAACGGCAGGCGCATGCCTTTGTCCTGCGCGTCACCAAGGCCGACCGATTGTTCGACGGCGTCGACCTGTCGCTGCTGGGGGGAGGAGTTGCAGCCGGATCGGCTGGTTACCGCAGACGATCTGGCGCGCGACGGACTGGCGTTGCCGGCATTTTACGGCGACGACATGTTGTTGCCGCGTGGTAAAACGCCGGCCTATCTCGGCCAGGCGGTGGCTATTCTGATCTATCACGACTTTGCCCGCTTCCGTTTCGCCAAAGACGCGCTGAAGTTCCGCGATGAGGTTATCCGATACGGTGCGCAAACCGGCCCGTTGGCGCGCGATCCGTGGGGCTCGTTCCGTTACGTGCGCATCGGCGGTGCGCAGCCGTTCGACGACGACCGCTTCTCCAGCCTCAAGGATAGCCCGATCTTCCCGATCGGGATGCGCAAACACCTGCCGGTCTGGCCGGAAGGGCGCGACGGCGGCAAGCTGGATCAGGAGGGCATGCATTACGCCGGGCTGATCGCCGATGAGTTGCGCTCGCCGCCAGCGGATTGGCTGGTGATGTCGCGTCGTTACACTACGCAGTCGATTGATACCGCTGCGCTGGAACCGGACAACGCCAACGGCTGGTACGACAGCGCGACGCAAACGCTGCATCTGGTGGTACCGACCCAGTCACCGCAGGAAGTGGCCGCGGAAATGCCGCGCATGTTGGCGCAGCACAATCCGCCGCTGAAGCAGTTGATTCTGCACCCGTGCTACACCGTGGGTTATGGTTCAAAAGATCACTGTAACTTCCCGTATTACGGCGCGGTGGCGGCGATGTACGGCGACGGTCATCCGGTGCGGTTGGCCAATGACCGTTTTGAACAGTTCCAGACCTCATTGAAGCGCCACGCGTTTGATATGCACTACACCATTGCGGTGAACCGGCAAACCGGCGTGCTGCAATCCTTCCACGGCGAAATGACCGCTGACGGCGGAGGCCGCAGCAACTTCACGCCGTCGGTGGTGATGGTGGGGGCGACCGCTGCGCAGTCGATCTATTACTTCCCGAAAAGCGATCTGTCGTCGGTTGGCCTGGCGTCACGCGCCATTGATGCCGGTTCGGCGCGCGGTTACGGCACGCTGCAAAGCATGGCGGCAACCGAAATGATGGTGGACGAACTGGCTGCCGAACTGCAGATCGATCCGATCGAGTTCCGTTTGCGCAACGTGTTGAAGTCCGGCATGAAGAATACCCAGGGGGCGATCCCGGCCGGGGCGATCCGCGCGGATGAAGTGCTGGAAAAGGCCGCGCAGCACCCGATCTGGCTCAAGCGTCGCGAACGCAAAGTCGAATTTAACGCGCAGCATCCCGGCAAGCGCTACGGCGTTGGCTTTGGCTGCGTGCAGAAGGATTTCGGCACCGGCGCGGAAACCTCTTTCGCCCGGGTTGAACTGAGCGAAGACGGTCGCATTACGTTGCACCATAGCGGCGCTGAAATGGGCACCGGCATGTCTACCTCCCAGTCGGTGCTCTGCGCTCAATGGCTGGGAAAACCGGCCGATGAAGCGCATTTTTCGGTGACCGACTGGTCACTGTTGCCGATGGTGACCAGTGGCGATCCCTATCTGATGTCGCAGCAGCAACAGGACGCGATGCAGGCCAATCCGCAGTGGACGCCAAGTTATTGCTCGCCCTCCAGCGCCAGTAACTCGGCGTTTTATTTCTCTCACAGTACGCGCGAAGCGGCGCGGCTGGTGTTTGAACATGGCCTGTGGCCGGCGGCGCTGGCCATTTGGCAGTCCGGCATCGGTGGCGGCCAGGCTGCGCCGCTGGTGGTGCGCAAAGAAGACGCCCGCTGGGTGGAAGGCGGTTTGACCGCCGCCGGTATGCAGGTACTGCCGCTGGAGATGTTGGCGAAAAAGGCTTTTCAACTGGGCGGCGTCACCGGTGCGGTGGTACATGTGTTCAACCGCTGGCAGTGGGCCGAAGCCGAGTTCAACCTGGGTAATCAGCGCCAACGGCTGCCGATTGACGGCCTGGCCTTGCGTCAGGCCGGCGGCGACTACCGTACGCTGGCGCGCGAGCAGGTTTATTACCCGCCGACCCAGCGCAATAACGCCGCCGTGACTTACTACAGCGCGGTCGGCACGCTGGTGGAGGTAGCGATAGATATCGCCACTGGCCGGGTAGAATTGCTGAATCATCATTCGATCATGGAGTGCGGCAACCTGATTGTGCCGGAACTGGTGTCCGGCCAGCTACAGGGCGGTGTCGCGATGGGTATCGGCCATGCGCTGCACGAATATTTACCGTTGTACGAAGACGGGCCGGGTAACGGAACCTGGAACTTCAACCGTTATCACCTGCCGCGCGCCAGCGATGTGGCGGTTTGGCAACAGACCGACCATATCCTGCCTGCGCTGTCGGAAACCGATCCGCCGAAGGGCATGGCGGAAGTGGTGATGATCCCGGTGGTGGCCGCGTTGGTCAACGCCATTGCCGACGCCACCGGCCATCGTTTCCGTGATTTACCTGTCCGTGCCGAGAATATTCGTGAGGTATTACCATGAGCATCAAAACCCAGCCAATCACCCTGACCATCAATGACAAACAGTACGGCCCGCTGGAAGTGCCGGAAGGGTTGATGATGATCGATTTTCTGCACGAATATCTCGATCTGACCGGTTCACGCCTTGGCTGCGGTCAGGGCATCTGCCATGCCTGCGTGGCGATCGTCGACCACCCGAGCGGTAGCAGTGAAGAAGTGCGTACCTGCATTACCGGCGCGCATTTCTTCAACGGTAAAAAAGTCCGCACCGTTGAAGGCCATGCGAAAGTGGACGAACAGGGCGCAGTGACGCTCTCGCCGATTCAACAGGCGTTTCTTGACCATTACAGTTTCCAGTGCGGTTACTGCACGCCGGGCTTTGTTAACGCTGCGACCCTTTTTGTGGAAAAACTGCAGCGAGAGCCGATAGCTCGCGAGGCGCTGGAAGCGGCGATTGAACAGGCGCTGGATAGCCACATCTGTCGCTGTACCGGTTATGTTCGCTATTACCAGGCGGTACGCGAGGTGGTATTGAACACGCCAGGACTGCTGAAGGAGACGGCAAAATGAAAAAACGTCTCGCTTTGTCGGTGGTGTTGCTGGTGATTATCGTGGTAGCGGTGCTGTGGTGGCGGGAAAACCGCAGCTACGACGGGGCCGCACAAAACGTAACGGCCAATGCGCAACAGCTTGAACGCGGGCGCTATCTGACGCGGGCGGCAGACTGTGCGGCATGCCATACCGCCGACGGCGGCGCGCCGCTGGCCGGAGGCTATCCGCTGGCAACGCCGTTCGGCACCCTCTATGGTAGCAACCTGACGCCGTCGGTCGAGCACGGTATCGGCCGCTGGACCAAAGACGACTTCTTCCTGGCATTGACCCAGGGCGTTGCGCCGGGCGGCCGACATCTGTATCCAGCGATGCCGTACACCTCGTATAAGGGCATGACGCGCCAGGATTCGGATGATATCTACGCCTATCTGATGACACGTCCGGCGGTGGATGTGGCTACGCCGAACAACGACCTGCCGTTCCCGCTCAATCAACGCATGGCGCTGATTGGCTGGAATCTGCTGTTCCGCAATAGCGATCCGTTGCCGGCCAGCTCGCAGGGGCAATCGGCAGACTGGCAGCGCGGCCGCTATCTGGCCGACGTGCTCGGCCACTGCGGCGAGTGCCATACGCCGCGCGGCGCTCTGGGCCAGATGACGCTGGACCACGCCATGCAGGGCGGCGACCTGGGGCGTTTCATCGCGCCGGACATCACGCCGAACGGGCTGGCGCAACGTGGCTGGACGCCGGCGGATCTCAGCCGCTTCCTTGCCAGCGGTTTGGCGCCGCAGGGATCTGCCTTCAGCGAAATGCATATGGTGGTGGATCTCAGCACGCAGCATTTGACGGCGGAGGATCAGCGGGCGCTGGCGACCTACCTGATGGGTGATCGGCCGCCGCCGGCGGTGGTAGCCAAAATTGGTCAGGGTGATGATGCCGGTCGGCGCACCTATCTGGATCAATGCGCTGGCTGCCACGCCCGCGACGGACAGGGTAAGCCGCACGTAGCGGTGGCAATGCGTGGTAATGCCACGCTGCGCCAGGCGGATGGCAAAAACCTGATCGTCTCGGTATTGGATGGCTTGCCGGCACAGCAGTTCCCCAATGGCGAAAGCATGCAGAGCATGCCGGGTTTTGGCCAGCGACTGGACGATGCGCAAGTGGCGGAGCTGGTGAATTATCTGCGTGTGACCTGGGGCGGGCTGCCGGCGGATATCACCGCCGAACAGGTGAAGGCATTGCGTAACGCGCATTAAGTGGCGGAGCGCCGCAACGGCGCCCCGCAGTCTGTTAGTGATTATCTGCCGGTGGTACGCCAAACACCGGCATGCCTTGCCGATCCCATGTCAACGGTTTGATCCGCGTATGCCGGTTCGGGTCATACAGCGGATCGCCATCGATTTCCGTGTAATTGCGCGCGTGGTATACCAGCACGTCGTTGCCGTCCTCATCAACGGTAAAGCTGTTGTGGCCTGGGCCGAACTGACGGTGCTCATAGCTGGTGCGAAACACTGGTTGCGGTGATTTATGCCACTGCGCCGGATCGGTGATATCGCTGTCGATATCGGCCCATAACAGACCGATGCAGTAGTTTTCGTCGGTGGCGCTGGCGGAATAGCTGATAAACAGCCGCTGGCCGTGCACTATCGCCGCCGGGCCTTCGTTAACCCAAAAGCCGACGGTTTCCCACGGCAGCTCGGGCTTGCTGAGCATCACCGGTTCGCCTTGCAACGTCCATGGGTTGGCCATTTCGGCCAGGTAGAGGTTGGAATTGCCACGTATGGCCGGATCTTTCTGTGCCCATAAATAGTAGTGTTTGCCGCGATGGGTAAAGTGGGTGGCATCCAGCGAGAAACTGTCGATGTGGCTGTAAATACGGCCTTTTTCCTGCCATTCCCCGCTCAGTGGATCCGCGTCACGGCACTCCAGCGCGAACATGCGATGCTGGAACAGGCCGTCGGCAATCTCCGGACTGTGCGCAGCGGCAAAGTAGATGTACCACTTGCCGTCGATAACATGCAGTTCGGGCGCCCAGATCAGCGCGCTCATTGGCCCACTGGCAGGTTTGCGCCACACCACCGTTGGCGTTGCCTGCGCCAGTTCGCTCAGGCTGGCGGCGCGGCGCAGTTCCAACCGATCGTATTCCGGTACCGAGGCGATAAAGTAATAGTAGCCGTCGCTATGGCGAACAATATACGGGTCGGCACGCTGTTCAATCAGGGGGTTGGGATACTGTTTCATCTCTGGTTCCTTACGGATGTTTGGCTTCAAGCTGTTGCTCGCGGTAGTCGGCCAGCTCCTGGTAGTTGGTGCGGCGCTTTTCCAGATCGATCTGGATTTGCTTCATCAGTTCACGGTCCACCTTCAGCAGTCGCACGACGCCGGCGGTGATCAGATAGCCGATGCCGGGGATCACGGTGAACAGCAATATGATGCTGTTGAGCGCACTGGCGCTTTGGCTGGCCGCATCGGCCTGGTAGCCGGAAAACGACATCAGGAAACCGACCATGGCGCCGGCTACCGCCAGACCCACCTTCAGGAAGAACAGGTTGCCAGAGAAGCTGATGCCGGTAATGCGTTTGCCGGTCTTCCATTCACCGTAGTCGTCGACGTCCGCCATCAGCGACCAGTGCAGCGGCGACGGGATCTGATGCAGGATGTTCAGCAGGAAGTAAGCCGCGACGATAAACCACGTCAGCTGTGGATTAAAGAAATAGAACCCGCATGAAAACAGCGCCAGTGCGATATTGGTCCAGAAGAACACCTTCAGCTTGCAGAATCGGTCGGTAAGCGGCTTGGCCAGCGCGCTGCCGAGCATCATACCGACCACCCCCAGGCTGATGAACAGGCTGGCGAACGAGGCCGACTGTTGCATGACGTAGGTGACGTAATACATGGTGGCCGCCATGCGAATAAAGCCGGGGCAGACGTTACAGAAGGTCAGCAGCAGGATGCGCACCCATTGATCGTTTTTCCACACGTCTTTCAGATCGGCTTTCAATGCGTCATGGGTGGGCACCGCCGGGCGAATGCGTTCTTTCACTGTGGCAAAGCAGAACAGGAACATGAACAGCGCTATCAGCGCCAGCACGCCCATCGCCATTTGATAGCCGCGCGCCTTGTTGTCGCCGCCGAACCATTCGGCCATTGGCAGTAGCGTCATGGACAGGATCAGCGTAGCGATGCCGACCATGATAAAGCGATACGACTGGCAGGAGACGCGCTCGTGCGGATCGGCGGTAATTACGCCGCCCAGCGAACAGTAGGGAATATTGATGGCGGTGTAGGTCAACGACATCAGAAAATAGGTGGCAAAGGCGTATACCACTTTACTGTCATAGCTCCATTCCGGCGTGGTGAACATCAGCACGCTGAACAGCACATAGGGCAGCGAAACCCACAGTAGCCACGGGCGAAAACGCCCCCAACGGCTCTGGGTACGGTCGGCAATAGCTCCCATGATCGGGTCGGTGACCGCGTCGAGCACTCGCACCGACAGCAGCAAGATGCCGACCAGGGCCGGCGTCAGGCCAAAAATGTCAGTGTAGAAGTAATTGAGGAATAACATGATTGCACCGCCAATCATGTTACAACCGGCATCTCCCATGCCATAGCCGATCTTTTCTCTTACCGAAAGGGCAGTGCTGTTCATGGACATTCTCTCCGCGCTGGCAGGATCTGACTGAATGGCAACGATTATTGCCTTGCTCGGCGGCGAGTCATCAGGAAATCATGGTTATTGAGATGGACAAACCTGCCATGGCGGAAGAAGTGTGAGCTTGTTAGCAAACTTGACCCGGAGAAGGGACGGCAGAAGCCGGTATTCCCTAGACGAGAACACGGCGTGAGCCGTGTTTTTTCAGGATGGCGTGGGCATTCAGTGGCTCACGATATGGGAACTGCCGAGACGGTGTCCCGGTTTGAAAGCGTATTCACGGGACGACCAGGCGATGGCGAACGCAACGGCCAGCAGGATCAGCAATGCCCAGGGGAAAACGCTGGCCTCCCAGGTATCAAGCAGCATGCCGCCGATCACGCCGCCGCCGGCGATCGCCGAGTTCCAGGCCACCACATTCATGGAGAGCGCTACGTCAGCGCCGTCTCCCGCCGCATCGGCCAGCGCGGTTTGCAACAGGGTTGCCGCACCGCCGAACGTGATGCCCCAGACGATCACCCCCAGATAAATCACGGCGGTATCTTGCGCACCGACGCCGAAGGCGAACGCGGTGAGCGCGAAGGCGGCGAGACTGGCCAGTACCGTGGTGCGCAGGTGGCGCTCCACCAGCCGGCCGGTGATCCAGATGCCGGCGAGCGCCGCTGCGCCGAAGGCGAACAGCACCAGATCGGTTCGGTCAGCCATTCCCGCCGGCGCGATAAACGGAGCGATATAGGTATAGAGAATGTTGTGCGCAAGCATCCAGGTGATTACCACCGCCAATACCGGGCGTACGCCGGGCGTGGTGAAGACCCGGCGCAGCGGCATGTGTTGATGGGCGGACTGGCCGGGGTAATCGGGGACTTTGGCGTATACCCAGACGATCAGCAGCAGCGTCAGGGCCGACATGATCCAGAATGCGCTGCGCCAGCCGATAGTCGATCCCATGAAGGTCCCCAGAGGCACCCCCAGAGAGAGAGCGATAGGGGTTCCCACCATGGCGATGGCCAGGGCGCGTCCTTGCTGATAAGGCGCGACCATCCGCCGGGCGTAGCCGGCCAGCAGGCTCCAGGCCAGCCCTGCGGCGACGCCGGCAAAGAAGCGGGCGACCAGCGTGACGGCATAGTGGGTAGATAGCGCGGTGGCTGAGTTGAAGAGAAGGAAGCCGATGATAGTCAGCAGCAGGACGTTACGCCGCCGCCATCTGCGTGTTGCAATCGTCAGCGGGATGGCGGCCAGCAGCGAGCCCAGCGCATATGCCGTCACCATTTGCCCGGTCAGCGCCGGATTGACGCCGAGTCCCTGACTGATTTGCGGTAGCAGGCCTGCAGGCAGCGTTTCGGTCACGATACAGATAAATCCTGTCATGGCCAAAGCCAGCAGGGCGGCGACGGGCAGGCGGGCGGCGGTGGCCGATGTCGCCTGAGTGGATGAGTGATTCACGCAAAAGATCCTTTCGACGATGAGAAGGTTCCGGCGTCGCTTGGTGAGCCGGCGTCCGAAGCATATCGATATATATACCGATCGGTATAAATGTAATCATCATCGTCGCTACGTTGTCAATAAATTATATATCGATTAGTATATATGTCGTAAAAGATAAGGAGTCAGCGATGGCGCAAATGGGACGTCCCCGCAGCTTTGACCGCCAGCAGGCCATCGAACAAGCGATGCACCTGTTCTGGGAGCAGGGCTATGAATCAACCTCGCTCAGCCAGCTAAAGGCGAGCATTGGAGGTGGTATTTCCGCCCCGAGTTTCTATGCGGCTTTCGGGTCGAAAGAGGCGCTGTTCAACGAGGCGGTGCAGTGTTATCTGGCGAGTTATGCGCGCGTCACGGCGTGCCTTTGGGACGACGCGCTGGCGCCGCGGGAGGCCGTTGAACTGGCGCTGCGTCAGTCGACGACCATGCAGTGCGAGCCGGGGCATCCGAAGGGGTGTATGGTCGCTTTCGGCGTCATGAGTGCGCCGACGCCCGCGCATGCCGACGTGGCCAAACCGCTGGCGGAATCGCGTGCGCGAACGTACGGCGGATTTATCCGCTGCGTCGAACGTGCCATTGCCGCCGGCGAGCTGACGGCGAGCACCGACGCCCGGGCGCTGGCGACCGTATTCAACAGCTTTTTGCTGGGCATCTCAACGTCAGCTCGGGATGGTGTTGACGTAGCGACCTTCCAGGGCGCGATTGCCGAAGTGATGAAAGTCTGGGACGCGCTGCGTAAGCAGGCGTAGCGGGCGGGAAAAGGCGTGATATGAAACAGGCCCGCCGTGGCGGGCCTACGGCAGAGATGAAATCAGCGCGTGGCGCTGCCGAGCGCCCGCTGGCTGCGTTGCTTGATGGCGTAGCCAATCGCCAGCACCGCCACCCAGACCGGGATCAGCAGCACCGAAATGCGAATGCCCGGTGTCAGGTACATAATCACCAGGATACCGGCCATAAACAGCAGGCACAGATAGTTGCTGAACGGATACCAGAAGGCCTTGAACTTAGGCTCTACGCCATCGCGATTTTTGGCAGCGCGGAATTTCAGGTGCGCCAGGCTGATCATCGCCCAGTTGATCACCAGAGCGGAGACCACCAGCGCCATCAGCAGTTCGAAGGCGCGCCCCGGGATCAGGTAGTTGATCAATACGCAGAACGCCGTGGCCAACGCAGATACGCCGATGGCGATCACCGGTACGCCGCGGCCGTCGACCTTCAGCAGGCTTTTCGGTCCGTTGCCCTGTTTCGCCAGGCCGTACAGCATGCGGCTATTGCAGTATACGCAGCTGTTGTAGACCGACAGCGCGGCGGTCAGCACCACGATATTCAACACGGTGGCGACCAGATTGCTGTTCAGCGCGTGGAAGATCAGCACGAACGGGCTGCCGCCTTCGACCACTTTGCCCCACGGGTAGAGAGAAAGCAGAATGGTCAACGAGCCGATATAAAAGATCAGGATACGGTAGATGACCTGATTGGTGGCTTTTGGAATGCTGGCCTGCGGGTTGTCGGCCTCCGCCGCGGTGATGCCCACCAGCTCCAGACCGCCGAAGGAAAACATGATAACCGCCATGGCCATTACCAGTCCCATCACGCCGTTCGGGAAGAAGCCGCCCTGTGCCCACAGGTTGGTCACCGTGGCTTCCGGGCCGCCCATGCCGCTGAACAGCAGGTAGGCACCGAATACGATCATGCCGATAATCGCCACCACCTTGATAATGGCGAACCAGAATTCCATTTCGCCATACACTTTGACGTTGGCCAGGTTAATGGCGTTAATCGCCAGGAAGAACACCGCCGCCGAGACCCAGGTCGGAATTTCCGGCCACCAATACTGTACGTAGATCCCGACCGCGGTCAGTTCCGCCATCGCTACCAGCACATACAGCACCCAATAGTTCCAGCCGGAGGCGAAACCGGCGAAGTTACCCCAGTATTTATAGGCAAAATGGCTGAATGAGCCGGCAACCGGCTCTTCCACCACCATTTCACCCAGTTGGCGCATAATCAGGAAAGCGATGAATCCGCCGATGGCGTAGCCCAAAATCACCGACGGGCCAGCCATTTTTATTGTTTGCGCGATACCGAGAAACAACCCGGTACCGATAGCGCCACCTAAGGCAATAAGCTGAATATGGCGGTTTTTCAGGCCGCGTTTCAGCTGGTCACCCTGTTGTTGACCATCCATCCATTTACCCTCTGTTGTTGCAGAATGCTCACATACTGTAAGGCAGTGATTACGATGTGTGTATTATTTTCTTTACGGAATTTGATCTATTAATTCGGCGGCACCGCTACCGTTTGCAAAAGAATAATGATATGCGCGGAAGTTTGCACCTGCTTTGTGTTGTGAGTGACCAAGATTTCAGCAGTTTAGGAAACAAAATGCGGATTGTGTGACCGTAAGGGGGGTTATGTGCATGAAATAAGCATCAAGTCACATTACTCGCAAAAATAGCTCAGGTTTGACCAATTGCTCTCTCCATCACGCTCGTGATCTGGATCACAGAACCGAACATTGGCAGGCGATCACCAAAGTTTCATCGACCTGCCATAAAAGCCCGATATTAACGGTGCAGTCTGCCTAACCAAACGTTTCGCAAAAGTTAAATCACACGCTTAGGCCGTAAATGGTATTACCAGCACGGGGTTAGCGGATTGCAGCAGGGTATCGGCTGGGGTGTTAAAATGTGCGGGTATCGGCAATTCGGCCCGAGCCCATATGGACAGGAGGTGAATACTTTGTTACTTTACCGTCACGTTTTTGAAATTGGTATTACCAATTGACTCCGCGCCATTCGCAGAGAAGAAATCACTCATGGCCTACAGCAAAATCCGCCAGCCCAAGCTGTCAGACGTTATCGAGCAACAGCTCGAATACCTGATTCTCGAGGGTACGCTGCGCCCAGGCGAAAAACTGCCTCCGGAGCGTGAACTGGCGAAACAGTTTGATGTTTCCCGTCCTTCTCTGAGAGAGGCGATCCAGCGCCTGGAAGCGAAAGGGCTGCTGCTGCGTCGTCAGGGCGGCGGTACCTTCGTACAAACAAATCTCTGGCAGAGCTTCAGCGATCCGTTGGCTGAACTGTTGGCCGATCACCCTGAATCACAATTCGACCTGCTCGAAACCCGTCATGCTCTTGAGGGCATCGCTGCGTACTATGCGGCGCTGCGCGGCACGGAAGAAGATCTGGCGCGCATCCGCGATTGCCATATCGTGATTCAACAGGCCCAGGACAGCGGCGATCTCGACGCCGAAGCAGACGCGGTGATGCAGTATCAGATCGCCGTTACCGAAGCTGCCCACAACGTGGTGTTGCTGCATTTGCTACGCTGCATGGGGCCAATGCTGGAACAGAACGTCCGACAGAACTTTGAATTGCTCTACTCGCGCCGTGAGATGTTGGCAAAAGTGAGCAGCCACCGCGCCGGGATTTTTGAGGCGATAGTGGCACGTGAGCCGGAAAAGGCCCGCGAAGCCTCGCACCGCCACTTGGCGTTTATCGAGGAAATTTTGCTGGATCTCAGTCGGGAACATACCCGGCGTGAGAGATCGTTACGGCGACTCCAGCAACGCAAGGATTAAGAGCGGTTATCTACAGGGGAAACACCAGCCTGTGGGCATAAAGCTCGAAGTGCTTAGTTAAGTACTTAAGCGGCAACAAACTGATGAGCCTGTCTTCGTGCGCTTTGGTACAGAGTGCAGGAAGACAGGCTCCAAACAAACCATTAGACAGATAAGGAATACCACCATGTCAGAACGTTTAAACAATGACGTGGATCCGATCGAAACCCGCGACTGGCTGCAGGCGATCGAATCGGTCATCCGTGAAGAGGGTGTTGAGCGAGCTCAGTTTCTGATTGATCAGGTATTGGGTCAGGCCCGCAAAGGCGGCGTGAGCGTAGCGGCAGGTGCCGCAGCGAACAACTACGTCAACACCATCGCGGTGGAAGAGGAGCCTGAATATCCGGGTAACCTGGATCTGGAACGCCGCATTCGCAGCGCCATCCGCTGGAACGCCATTATGACCGTTCTGCGTGCTTCCAAGAAAGACCTGGATCTGGGCGGCCACATGGCTTCCTTCCAGTCTTCCGCGACCTTCTATGAAGTCTGCTTTAACCACTTCTTCCGTGCACGTAACGAGAAAGATGGCGGCGATCTGGTGTATTTCCAGGGCCACATCTCTCCAGGCATTTATGCACGTGCCTTCCTTGAAGGCCGCCTGACCGAAGAACAAATGAACAACTTCCGTCAGGAAGTACACGGCAATGGTCTGTCATCTTATCCGCATCCTAAGTTGATGCCTGAATTCTGGCAGTTCCCGACCGTTTCCATGGGCCTGGGGCCAATCAGCGCCATTTACCAGGCGAAGTTCCTGAAATATCTGGAACACCGCGGCCTGAAAAATACCGCAGAACAAACCGTTTACGCTTTCCTGGGTGACGGCGAGATGGATGAGCCGGAATCCAAGGGCGCCATCACCATCGCGACCCGTGAAAAACTGGACAACCTGGTCTTCGTCATCAACTGCAACCTGCAGCGTCTGGACGGCCCGGTCACCGGTAACGGCAAGATCATCAACGAACTGGACGGCATCTTCAGCGGCGCCGGCTGGCAGGTGATCAAAGTGATCTGGGGCGGGCGTTGGGACGAACTGCTGCGTAAAGATACCAGCGGCAAGCTGATTCAACTGATGAACGAAACCCTGGACGGCGATTACCAGACCTTCAAATCCCGCGATGGCGCTTACGTTCGCGAGCACTTCTTCGGCCGTTATCCAGAAACCGCGGCGTTGGTCAAAGACATGACCGACGATGAGATCTGGGCGCTGAACCGTGGTGGTCACGATCCGAAGAAAGTCTTTGCTGCCCTGAAGAAAGCACAGGACACCAAAGGTAAACCGACCGTTATCCTGGCCCATACCATCAAAGGTTACGGCATGGGTGATACCGCGGAAGGCAAAAACATCGCTCACCAGGTCAAGAAAATGAACATGGAAGGGGTTCACCACTTCCGCGATCGTTTCAACGTGCCGGTTGCCGATGCCGATATCGAAAAACTGCCGTACCTGACCTTCGAGAAAGATTCCGAAGAGTACAAGTATCTGCACGAACGCCGTCAGGCACTGGCCGGTTACCTGCCAAGCCGTCTGCCGAACTTCACGCAGAAGCTGGAGCTGCCGACGCTGGAAGATTTCAGTTCACTGCTGGAAGAGCAGAACAAGGAAATCTCTACCACCATCGCCTTCGTGCGTGCGCTGAACGTGATGCTGAAGAACAAGTCGATCAAGGATCGCCTGGTGCCAATCATCGCCGATGAAGCGCGTACCTTCGGTATGGAAGGCCTGTTCCGTCAGATCGGTATTTACAGCCCGAACGGCCAGCAGTACACCCCGCAGGACCGTGAGCAGGTTGCTTACTACAAAGAAGACGAGAAAGGCCAGATCCTGCAGGAAGGCATCAACGAACTGGGTGCGGCATCTTCCTGGCTGGCAGCGGCGACCTCTTACAGCACCAACGATCTGCCGATGATTCCGTTCTACATCTACTATTCGATGTTCGGTTTCCAACGTATCGGCGACCTGTGCTGGGCGGCGGGCGACCAACAGGCGCGTGGCTTCCTGATCGGCGGCACCTCTGGCCGTACCACGCTGAACGGCGAAGGTCTGCAGCACGAAGATGGCCACAGCCACATTCAGTCGCTGACCATCCCTAACTGTATCTCTTACGATCCGGCTTATGCCTACGAAGTGGCGGTCATCATGCATGACGGTCTGGTGCGTATGTACGGTGAAGCGCAAGAGAACGTGTACTACTACATCACTACGCTGAACGAAAACTACCACATGCCGGCCATGCCGCAGGGCGCAGAAGAGGGTATCCGCAAGGGTATTTACAAGCTGGAAACCCTGGAAGGCAGCAAAGGCAAGGTACAGCTGATGGGCTCCGGCTCGATCCTGCGTCACGTACGTGAAGCCGCGCAGATCCTGGCGAAAGATTACGGCGTTGGTTCCGACGTGTTCAGCGTGACCTCGTTCACCGAACTGGCGCGCGATGGCCAGGACTGCGAACGCTGGAACATGCTGCACCCAACCGAAGAGCCGCGTGTTCCTTACGTTGCTCAGGTGCTGAGCGATGCGCCAGCGGTAGCCTCTACCGACTACATGAAGCTGTTTGCCGAGCAGATCCGCAACTTCATCCCGGCCAGCGATTATCGCGTTCTGGGCACCGACGGTTTCGGCCGTTCCGACAGCCGCGAGAACCTGCGTCACCACTTCGAAGTGGACGCGTCTTACGTGGTGGTTGCCGCTCTGGGTGAACTGGCCAAACGCGGTGAAATCGATAAGAAAGTGGTGGCTGATGCGATCACCAAATTCAATATCGATGCAGATAAAGTCAACCCGCGTCTGGCATAAGAGGTAAAGAACAATGTCTATTGAAATTAACGTGCCGGACATCGGTGCAGACGAAGTTGAAATCACCGAGATTCTGGTGAAGGTCGGCGACAAGGTTGAAGCGGAGCAATCGCTGATCACCGTTGAAGGCGACAAGGCTTCGATGGAAGTTCCCTCGCCGCAGGCCGGCGTGGTGAAAGAGATCAAGGTTGCGGTCGGCGACAAGACCGAAACCGGCAAACTGATCATGATCTTTGACGCAGAAGGGGCAGCGCAAGCTGCACCGGCGGCCAAGGCAGAAGAAAAACCGGCGGCGGCATCTGCGCCGGCGGCTGCGGCGGCCAAAGACGTCGAAGTACCGGATATCGGTGCGGACGAAGTCGAAGTGACTGAAATTCTGGTGAAAGTGGGCGACAAGGTTGAAGCGGAACAATCGCTGATCACCGTTGAAGGCGATAAGGCCTCGATGGAAGTCCCTGCGCCATTCGCCGGCACGGTCAAGGAAATCAAGATCGGCACCGGCGATAAAGTGAAAACCGGCTCGCTGATCATGGTGTTTGACGTGGCGGGCGGCGAAGCTGCCGCACCGGCAGCGGCTGAAGCGCCATCGGCTCCGGCGGCAGCGCCAGCGGCCAGCGCGGCGAAAAACGTTGAAGTGCCTGACATCGGCGGCGACGAAGTTGAAGTCACCGAAGTGATGGTCAAAGTGGGCGATAAAGTGGCCGCAGAGCAGTCGCTGATCACCGTTGAAGGCGACAAGGCTTCAATGGAAGTGCCTGCGCCGTTCGCCGGCACGGTCAAAGAGATCAAGATCGGTACCGGTGATAAAGTGAAAACCGGCTCGCTGATCATGGTATTCGAAGTGGAAGGCGCAGCGCCTGCGGCGGCACCGGCTCAGAAAGCCGAAGCGGCACCGGCTGCGGCCAAGCAGCAAAGCCAGGCGCCGGCACCGGCTGCCAAGGCCGAAGGCAAAGGCGAATTTGCCGAGAACGACGCTTACGTGCATGCGACCCCGGTTATCCGTCGTCTGGCGCGCGAGTTCGGCGTTAACCTGGCGAAGGTCAAAGGAACCGGTCGTAAGGGCCGTATCCTGCGCGAAGACGTACAGAGCTACGTGAAAGACGCGGTGAAACGCGCTGAATCCGCTCCAGCGGCGGCGGCCGGCGGCGGTCTGCCAGGCATGCTGCCATGGCCGAAAGTGGACTTCAGCAAGTTCGGCGAAATCGAAGAAGTGGAACTGGGTCGCATTCAGAAAATTTCTGGTGCCAACCTGAGCCGTAACTGGGTGATGATCCCGCACGTGACCCACTTCGACAAGACCGATATCACCGATCTGGAAGCGTTCCGCAAGCAGCAGAACGAAGAAGCTGCCAAGCGCAAACTGGACGTGAAGTTCACCCCGGTGGTGTTCATCATGAAGGCCGTTGCTGCCGCTCTGGAGCAGATGCCGCGTTTCAACAGCTCGCTGTCGGAAGATGGCCAGAAGCTGACGCTGAAGAAATACATCAACATTGGCGTGGCGGTTGATACGCCGAACGGTCTGGTGGTTCCGGTGTTCAAGGATGTGAACAAGAAGAGCATCACCGAACTGTCCCGCGAACTGATGGCGATCTCCAAAAAAGCGCGCGATGGCAAGTTGACCGCGGGCGAAATGCAGGGCGGTTGCTTCACCATTTCCAGCCTGGGCGGGATCGGGACTACCCACTTCGCGCCAATCGTCAATGCGCCTGAAGTGGCTATCCTGGGCGTATCCAAATCGGCCATGGAGCCGGTTTGGAACGGTAAAGAGTTCATGCCGCGTCTGATGATGCCGATGTCGCTCTCCTTCGACCACCGTGTTATTGACGGTGCAGATGGTGCGCGCTTCATCACCATTATCAACAATATGCTGGCTGATATTCGCCGTCTGGTGATGTAATGAAAAAGGGGCGCAGCATGCTGCGCCCTTATCGATTCAGTAGCAGTTTTGTCGGTTTTTGCATGACTCGACAAGATTGTTGAGACACGGGTCACTCGAACGCGCTTTGCAGTTTATTAACAATTCTGTAAACTGCTCGCGGTGTAAGCGTCCCGGTGGATGAAGGGCGTTATGAATTCGATTAATAATATGCCCCAAATAATTGGCGTGACATCAAGGCGGCGAGCGAACGCAGCCAACACCGATGCCGCTTCAACTATGACGGGTATAAATGACGTCTGACCCGCCGGACAATAAATTAAGAGGTCATGATGAGTACTGAAATTAAAACTCAGGTCGTGGTACTTGGGGCGGGCCCGGCAGGATACTCTGCTGCCTTTCGTTGCGCTGACTTAGGTCTTGAAACCGTTCTGGTTGAACGTTATTCCACGCTGGGCGGGGTTTGCCTGAACGTGGGGTGTATCCCTTCCAAAGCGCTGCTGCACGTAGCCAAAGTGATCGAAGAAGCCAAAGCGCTGGCTGAACACGGCATCGTTTTCGGTGAGCCGAAAACCGATATCGACAAGATCCGCACCTGGAAAGAAAAAGTCATCAATCAGCTGACCGGCGGTCTGGCTGGCATGGCTAAAGGTCGTAAAGTCAAAGTGGTTAACGGCCTGGGTAAATTCACCGGCGCTAACACCCTGGTTGTTGAAGGCGAAAACGGTGCTACCACCATCAACTTCGATAACGCCATCATCGCTGCAGGTTCTCGTCCGATCCAACTGCCATTCATTCCTCATGACGATCCGCGCGTGTGGGATTCCACCGATGCGCTGGAGCTGAAAAACGTGCCTGAGCGTCTGCTGGTTATGGGCGGCGGCATCATCGGTCTGGAAATGGGCACCGTATATCACGCGCTGGGTTCGCAGATCGACGTGGTTGAAATGTTCGATCAGGTTATCCCGGCGGCCGATAAAGACGTGGTGAAAGTGTTCACCAAACGCATCAGCAAGCAGTTCAACCTGATGCTGGAAACCAAAGTCACTGCGGTAGAAGCCAAAGAAGACGGCATCTACGTGACGATGGAAGGCAAGAAAGCGCCGGCGGAACCACAGCGTTACGACGCGGTGCTGGTGGCTATCGGCCGTGTGCCGAATGGCAAACTGCTGGATGCCGGCAAAGCCGGTGTGGAAGTCGACGACCGTGGGTTCATCCGCGTTGACAAGCAGCTGCGCACCAATGTGCCGCACATCTTCGCTATCGGCGACATCGTCGGTCAGCCGATGCTGGCGCACAAAGGCGTGCATGAAGGTCACGTTGCCGCGGAAGTCATCTCCGGCAAGAAACACTACTTCGATCCGAAAGTGATCCCTTCCATTGCTTACACCGAGCCGGAAGTTGCCTGGGTTGGTCTGACCGAGAAAGAAGCGAAAGAGCAGGGCATCAGCTACGAAACGTCCACCTTCCCGTGGGCTGCGTCTGGCCGTGCTATCGCATCCGACTGTGCCGACGGCATGACCAAACTGATCTTCGACAAAGAAACCCACCGTATCATCGGCGGCGCGATTGTCGGCACCAACGGCGGCGAGCTGCTGGGTGAAATCGGTCTGGCCATCGAAATGGGTTGTGACGCGGAAGACATCGCGCTGACCATCCACGCCCACCCGACGCTGCACGAGTCTGTAGGCCTGGCGGCGGAGATTTTCGAAGGCAGCATCACTGACCTGCCAAACCCGAAAGCCAAGAAAAAGTAATTTTTCCGCGTTGAACGGTTGATAGACGGCTCCTTTGCAGGGGCCGTTTTTTTTTACAGGGCAGGGTGAAAGGCCGCTCCGCGAACGGACGGCAGCTTGGCTGTCAGGCTATTGCCATTCATCGATCCGCTTCCTGTGCTGACGGCGAACGGAACGGGAGAACCGCCTTGACGGCGGTTTTTTTATGCCTGCGGCTGTGCTTTCCCTCGCCTGTCAGACGATTAACCATTGCAATATTATGGTTATCGTGGTGTGCTCAGCAGGCTAAACCGCCGTGCTGGCAACGCCGCCAATGCCGGCTTGCAGCCGATTACACTGTGCTCAACGATTCAGCAAAGATTTAATGTTGCTTTTATGTGAACGAATTAACAACCGATTCAAATCCTGATATGCTGGCTGGGCGGAACCGGGCACTGTACCTTACAGTCCAGGACATCGACAGCAGTGCCTCGTAATATCACCGTGCGCTAAAAACCCGGTTTGAATATTGAGCGCCAGGCACCATAAATGACAATGAGAGCGAGGAGAAAGTCGTGCTAGAAGAATACCGTAAGCACGTGGCCGAGCGTGCTGCAGAGGGCATCGTCCCTAAGCCATTAGATGCAACACAAATGGCAGCGCTGGTTGAATCATTAAAAAATCCGCCAAAAGGCGAAGAAGAATTCCTGTTAGACCTGCTGATTAACCGAGTACCACCGGGCGTCGATGAAGCCGCCTACGTCAAAGCAGGTTTCTTGGCTGCGGTCGCCAAAGGCGAAGCTACCTCCCCCCTGATTACCCCAGAAAAAGCCGTTGAACTGTTAGGCACCATGCAGGGCGGTTATAACATTCATCCGCTGATTGAAGCGCTGGACAACGAAAGCCTGGCACCGATCGCAGCCAAAGCGCTGTCGCATACCTTGCTGATGTTCGACAATTTCTACGACGTGGAAGAAAAAGCCAAAGCAGGCAACCCGCACGCCAAGCAGATCATGCAGTCATGGGCCGATGCCGAATGGTACCTGTCCCGCCCGCAGCTGGCAGAAAAAATCACCGTCACCGTGTTCAAGGTCACCGGCGAAACCAACACCGACGATCTGTCGCCGGCACCGGATGCCTGGTCGCGCCCGGATATCCCGCTGCACGCACTGGCGATGCTGAAAAACGAACGTGACGGCATCGTGCCCGATCAGCCGGGCAGCGTTGGCCCGATCAAGCAGATCGAAGAACTGAACAAGAAAGGCTTCCCGCTGGCTTACGTCGGCGACGTGGTCGGTACCGGCTCCTCGCGCAAATCCGCCACCAACTCGGTGCTGTGGTTTATGGGCGACGACATTCCGTACGTGCCGAACAAGCGCGGCGGCGGGGTGGTTCTGGGCGGCAAGATTGCACCGATCTTCTTCAATACCATGGAAGATGCCGGCGCGCTGCCGATCGAAGTCGAGGTATCCGATCTGAACATGGGCGATGTTATCGACATCTTCCCGTACAAAGGCGAAGTGCGTAACCACGAAACCGGCGAGCTGATTGCCGAATTCGCATTGAAAACCGACGTACTGCTGGACGAAGTCCGCGCCGGTGGCCGTATCCCGTTGATCATCGGCCGTGGCCTGACCACCAAGGCGCGTGAAGCGCTGGGTCTGCCGCACAGCGAAGTGTTCCGCATTGCCAAGCCGGTGGCAGCCAGCAACAAGGGCTTTTCACTGGCGCAGAAAATGGTGGGCCGCGCCTGCGGCGTAGCCGGCGTGCGTCCGGGCGAATACTGTGAACCGAAGATGACCTCGGTAGGCTCGCAGGATACCACCGGGCCAATGACCCGTGATGAGCTGAAAGACCTGGCCTGTCTGGGCTTCTCGGCCGATCTGGTGATGCAGTCATTCTGCCACACCGCGGCCTATCCGAAGCCGGTGGACGTAACCACCCACCACACGCTGCCTGACTTTATCATGAACCGTGGCGGCGTTTCGCTGCGTCCGGGCGACGGCATCATCCACTCATGGCTGAACCGCATGCTGTTACCGGACACCGTGGGTACCGGCGGCGATTCGCACACCCGTTTCCCTATTGGCATTTCGTTCCCGGCCGGTTCCGGCCTGGTGGCGTTTGCCGCCGCCACCGGTGTGATGCCGCTGGACATGCCTGAATCGGTGCTGGTGCGTTTCAAGGGCAAAATGCAGCCTGGCATCACCCTGCGCGATCTGGTGCATGCCATCCCTTACTACGCGATTCAACAGGGTCTGCTGACCGTTGAGAAGAAAGGTAAAAAGAACATCTTCTCCGGCCGCATTCTGGAAATCGAAGGCCTGCCGGAACTGAAGGTAGAACAGGCATTCGAACTGGCCGACGCCTCGGCCGAACGTTCGGCGGCCGGCTGCACCATCAAGCTGGATCAGGCGCCGATCAAAGAGTACCTGAACTCCAACATCGTACTGTTGAAGTGGATGATCTCCGAGGGTTACGGCGATCGCCGTACGCTGGAGCGACGCATCCAGGGTATGGAAAAGTGGCTGGCGGATCCGCAACTGCTGGAAGGCGACGCGGACGCGGAATACGCGGCGGTGATCGACATCGATCTGGCCGAAATCACCCAGCCTATCCTGTGTGCGCCGAACGATCCGGATGACGCGCGCCTGCTGTCCGACGTGGCTAACAGCAAAATCGATGAAGTGTTCATCGGTTCTTGCATGACTAACATCGGTCACTTCCGCGCGGCGGGTAAATTGCTGGACCAGCACAAGGGCCAGTTGCCGACCCGTCTGTGGGTGGCGCCGCCAACCAAGATGGATGCCGCTCAACTGACCGAAGAGGGCTATTACAGCGTGTTCGGCAAGAGCGGGGCGCGTATCGAGATCCCGGGCTGTTCACTGTGCATGGGCAACCAGGCACGGGTAGCCGACGGCGCGACGGTGGTCTCCACCTCGACCCGTAACTTCCCGAACCGTCTGGGTACTGGCGCCAATGTCTATCTGGCTTCGGCGGAGCTGGCAGCGGTGGCTTCCTTACTGGGCCGACTGCCGACGCCGGATGAATACCAGACCTATATGGCGCAGGTGGACAAGACGGCGACCGATACCTATCGCTATCTCAACTTTGACCAACTGAGCCAGTATACGGAAAAAGCCGACGGCGTGATTTTCCAAACGGCGGTGTAATTACCGCCAGGGTACTGGGTTAGCCATGATGCCAGTCAGCTACGCTGACTGGCATTTTTTTTGCCCGGCACATGGCCGCCAACGGCCCGATACGCCTCGGTTGACGCGCCACGCTGGCTTCACTTTCCAGCGCTAAGTCGTTATATTGCGCGCGCTCACTAATAAGGGCCGAATTAATGATTACACTGATAAAAAGGCCTTGGGAGGGCGCGCTATGGATTACGAATTTCTGCGGGATGTGACCGGCCAGGTCGTGGTCAGATTTTCGATGGGGCATGAAGCCATCGGCCATTGGATCAATGAAGAGATCAAGGGCGACCTGAATCTGCTGGACCGTATCGAAGCCGGGGCGGCAGAGGTGAAAGGCAGCGAGCGCCAATGGCAGCTCGACGGTCACGAATATACGCTGTTAATGGATGGCGAAGAAGTAATGATCCGGGCCAATCAACTGTCGTTTGAAGGTGACGAAATGGAAGAAGGCATGAATTATTATGACGAGGAGAGCCTGTCTTTCTGCGGCGTTGAGGATTTCCTGAAGGTGTTGAAGGCCTATCGACACTTTATGCTGAACTATTAACCACACCGGTCCCGATCGCCAGCCCAGCCGATCAGGGCTGGCGCCCCCCCTTGTCCGGCTGATGCCGGCGCGGTCTCCGGCAGGTGTTCACGCTAACCTGCCATCCACACCCGATATCCGTTACGTCATGCGTGGCAGATGACGAAAAAATAATCATTTAATCTCTTATAACTGCGATCAAGCTCTCTAATTTGTTAAATTTGATTCAATATAATCATTGTGATTAAAATAAATCATAGCGAGGGTGAGATGAAACTAAAAGCGTCAATAGAAAAAGTCCCTGGCGGGATGATGGTCATCCCTCTGGTGCTCGGTGCGCTGTTAAATACCTTCGCCCCGGCCGCACTGGATATCGGCGGTTTTACCACCGCATTGTTTAAAAACGGTGCGGCGCCGTTGATCGGTGCGTTCTTGCTGTGCATGGGGGCGGGGATAAGCTTTAAAGCCGCGCCGCAGGCGTTGCTGCAAGGCGGCACCATCACCCTGACCAAGCTGCTGGTTGCCATGGCACTGGGGCTGGGCGTCGAGCGGCTGTTTGGTGCGGAAGGCATCTTTGGCCTGACCGGCGTGGCGATCATCGCGGCAATGAGCAACTCCAACGGCGGTCTGTATGCGGCGCTGGTGGGCGAATTTGGTAATGAACGCGATGTCGGTGCCATTTCCATTCTTTCTCTCAACGATGGGCCGTTCTTTACCATGATTGCGCTCGGCGCCGCCGGTATGGCCAATATTCCGCTGATGGCGCTGGTCGCGGTGCTGGTGCCGCTGCTGGTGGGCATGGTGCTTGGCAATCTCGATCGCAACATGCGCGAGTTTCTCACCAGGGGCGGGCCGATTCTGATTCCGTTCTTCGCCTTTGCACTCGGCGCCGGTATCAATCTGGAAATGCTGCTGCAGGGGGGCCTGGCCGGCATTCTGTTAGGCATATTGACCACCTTTGTTGGTGGCTTCTTCAATATCCGTGCCGATCGTCTGGTCGGAGGCTCGGGCATTGCCGGTGCGGCGGCATCAAGCACTGCCGGCAATGCGGTAGCAACGCCGCTGGCCATCGCGCAGGCCGATCCATCACTGGCCGAGGTTGCCGCGGCCGCGGCGCCGCTGATAGCCGCTTCGGTGATTACCACCGCGATCCTGACGCCGATACTCAGTTCCTGGGTGGCGAAGCGCAACGCTGCCAAAACGGCGGTAGAGGAGAATGCCGCATGAAGATGATCGTCATTGCTGATGATTTCACCGGCGCCAACGACACCGGCGTACAGTTGGCGAAAAAAGGCGCGCGCACCGATGTTTTGCTGAGCCCGCAGCAAAAAACCGCCGCGTGGCGGCGACGTCCTGGTGATCAACACCGAAAGCCGTGCGCTGCCGGCTGCCGACGCGCACCAGCGGGTAAGTGCTGCATTGCGGCCCTACTGCTCCGGTGGCAAGCAGCCGTTGATCTACAAAAAAGATTGATTCGACCTTTCGTGGCAACGTAGGGGCCGAAATCGACGCGGCGATGCAGGCCAGCGGCGCCCGGCTGGCGATCGTGGCGGCGGCGATCCCGGCCGCCGGGCGAACCACGCTACACGGTGAATGTCGGGTGCATAACGTACCGCTGGTGCAAACCGAGTTTGCCAGCGATCCGAAAACCCCGATCGTCTCATCCCATATCAAAACCCTGATCGGCTTGCAGACCGAGATACCGGTGCACGAAGTGGATCTGGCGGTGGTGCGCAGCGCTGGGCTGAGCGATGCGTTGCAGCGGCTGGGACGGCAGCAGCGGTGCATCGTGGTGGTGGATGCCGAGCAGGATGGCGATCTGGCCCTATTGGCGCAAAGTATCGGCCGGCTCGAGGTGCCGCTGCTGCTGGTTGGCGCCGCCGGTTTGGCCAATGCGCTGCCGTCGGCGTGTTATCTGACGGCCCGGCAACGCTTGCCGGTGCTGGTGGTGGCCGGTTCGATGAGCGACGCCACCCGGCAACAGATTGTTTTTGCCGAACGGGAGCTGGCGCTGGGCATTGTCGATATCGACGTGGAAGCGTTAGTGGCGGCGGACGGCGCGCGGGTCGTGCAGCAGACGGTCAGGCGGGCGGTGGCGTTGTTGCAGGATCGCCAGCATTGCGTGTTGCGCACCTGCCGTGACGCCGATGCACGGCAACTGATCGATCGTTTGTGCGAACGCACGCAGCTGTCCCGGCAGCAGCTGGGCGATCGCATCAGTCAGACGCTGGGGGAGATCGCGCTGGCGATAATCAACCATACGCAGATTGGCGGGCTGTTCCTGACCGGTGGCGATATTGCGATTGCCGTCGCACGCGCCCTGGGCGCCGAAGGCTACCGGATCGATGGAGAAGTGGCTCCCTGCGTACCTTGCGGCACCTTTATCAATAGTGAAATCGACGATTTGCCAGTGATCACCAAGGCTGGCGGGTTTGGTGGCCCATCCACCTTGCGCGATGCGCTTTATTTTATCGAGGAGATGTACAGTGGCGAATAACACAATTGCAGTCACCATGGGCGATCCGGCGGGCATTGGCCCGGAAATCATCATCAAGGCATTGGCCTCTGGCGAGCTGTCCGGCGCCAACGCGGTGGTGGTCGGCTGTTTGCAGACGCTACAGCGCATTCAGGCGTTGGGGATTACCCCACCGGTAGAGCTGCGGCCGATACAGCAGGTTGCACAGGCCCGCTTTGTGCCGGGGATCGTTAACGTTATCGACCAGCCGCTGGCCGACCCTGCCGCGCTGATGCCGGGGAAAGTGCAGGCACAGGCAGGAGATCTGGCCTACCGCTGCGTGAAGCGTGCCGCCGAAATGGCCATGGCCGGCGAGGTACAGGCTATCGCTACCGCGCCGTTGAACAAGGAAGCGCTGCACTTGGCCGGCCATATGTATCCGGGGCATACGGAACTGCTGGCCAAACTGACCGACAGCCGCGACTACGCGATGGTGCTGTATACCGATAAGCTGAAAGTGATCCACGTAACCACCCATATCGCGCTGCGCAGGTTCCTCGATACTCTCAGTAGCCAACGCATTGAGACGGTGATCGGCATGGCAGACACTTTCCTAAAGCGCGTCGGCTTCAGGCAGCCGCGCATTGCCGTCGCCGGCGTTAACCCGCACGCCGGCGAAAATGGCCTGTTTGGTGATGAGGAAATCACCCTGGTCAGCCCGGCGATTGCCGCGGCCAAACGGCGCGGCATTGAGGTATACGGCCCGTGCCCGCCGGATACCGTCTTCCTGCAGGCGTATGAAGGGCAGTACGATATGGTGGTGGCGATGTATCACGATCAGGGGCACATTCCCCTCAAGCTGCTGGGCTTCTATGATGGCGTAAATATTACCGCCGGGCTGCCGTTTATTCGCACTTCTGCCGACCATGGCACGGCGTTTGATATTGCCTGGACAGGAAAAGCCAAGTCTGAGAGCATGGCGATCTCGATCCAATTAGCCAGTCAGCTTGCTTAATCAAGAGCCTATGAAGTCACAACATCGTCTGGACCAGATCCTGGACTATTTAAAGGGCCATAATCTGGTCACGGTTGAACAATTAGTGCATGCAATCGATGCGTCGCCGGCCACCATCCGGCGCGATCTGATCAAACTGGATGAGCAGGGCATTATCAACCGTAGTCACGGTGGCGTGGCGCTCAACCGTTTTATTCCCGCACAGCCAACCACCAACGAGAAGCAGCTGCGCCACCAGCAGGAAAAACAGGCGATCGCCAAATATGCCTTGTCGATGATCAATCCCGGTGATGCGGTGGTGCTGGATGCCGGCACCACCATGCTCGAACTGGCGCGTAATTTGACACATTTGCCGTTGAGGGTGATCACCGCCGATCTGCGCATTGCCCTGTTCCTGTCGGAGTTCAAGCAAATCGAAGTCACGATTATCGGTGGGCGTATCGATGACAGCAGTCAATCCTGTATTGGCGATCACGGGCGTAAGCTGTTGCGCGGGATTTATCCGGATATTGCCTTTATCAGCTGTAACTCGTGGAGTCTGGAAAAGGGAATTACCACGCCGACCGAAGAGAAGTCCGGCCTGAAGCAGGATCTGGCGGCCAATGCGCGCCGTCGAGTGCTGTTGGCCGACAGCAGCAAATATGGCGCCTATTCCCTGTTTTGCGTTGCGCCGCTCAGCAGCCTGACCGATATCGTCACCGACCGCGCTCTGCCGCAGGAGACACAACGCCAGCTTGACCAGCTACCCGGTCAATTATGCCTGGTTTAGCACGCTGCCAACGAGTGACCGACGGCGGGGCGACCCGCGCCGAACATCAAAACAACGGGGCAGCCAAGGCCGCCCCGTTTTGTTACAGATGCGGAATGTTCCGCCCGTAATAGATCTCCTGCATCTCTTTCCACAGCAGATCGGTAATCCGTTGCCGTTCTTCCTCGCTCAACGCTTCCGGCTTGGCGTTAAACAGATAGTGCTTCAGATCGAAATCCTTCAGCAGCATCTTGGTATGGAAGATATTTTCCTGATAAACGTTCACATCCATCATGTGATAAAGCGACTTCATATCTTCAGACATAAAGTTCTGGATCGAATTGATCTCATGATCGATGTAATGCTTCACGCCGTTGACATCACGGGTAAAACCGCGCACGCGGTAATCCATGGTGACGATATCCGATTCCAGTTGGTGAATCAGATAGTTGAGCGCTTTAAGTGGTGAAATGACGCCGCAGGTCGACACTTCGATGTCGGCGCGGAAGGTACACAGTCCGCCTTCCGGATGGCTTTCCGGGTAGGTGTGCACGCAGATATGGCTCTTGTCCAGGTGCGCAACCACCGTATTGGGCAACGGGCCGGGATGTTCCGAGGTATCAACGTCTTTCGGATCGACCGGCTCTTCGCTGACCAGGATGGTGACGCTGGCGCCTTGTGGCTCGTAGTCCTGACGTGCAATGTTCAGAATGTTGGCGCCAATGATTGAGCAGGTCTCGCTGAGGATCTCGGTCAGGCGATTGGCGTTGTACTGTTCGTCAATGTAGGCGATATAGCCGTCGCGATCGTCTGCGGTTTTGGCGTAACAGATATCGTAAATACAAAAACTCAGGCTTTTGGTCAGGTTATTGAAGCCGTGCAGTTTTAGCTTGTGCAATTTGGTTCACCTCCTGCGACCCCAGTCATTCTGGAGATAGGGCATTGAGTAAATATTGCGGCAGGGCAAAGCTGCCGGTGTGGATAGCCGGGTTGTAATAACGGCAGTGTAAACCGCTTTGGTTAAAGCGCTGTTGCAGCGTGGCCAGATCGTGTTGACGCAGCGCCGGATCCTGGCTCGCCCAGGCAAAGGTCATGATACCGCCGTAATAGGTCGGGATCGCTGCCTGATAGAAGCTGACGTCCTGGAAATATGCACTCAGGCGGGTGTGACTGTTGACGGCCTCATCCTGTTGCAGGAAACACACGCCGTTCTGTGCCACAAAGACGCCGCCGTCGTTCAGACAACGTGCGCAACCCTGGTAAAACGCCGACGTAAACAGGCTTTCGCCAGGACCGATCGGATCGGTGCAGTCAGAGATGATCACATCGAACTTTTCATCGGTCTGATTAACAAAGTTAACGCCGTCGTCAATCACCAGCTTGAAGCGCGGGTCGTCATATGAACCGGCATTGTGGTTGGGCAGGTACTGGCGGCAGAACTCCACCACTCCGGCATCGATTTCTACCATGGTGATGCGCTCAACGCCTTGATGTCGGCTGACTTCGCGCAGCATACCGCCGTCACCGCCACCGATGATCAGCACGCTTTTGGCTTGTCCATGCGCCAGCAACGGCACGTGGGTCATCATTTCATGATAGATGAACTCATCGCGTTCGGTGGTCTGAACCACACCGTCGAGCGCCATGACGCGGCCCAGCACCGGGTTTTCGAAGATAACCAGGTCCTGATGATCGGTTTTCTCACGGTACAGCACCTTCTCTACCGAGAAGTACTGGCCGAAGCTGGCATGTAACGTTTCATGCCAAATATCTTTCTGGGTCATGTCGGGAAACTCCGTAATAACAGCCATGAAAAATTGGCGCAACATCATAGCTAACTCTGCCTGAGGTTGCACGGCTGAATTTCAATCAATCGGGATGACGGGCAGGAGGGCGGCGGCCAGTAGCCGACCGCAGTTAGTTGGCGTAAGCCAGAAGGCTGAGCGAGTCGCGTGCCAGTGACTTGCATTTTTTCGGGGTTGGAATGGCAATGCCGCTAAGATCGCGGTAGCTCTCTTCCCCCAGCGCCTTCATATTGAAACTATTATAGTTGCTGAGATCCCAGCGATTTTGCTGGGCAAAGTACACGATGGCGCGTTTGATCTGGGCGTTGGGTAAATCACCGTAACCGCAATCGTTTTTCAGGAAAACGAACACCGCGGTCAGATCGGCCAAATCTTCCGCTTCTGATTCGTTCAGCGCCAGGCTGGCGTTGGAAAAGCCCAGCATGGTCAGCAACAGCAGCAATAACCTGGTTTTTTTAATCATGAAAGTAGACCTGTTTGTTGTCCACAGACGTTATCACACTTGGCCGCGCGGGCACCAAATATTATTAGTGGCAGTTAATGCTTGACCTTCCTCCAAGGGGAGGGTTTAGGCTGTCATCGTAGAGTCGTGTCACTAAGGAAAGGGAGCATACCGATGTTACGCCGTGATTTTATCCGATTGACCGCCGCGCTGGGCGCGGCAAGCGCGCTGCCGCTATGGAGTCGAAGCGTCTGGGCCGCCGATTTGCCGGCGCTGCCGATACCGCCGCTGCTGGAGCCAAACGAACAGGGAAAGCTGACGCTGGCACTGCAAACCGGCGAAGTGAAATGGTTACCGAACGCCGCCACCAAAACCTGGGGCATCAATGGTGCTTTGCTGGGGCCGGCGGTGCGTTTGCAGCGCGGTAAATCGGTGACGGTAGACATGACCAATCGTCTGCCGGACGCCAGCACCATCCATTGGCACGGTCTGGAAATTCCAGGCAACGTCGACGGCGGCCCGCAGGCGCTGATCCAACCGGGCAGCACCCGCACGGTGAATTTCACCGTCGATCAACCTGCCGCTACCTGCTGGTTCCACCCGCATACCCATGGCAAGACCGGTCATCAGGTGATGATGGGATTGGCTGGGCTGGTGCTGTTGGAAGATGATGAAAGCAGCAAATTGCCGTTGCCGAAAACCTGGGGTAAAGACGACGTGCCGGTGATTCTGCAAGACAAACGGCTGGGTAAAGATGCGCAGATTGACTATCAACTGGACGTGATGAGTGCGGCGGTTGGCTGGTTTGGCGATCGCATGTTTACCAATGGCGCGCAGTATCCACAACATATCGCCCCACGCGGCTGGCTGCGCTTGCGTTTGCTTAACGGTTGCAACGCGCGCTCGCTCAACGTGGCAACCAGTGACAACCGTCCTTTATACGTGATTGCCAGCGACGGGGGTTTTCTGGCCGAGCCGGTAAAACTGAGCGAATTGCCCATGCTGATGGGGGGAGCGCTTTGAAGTCCTGGTCGATGCCAGCGACGGCAAGCCTTTTGATATCGTCACCCTGCCGGTGAAGCAGATGGGCATGACGTTGGCGCCGTTCGACCAGCCATTGCCAGTGCTGCGCATTCAGCCGTCACTGGGACAGGGAGTGAAGAGCATGCCGGACAGCCTGGTCAAGTTACCGGCGCTGCCGGCGGTAAGCGGTATTCAAGAGCGCTGGTTGCAATTGATGATGGATCCGAAACTGGACATGCTGGGCATGCAGGCGCTGATGGACCGTTACGGCCACCAGGCGATGGCCGGTATGAGCATGGATCACGGCGCGATGCCGGGCATGGATCATGGTGCGATGCCGGGCATGGATCATGGTGCGATGAAGGGCCATGGATCACGGCACGATGAAGGGCATGGATCACGGTGCAATGAAAGGCATGGATCATGGCGAGAAAGCGTTCGATTTCAGCCAGGGCAACAAGATCAATGGTAAAGCCTTTGATATGAACCAGCCGATGTTTGCCGCCAAACGGGGTCAGTACGAAAAGTGGACCATTTCCGGCGAAGGCGACATGATGCTGCACCCGTTCCATATTCATGGCACGCAATTTCGTATTTTGAGCGAAAATGGCAAACCGCCAGCGGCGCACCGTTGCGGCTGGAAAGACACCGTGCGGGTCGAAGGTGGGCGCAGTGAAGTGCTGGTGCAGTTCAACCATACCGCCAGCGCCGAGCAGGCCTATATGGCGCACTGCCATCTGCTGGAGCATGAAGATACCGGCATGATGCTGGGCTTTACCGTCGCGGATTAAGCGGGCTACCGTCTGTCACGCTGTGGCCACCATCGGCGCCAGCGTGACAACGGCCGAGCGATTTCCACGGCTCGTCAACCGGCAGTAGCGGTGGACTCGCGTCGCCAGCGTCGGCAGGCTATGCTAAACTCTGCGCCTTTCTTCCGGCAACTGACCTGAAAACTATGAAACACACTGTAGAAGTAATGATTTCCGAGCAGGAAGTTAAGACCCGTATCGCCGAACTTGGCCGTCAGATCACCGAACATTACCGCGACAGCGGCAGTGAAATGGTGCTGGTCGGTTTGCTGCGTGGTTCATTCATGTTCATGGCCGATCTGTGCCGTACCATCGAAGTCTCCCATGAAGTCGATTTCATGACGGCTTCCAGCTACGGCAGCGGCATGTCCACCACCCGGGACGTGAAAATCCTCAAGGATCTGGACGAAGACATTCGCGGCAAAGACGTGCTGATCGTGGAAGATATTATCGATTCCGGCAACACGCTGAACAAGGTGCGTGAAATTCTGGCGCTGCGTGGGCCGAAATCGCTGGCTATCTGTACGCTGTTGGACAAACCGGAACGCCGCGAAGTGGACGTGCCGGTCGAATACGTCGGTTTCACCATTCCCGATGAGTTCGTGGTCGGCTACGGCATCGATTATGCTCAACGCTATCGCCATCTGCCGTACGTCGGCAAAGTGGTATTGCTCGACGAATAATCGCCACGTTTCAGGGCGCGTGTTACCGCGCCCTGAGGGTTTAAATGTCCTTCAGGCCTTTCTCTTGCAGCAGCGTTGAGATCGCCTTGCGATAGCCCATTTCCAGGCTTTCGCGGCTGGTGGCCACCACTTCCAGATCGCGCAGTCGACCATCTTGAATACCGTATACCCAACCGTGAATCATCACTTTTTGCCCGCGTTTCCAGGCGGACTGCATGATGGTGGAATGGCCGAGGTTGTAGACCTGCTCGATCACGTTGATCTCGCACAGCACATCCAGACGCTCTTCCGGTTCGAGTTCTCCCAGCAGCGAGCTATGCTTGTACCACAGGTCGCGGATATGCAGCAGCCAGTTGTTAATCAATCCCAGTTCCGGGTTTTCTACCGCCGCCTGCACGCCGCCGCAACCCAGATGGCCGCAGATGATGATGTGTTCAACTTCCAGCACGTCAACGGCGTACTGCACTACCGACAGGCAGTTCAAATCGGTGTGAATCACCAGGTTGGCTACGTTACGGTGCACGAACAGTTCACCCGGCTCCAGTCCGGTCAGACGTTCGGCGGGGACTCGGCTGTCCGAGCAACCAATCCATAAAAAGCGCGGTTTTTGCGCCTGAGCCAAACGTTCAAAAAAACCGGGGTCTTCCTGGTTGATATTGGCGGACCAAGCCTGATTGTTGGCGATGAGTCTTTCGATTTCTTTCATGGAGGTTATTGACCTGTAATGAACAGTTTGCGTTGGGGTAATATAGGGCAAGCATCACAATTTTGAAATCGGAACAGTGATGTTAACCGCACGGATTCGACTCAGTGAAAGCGCTGCCAATGATAAGATATAGCCAATCATTACAAAAGACAGCAGCATACTCATCGTCATAAGGTACTCTCTAATTTATGAATTATGCACTGGAATTAGCGCAGTTGACCAAGACTTACGCCGGTGGCGTCAAGGCATTGCGCGGTATCGATCTCAACGTCGAGGCAGGGGACTTTTATGCCTTGCTGGGGCCTAACGGCGCAGGTAAATCCACCACTATCGGCATTATCAGTTCGCTGGTGAACAAGTCTACCGGCACGGTGCGGGTGTTCGGTTACGACATCGACAAGGATATCGTCAACGCGAAGCGCCAACTGGGGCTGGTGCCGCAGGAGTTCAACTTCAACCCGTTTGAAACCGTGATGCAGATTGTGGTCAATCAGGCCGGCTACTATGGCGTTACGCGCCGTGAAGCGCTGGAGCGGGCGGAAAAATACCTGTCGCAGCTCGATCTGTGGGGCAAGCGCAATGAGCGGGCGCGCATGCTGTCCGGCGGCATGAAACGCCGTTTGATGATTGCCCGTGCGCTGATGCATCAGCCGAAATTGCTGATCCTCGATGAACCGACCGCCGGGGTGGATATTGAACTGCGCCGTTCGATGTGGGGTTTTCTAAAAGAACTCAACGCGCAGGGCACCACCATTATCCTGACCACGCACTACCTGGAAGAAGCCGAAATGCTGTGCCGCAACATCGGCATCATTCAAAACGGCGAGCTGGTGGAAAACACCTCGATGAAAGGCCTGCTGGCGAAGCTGAAATCTGAAACCTTCATCCTCGATCTGGCGGCGAAAAGCCCGCTGCCAACGCTGGATGGTTATATCAGCCGACTGGTGGACACCTCGACGCTGGAGGTGGAGGTGATGCGCGAACAGGGCCTGAACGGCCTGTTTACCCAGCTGAGCGCGCAGGGCGTGCAGGTGCTGAGCATGCGTAACAAGGCCAATCGCCTGGAAGAGCTGTTTGTCACCCTGGTTAACGGTAATGGAGAAAAAGCATGACACGTTTGTATTGGGTGGCATTGCAAAGCATTTGGGCCAAAGAAATCAACCGGTTTGCGCGTATCTGGATCCAGACGCTGGTACCACCGGTGATCACCATGACGCTGTATTTTATTATCTTCGGTAATCTGATTGGTTCGCAAATCGGCAATATGCATGGTTTCACCTACATGCAGTTTATCGTTCCCGGCCTGATCATGATGGCGGTTATCACCAACTCCTACGCCAATGTGGCCGCTTCGTTCTTCAGCGCCAAGTTCCAGCGTAATATCGAGGAGTTGCTGGTAGCGCCGGTGCCGACCCACGTAGTGATCGCCGGCTATGTCGGCGGCGGCGTGGCGCGCGGGATTTGCGTCGGCATACTGGTAACGGCGATTTCGCTGTTCTTTGTACCGCTGCAGATCCATGCCTGGTGGGCGATTGCCGTCACGCTGTTGCTGACCGCGATCCTGTTCTCGCTGGGCGGTTTGCTCAATGCGGTGTTCGCCAATACCTTTGACGATATCAGCCTGATCCCGACGTTTGTCCTGACGCCGCTGACCTACCTGGGCGGGGTGTTTTATTCGCTGTCGCTATTGCCGCCGTTCTGGCAGGCGGTGTCGAAGCTGAACCCGATCGTCTACATGATCAGCGGCTTCCGCTACGGTTTCCTTGGCATCAGCGATGTGCCGCTGGCGTTTACCATGGCGGTGCTGGTGGCATTTATCGTGGTGTTCTACCTGCTGGCGTGGTATCTGATTGAACGCGGCCGCGGTCTGCGTAGCTGATAACCGTTTCCCCGCGTCGATCCGGCGCGGGGTACATTATTGATGTACCCCAATGATTCGACGTTAACTGCTTGCTTCCCCTTGATCGAATCGTGCTAAGCTTAGGCTCCATTTTTCCTCCATTTTGTTATTACGCACTCGTAAGCAGAACACACTCATGCGCCTTCAAATCAAGATAGCGGCGGGTCTGGCCGGCATTTTCATGTCGATGCTGGCACCGGCGGCAGTTGCCAACCTGTTGTCGCAAGACGGCGTGGTCAAACCGGCCTATATGGAAGTCAAACGTGACAGCGAAGTCTATTCACTGATAGGCGAACAGGTTATTCCGGCAGGGGAAGTGAAGGAAGGGCAACTGATCCAGGTATTTCCGGCCGACGCGGAATACTATGAACTGAAATTTGGTCACGGCATTGGCTTTATCGATAAGGACGACGTGGCGAGTCTTGGCAAGGCGCGTAAGGTAAAAGACGATTTGGGCGAGCTGAACAAGCCGCTGAGCAATCAAAACCTGATTACCCAAAAAGCCATCAATATTTATACCGATGCCGACAACAAGAGCGAGATTTTCGGCATTCTGGAAGAGAACCTGCGCTATCCGATCATCGGCAAGCTGAAAGACCGGCTGAACAATACCTGGTATGAGATTAATGTCGGCGAACGCCTGGGATTTGTCAGCGAGCTGGACTGCGAGATCGATAACGGTATCCCGGTGCTGACCTACCATCATTTGCTGAAAAACGACGAGAACAAACGCTTCCGCCATACCTCGACCACCACTTCGGACGTGGCGTTCAGCAACCAGATGACCTATCTGAAGCAGGCGGGTTATGACACCCTTTCGCTCTACCAGTTGGAAGCCTATCTGAAGAATCGCATCAATCTGCCGGGCAAGGCGGTGGTGCTGACGTTTGACGACGGGCTGAAGTCGGTTTATCGCTATGCCTATCCGGTGCTTAAACAGTATGGTTTCCGCGCGACGGCGTTTATTATCTCGTCACGCATCAAGCGCCAACCGCAGAAGTGGAATCCGGACTCGCTGCAGTTTATGAGCGTTTCCGAACTGAAGGAAATACAGGACGTGTTCGACATTCAATCGCACACCCACTTCCTGCACCGGCGTCGACGGCTATCGTAAACCGATATTGCTCAGTCGCTCGCTGCACAATATCGAGTTCGATTTTGAACGCTCACGCCGCGCGCTGTCGCAGTTTAATCCGCACGTGCTGTATCTGTCCTACCCGTTTGGCGGCTATAACCAGCGAGCCATTCAGGCGGCGCAGGACGCCGGTTTTCGTATGGCGGTGACCACCGTGCAGGGCAAGGTCAAACCCGGTGACAATCCGTATACCTTGAAGCGGCTGTATATTCTACGTACCGATTCGATCCAGACCATGGCGGACCGCATTGCCAACAAGCCGGGAACGGTGGTGGTGCAGTAAGGGGATAGCGGGCGCCGACGGGCGCCCGTTGGAGCATCAGGCGACCTGAACCGGCACCGCTTTCGCTTTGCGCTGCAGCTGGTTATCACCTTCGAAGTAGGCGACCTTCGGATGGTGCTGGCGTGCGTCGGCGTCGCTCATCTGAACGTAAGAACAAATGATCAGCTTATCGCCAACGCAGGCGCAACGCGCTGCCGCGCCGTTGACCGAAATAATGCGCGATCCGCGCTCGGCGGCAATCGCATAGGTGGAAAAACGTTGTCCGTTATCAACGTTGTAGATATCGATCGCTTCGTATTCCAGAATGCCGGCCGCCTCCAGGAAATCCTGGTCGATGGCGCAGGAGCCTTCGTAGTGCAAGTCGGCCTGAGTCACTTTCACCCGATGCAGCTTGCCTTGCAGCATAGTACGTATCATAGCTTTACCTAACTGAATATCGGCCTTTGCAGGCGCTGGGTTGAATATTGATCACCGGTATCGTCACCGATATCCCGCAGGTTGTCTACTTTCCAGCACGGGAATCGATGACGACTGTACAAAAAACAACTACTGCGTCAGATCCACCTGCTGGTTGTCAATCAGCCGCGCCTTGCCCAGCCAGGCGGCCATCAGCACTACCGCGCGCCGGCTGTCGACGCTCAGCGGTTGCAGGCTGTCGGCGTCGCGAATGAACAGTTCGTCCGGCGTAAAGCCGGCGGCGCGTAGCTGGTCGGCGGCCTGCGCCAGCAGATCGTCGACCTGACGTTCACCATTGCCCAGTCGCTCGGCCAGCGCGTTCATGATCTTGCTGAGCTGTGGCGCCAGCTTGCGCTGTTCCGCGCTCAGGTAGCCGTTACGCGAACTGAGTGCCAGCCCGTCCTTGGCGCGCACGGTTGGCACGCCGATGATATCGATGTCGTAGCCCATATCGGCGACCATCTTGCGGATCAGCGCCAACTGCTGATAGTCCTTTTCGCCGAAGCAGGCCAAATCCGGCTGCACCAGATTGAACAGTTTGCTGACGATGGTCGACACGCCACGAAAATGACCCGGACGGCTGGCGCCCTCCAGCATGGTGGAGATGCCCGGCACGTCAACGTAGGTCTGTTGCTCCAGCCCTTGCGGATACACTTCGACCGGTGCCGGAGAGAACACCAGATCGACATTGCGGCGGTTGAGCTTTTCGCAGTCCTCTTGCAGGGTGCGCGGGTAACGCGTCAGATCTTCAGGGCGATCGAACTGCATGGGGTTGACGAAGATGCTAACCACCACCACGTCACCGCGGGCGCGCGCTTCGTCGACCAGCGTCATGTGACCTTCGTGCAAGTTGCCCATGGTTGGCACCAGCGCGATGCGTTTGCCTTCCTGGCGCCAGCGGCGAATGTGCTGGCGCAACACTGGCAGGGTTTGAATAATCAGCATAATGGCTCCCGAGGCGCTGTGTTAGTTGAAAGAGTGCTCTGCCGCAGGGTAGATACCCTGTTCGACTTCCTGAATATAGTGTTGCACCGCGCTGCGTAAGTCGCCGCTTTGCGCCAGGAAATTCTTGGCAAATTTCGGCGTATGCCCGCCGGTAATGCCAAAGGCGTCGTGCATCACCAGAATCTGGCCGTCGGTACCGTTGCCCGCGCCGATGCCGATCACCGGAATGCTCAGCGCTTCAGTGATGTTGCGCGCCAGTTCGGTTGGCACGCATTCCAGCACCAGCAGCTGAATGCCGGCAAACTCAAGGTTTTTCGCGTCTTCCATCAACTGTTTGGCGGCCAGTTCGTCACGCCCCTGCACCTTGTAGCCGCCGAACAGATTAACCGACTGCGGCGTCAGTCCCAGGTGGCCGCACACCGGCACCGCGCGCTCCGTCAGCATTTTCACCGTCTCGCACAGCCAGCTGCCGCCTTCGATTTTCACCATATTGGCGCCGGCGCGCATCACTTCAGCGGCGTTGGCAAAGGTTTGCTCTGGTGTGGCGTAAGCCATGAACGGCAGATCGGCCAACAGCAGACATGCCGGCGCGCCGCGGCGCACCGCGCGGGTGTGATAGGCGATGTCGGCCACGGTAACCGGCAGTGTAGAATCATGTCCTTGCAGCGTCATACCCAACGAGTCGCCGACCAGCATCAGTTTGATGCCTTGCTCTTCAAACAGCTTGGCAAAACTGGCATCGTAGGCGGTCAGCGTCGCAAATTTGCGCTGTTCCTGTTTCCATTGGCGCAAATGGGTCACGGTGGTGGGTTTCATCACGGGTCTCCTGAATAGCGCCGGGCGTTCTGTGTCGGCGCTGGCTGCAAAAAAGTGCAGTCATTCTACTGTAACCCAACGGGGGTGGGTAGCGACGATAGCGGTGGTTAAGATGTTCTTAAGAACCTTGTGATGTAATCGACCAAAACCAGAAAAGGACGCACATGAGAATTCTGTTGATTGAAGACGATAAGATTATTGGCGACGGCATCAACGTTGGGTTGACCAAACTGGGCTTCAATCTGGATTGGTTCACCGACGGCGTTATCGGTCGGCAGGCGTTGACCAGCGCCCCCTACGACGCGGTGATCCTTGACCTCAGTCTGCCGGGCATCGATGGGCTCGATCTGCTGCGTGAGTGGCGCGAGGCCGGGCACGACGTGCCGGTGCTGATCCTGACCGCGCGCGATGCGCTGGAACAGCGGGTCAGCGGCTTGCAGAACGGCGCCGACGATTATCTGTGCAAGCCGTTTGCGCTGGCGGAAGTGGCCGCGCGGCTGCAGGCGCTGATCCGGCGCCGTCACGGCCAGCTGACGCCACAACTGGTGCACGGCAAACTGGTGTTTGATACCGCCGCACGTAGCGTCTGCCTGAACGGTGAGCCGGTGATCCTCACGCCGCGCGAACTGGCGGTGCTCGAACTGCTGCTTAACAACAAGGGGCGGGTGCTGGCACGGCCATTGATTCAGGAAAAATTGTACAACTGGGATGACGAAGTCAGCAGCAACGCGGTCGAAGTGCATATCCATCATCTGCGCCGCAAGTTGGGCAATGGCGTGATCCGCACCGTGCATGGCGTGGGATATACGCTGGGAGACGCCGAGTGAAGCGTCTGAGCCTGCGGTTACGCCTGATAATCATCTTCAGCCTGCTGGCGTTACTGACCTGGTGCATCGCCAGCGCGGTGGCGTGGAATATCACGCGCCATAACATCGACCAACTGTTCGACACCCAGCAAATGCTGTTCGCCAAGCGGCTGGCGACGGCCAATCTGGGGCGATCTGTCAACGCAGCAGGCGGCGCGCAGCCTGCCGGCGACCAAAAAACTGGTCAACCACGGCAAACGCGGTGAGCAGGAGGACGATGCGCTGGCATTTGCCATTTTCGACAGTGACGGCCAGATGCTGCTCAAACGATGGCGAAAACGGCGCCGATATGACGTTTGACGGCAAACGCCAGGGGTTTGTCAATGGTCGGCTGAAGGACGATGACGACCTGTGGCGACTGGTATGGCTGACCAGCCCCGATAGCCAGCATCGCATTGTGGTCGGGCAGGAACTGGATTACCGGCAGGATATGGCGCTGTCGCTGGTGACCGGGCAACTGACGCCGTGGCTGGTAACGCTGCCGCTTTTGATGCTGCTGGATGGCGCTGATGGTCGGCCGCGAACTGCGGCCGTTGCGCACGGTCGCCGCCGGTTTACGCCAGCGCGCGCCGGACGATGCCACGCCGATCGCAGCGCAGCGGGGTGCCGACCGAAGTGCGTCCGTTGGTGGATGCGCTGAACGCGTTGTTTGCACGGATCAATACCATGCTGCTGCGCGAACGGCGTTTTACCTCCGACGCGGCGCACGAGCTGCGCAGCCCGCTGGCGGCACTGCGGGTGCAAACCGAGGTGGTGCAGTTGGCCGGCGACGATGTCGCGATGCGTGAACGGGCGGTGGAAAACCTGTCCGTCAGTATCGATCGCGCTACGCGGCTGGTGGATCAGTTGCTGACCCTCTCGCGGTTGGACGCGCTGCCCAACCTGGACGGGCAAGCGCCGGTGGACTGGGGGCAACTGGTGCCGGCGACGCTGGCAGAGCAGGAACATCATGCCCACCAGGCGGGCGTAACGCTGCGCTATCAGCCACAGGGCGCGCCGTCGCCACGTTCAGGCGATGGGCTGCTGCTGTCGCTGCTGGTGAGAAACTTGCTGGACAATGCGGTGCGCTACACGCCGACGGGGAGCGCCGTTACGGTGACATTGAACGCCGCTGAACTGCGGGTTGAGGACGAGGGGCCTGGCGTTACGACGCAGCACCTGGCTCGGCTGGGTGAGCGCTTTTACCGACCGCCAGGGCAGGAACAGACCGGCAGCGGATTGGGGGTTTCCATCGTGCAGCGCATCGCCGATCTGCATGGTTTGCGGGTCAGTTTCGCCAATCGGCGCGAAGGGGGGATTTGTCGCCAGGGTGCTGTTCTAGCGTGAGCTGCCAGGACGCATCGTGTCTGCGGCGTCAGGCGGAATGCCACAGCCTCATACCGTTCATCGGCACGCGCTTCAGGCAGTCGGCCAGCGCTTCGCCGTCGGGCAGAATCAGATCCGGGGCGATTTTCCGCCAGCGGATACAACATGAACTCACGCTCTTTCAGGCCGTAATGCGGCACCGTCAGGCGGTCGGTGTTGATGACCCGATCGCCATACAGCAGCATGTCGAGATCGAGCGTGCGCGGCCCCCAGCGTTCGTCCTTGCGGACGCGTCCCTGATTGCGTTCAATCGCCTGAGTGTGATCGAGCAACTGTTCGGCGGGCAGTCGGGTGTCAACCGCCACCACCGCATTGAGGAAGTCCGGCTGGTTCTGCGGCCCCAGCGGTTTGGTACGGTAAAACGAGGAGCAGGCGATCAACTGGGTGCGAGGTATATGCGCCAACGCCTCCAGGGCCGTGTTCACCTGTTGCAGCGGCTGCGCCAGGTTGCTGCCCAGCGCGATGTAAACTCTGAAGAATTCAGGCTGCGTCATCAGCGTTACCAGGCAAAACCCCGGCCGCCTGGTTCACCAGGTGCCCGGGAAGCGCCAATGTCGACGCAGCGTGAAGTATGACGAGTAACAACGCAGATCATTATGCTCCTTCTTTGCGTGGCGCTCTGCGGCGCGGTCGGCGCTGACGCGAGCGTCGCGGTGCCGGATCTTCGCCCAGCGTGCTCAACATGGTTTTCTGGCGTGCCGGGGTGGCATCCTGGAATTCGTCCCACCATTCGGCCAGGCGCAGCATTTCCGGATTGTTTTCCACCTGGGCGCGCAACGCCAGCAGATCGTAGGCGGCACGGAACTTGGGATGCTCCATCAGCTTGTGTGCCCGTTTGCCCTGACGGCGCGATAGGCGCAGCTGCAGCTGCCAGATATCACGTACCAGCGTGGTGATCCGTTTTGGGATCGCCAGTGAACGACACTGTTCGTCCAGCACGTCATTCATCGCCAGCGCAAAGGCATCGTAATACGCCAGACCGCTTTCCTGTGCCAGCTTTTGCGCATGTTCCAGCAACGGATACCAAAGCATAGCAGCAAACAGGAACGCCGGGTTGACGCGCATATCATTCTGCAAACGGTGATCGGTGTTTTTCAGCACCTGTACCAGCATGCGCTCCATTGGCGTGTCATGGTTTGGCGTAAAGTTGCGGGCGATCAGCGGGAACAGCGGCTGGAACAGCTGGTATTCGCACAGCTTCAGATAGGTCGGGAAACCGTAGCCGGATTGCAGCAGCTTGGAGGGATTCCTCAAACAGCCGGGCCGGTGGGATTTCATGCAGCAGCGATGCCAGGCGCGGAATCGGCTCGGCCGTTTCGTTGCTGATGGTCATATCCAGTTTGGCGGCGAAACGCACCGCGCGTAGCATGCGCACCGGATCTTCGCGGTAGCGGGTTTCCGGATCGCCAATCAGGCGAATCACGCCTTGTTGCAGATCGCGCATGCCGCCAACGTAATCACGCAGGGTGAAGTCCGCCACGCCGTAATACAGGCTGTTGATGGTAAAGTCACGACGCTGGGCATCTTCTTCGATCGAACCGAAAATGTTGTCGCGCAGCAGCATGCCGTTTTGTGCCTGCTGGGAGGAGTTCTTGTCGTGCTCCGGGTTGGGCTCATGATGGCCGCGGAAGGTGGCGACTTCGATGATTTCCGGCCCGAACATCACGTGCGCCAGACGGAAACGGCGCCCTACCAAGCGACAGTTGCGGAACAGCTTGCGTACCTGTTCCGGCGTGGCGCTGGTGGTGATGTCAAAATCCTTCGGCTTTTTGCCGAGCAGCAAATCACGCACGCCGCCGCCGACCAGATAGGCTTCATAGCCGGATTTGTTCAGGCGGTAGAGCACCTTCAGCGCGTTTTCGCTGATGTCCTTGCGCGAAATGGAATGCTGTTCGCGTGGGATCACGGTCATTGGGCGCGTTCCCTCGCTGGCGGGCACGGGTGGACGTTTGCGCGCCGGGCGACGGGCAGGCTGATCTCTGCCGCCGTCGGCCTGTGGCGCTGGGGGATGGGGTTGCCACAACGCTTTCTTCGCGAACTACGTTTTTATCGTTGGCCGGCGTTGTTTCGCGGGCCACCTTGTCATCGCGGATTAGTACCTTACGGCAGAAATTGGCTACTCGGGTAAAAATGGTACACCTCGATAGTGACTGATAAAAATGGAGCTGCCCTGCATATTTCAAGCTGCAACGCCATCGACTACGCGCTGGCCTGTCTCGGCGGGGCTTTCCCCCTGCGAGAGGCGCGGCATGCCACGGCGGCTTCTGTTCGCGGCAGATTTGCCAGCCGATCGCTGCCTGGCTGCACCTTGAAATCTATTGGGCATATAAAAAATAGCGGCTAATCATAGCTCACCATGGCTCTTTTGAGAATGCCGTTGTGTTTTCGTCCAGGGTAATTGCCTGTCGACGCGGTACGTTTTCCAACCGCCAATGGGCGATTGCAAAGCGTAATAATAATGGCAGATCAAGATCTTGCCAGTTTTCCGGCAGCGGCTGGTGCAAAAATTTCAGTGCGGCGACCAGCAGCGGGCGCGGATCGCCGGTAGGCAACGGCGGTGCATGATTCTGTTTGGACAGTTTCAGGCCGTGTTCACCGAGCGCCAACGGCAGGTGTACATAGCGCGGTACCGGCGCCTGCAACTGATGATACAGCGCAATCTGCCGCACGGTAGGTTCGATCAGATCCGCGCCGCGCACGATTTCGTTGACGCCCTGGAAGTGATCGTCGACCACCACCGCCAGATTATAGGCGAACAGGCCGTCGCGCCGACGGATGATAAAATCCTCCAGCGCCAGCGCCGGGTCGGCCTGCAGGCGGCCCTGCAGGCGATCGTCAAACGCGTAAACCGGAGCGCTTTGCCGCAGGCGAATGGCGGCAGCGTGTGCGCCGAGCTGCAGGTCGCGGCAATGGCCGTCATACAGCCCGCCAATCTGCTGGATGCGGCTACGGGTACAGGTGCAGTAATAGCTGAGCCCCTGCTGTTGTAGCCAGTCCAGAGTAGCGCGGTAAGCGTCGTGACGTTGGGATTGATAGACGACCTGGCCGTCCCAGTGGAGACCATAGTGTTCCAGCGTGGCCAGGATACGATCGGCGGCACCGGCGACTTCGCGCGGCGGATCGATATCTTCGATGCGTACCAGCCACTGCCCGCGTTGGGCGCGAGCCTGAAGAAAACTTCCCAGAGCGGCAATCAGCGAACCGAAATGCAAATCTCCGGAAGGTGAGGGGGGCGAAGCGCCCCACATAATGACGTTCTTGCATAGCCTGGGAAGTTGGGTTCCCTGTTGCTTAAAACGGCGCGTGGTGAAACGCGCCGCCAGCGTTGACAACGGTATTAACCGGCCATCTGCTTTTCGCGGATTTCAGCCAGTGTCTTACAGTCGATGCACAAATCGGCGGTCGGGCGCGCTTCCAGGCGTCGAATGCCGATCTCCACGCCGCATGATTCGCAGAAGCCAAAATCTTCGTCTTCTACTTTCTTCAGCGTTTTTTCGATCTTTTTGATCAGTTTGCGTTCACGGTCACGGTTACGCAGTTCAAGGCTGAACTCTTCTTCCTGCGCGGCACGGTCGACCGGATCCGGGAAGTTGGCAGCTTCGTCTTGCATATGCGATACAGTACGGTCTACTTCGTCCCTGAGCTGGTTGCGCCACGCTTCAAGAATGCGCTTAAAATGCGACAGCTGGGCGTCGTTCATATACTCTTCGCCCGGCTTCTCTTGGTACGGCTCCACCCCAGCGATGGCGGAGAATGCTCAAGGACGAGGTTTTACGGTTTTGCCCTTCTTGCATGTTGCTTCTCCTACATACACACGCACTATCGAATCCCCAATGCGGGGGAAAAACAGGCCGCTATAAATAACAGATGGGAAGTAGGTTGGCAATTATTCCTGTCGCCTGCTTGACAATCGTGTGAAGGAAGGCGTATTTGGCGACGCAATATCCGGTTGTCGAAATATTTGTTCCCGGAATCGCTAATCGATAAAAAACGGTAACTTATCTTCAAGATATATACCGTCAGGTGATAATTTAGCCCCATAACAAACCACTTCTACACCCTGCAGCCGAACCTGAGCCAACAGTGACGCATAATGCGCATCTATATGATGAGCGGGGGGCGACATGGTCGATGCCACTGTGTAACACGGCAAAAAACAATACCGCCCGCTGCCCGCTTGCAGCCACGCTCTGCAACTCGCGTAAATGCTTCTGCCCTCTGAGCGTGACGGCATCAGGGAAGTAACCACGTTTCTGTTGCAATAATGTGACCGACTTGACTTCAATATAGCAGTTAACGCGGTTTTCTGCCTGTAATAACAAATCGATACGACTGTTTTCACCGCCATATTTTACTTCGCCGGTCATTTTACTGTAACCGGATAATTCACTGATTAAATTACGTTCAATGGCTTCGCGTACCAGAGCGTTGGCACGCAGAGTATTGACGCAGATCCAGTCGCCCTGTTGGGTGTGCGTCAGCTCCCAGCTATGGGCATATTTGCGTTTGCCATTGGTCGACGTGGAGTACCACACGGTGTCGCCGGGCGTGGCGCAGCCGGTCATGGCGCCGGTGTTGGCGCAGTGCAGGGTAAAGGTATCGCCTTGCGGCGTCACTACATCGGCCAGAAAGCGCTTGTAACGTTTAATCAGCGTGGCGGATTGCAGCGGCGGGGTAAATTCCATGGATGTTCCTGCTTATTTTAGCGGCCAGTGCGCCAGCGGCTGATAGCGCGTGCGGCCATGTTCGAATACCGATTGATACAGGGAAAATTGTGTGGCCGGCATCACCCAGCCCGGAGTCGACGGCGGCAGCGCTATCGGTCGGGTGGCGGCGCGCAGTAGCGTAATATGTGGATGGAATGGCAGCGGGCTTTGGAAGCAGCCGCTGCGTGCCGCCTGCGAGCGCAGCATATCGGCCAGTTGCAGCAGTCCGCGCGGCGCGCGCTTGCAGCCGAGCCATACTACGCCGGGTCGCGGCCAATGACCGAGATCGTCCAGGGTAATGCTGAACCCCGGCTGACGGATGCGTCCGGCCAGTTGCGTCAACGCCGCTTCTTTCTGCGCGCTGACGTCACCGAGAAACGCCAGCGTCAGATGCAGATTGGCTGCGGCCACCGGGCGGCCGTGTTCAGGCTGAAACGCCTCGGCGCGCCAGCGAATTACCGGTTGCTGCAAGGCGTCGGGCAGGCTGAGGGCAAAGAACAGGCGGCGGCTACTGGACATAACGATCTCATTGATTGAAGGCAACATACTGTACAATGCCCGGTTTTGAATGTTAACCACCACGGAGAGACTGTGTCTTCATTGCCCGTCAGCGCGATACTCGATGAACTGCTCACTGCATTGCACAGCGCACCGCAGGTGCTGCTGCACGCCCCTACCGGTGCCGGAAAATCGACCTGGCTGCCGTTGCAGATCCTGGCGCGAGCGGGATTGCCGGGGCGCATTATCATGCTCGAGCCCCGCCGGCTGGCGGCAAAAAACGTCGCTTACCGCCTGGCGCAGCAACTGGGGGAAGAGCCGGGCGCAACGGTGGGCTACAGCATGCGGGCCGAAACGCGCAGCGGGCCTGATACCCGCCTGATGGTGGTGACTGAAGGGGTGCTGACCCGCATGTTGCAGCAGGATGCCGAATTGCAGGGCGTCTCGCTGGTGATCCTCGATGAATTTCATGAGCGCAGCCTGCAGGCGGATTTGGCGCTGGCGCTGCTGCTCGACGTGCAACAGGGGCTACGTGACGATCTAAAGCTGCTGGTGATGTCGGCGACGCTGGACAATGCGCGCCTGTCACCGCTGTTGCCGGACGCGCCGGTGGTGGTGTCGGCAGGGCGCAGCTTCCCGGTAGAGCGTCACTATCATTCTCTGGCCAGCTACCCGCGGCTGGAAGATGGCGTGGCGGCGGCGGTCAAGCGCCTGCTGGCTGAGCAGCACGGCTCGCTGCTGCTGTTCCTGCCGGGGGTGGCGGAGATCAACCGGGTACAGGAACGCCTTAATGGTGCCGTCGCCAGCGATGTCGATCTTTGCCCACTGTACGGCGCGCTGCCGCTCGCACAGCAACAGCGGGCGATCCAGCCGGCGGCTGCCGGGCGACGCAAGGTGGTGCTGGCGACCAATATTGCCGAAACCAGCCTGACCATCGAAGGCATACGGCTGGTGGTCGACAGCGGGTTGGAGCGCGTCGCGCGTTACGACCCGCGCAGCGGTCTGACACGGTTGCTGACACAGCGTATCAGCCAGGCGTCGATGATCCAGCGAGCCGGCCGCGCCGGACGCCTGGAGCCGGGCATCTGCTGGCATCTGTTTGCCAGGGAGCAGGGCGAGCGCGCCGCCGAGCATGCCGAGGCGGAAATAGGACAAAGCGATTTGTGCGGTTTTTGGCTGGAGCTGCTGCAATGGGGCTGTGTGGATCCCGGGCAACTGACCTGGCTCGATGCGCCCCCCGCAAGCGCACTGGCGGCGGCGCAACGCCTGCTGCATTCCCTTGGCGCCACCGACGACGGCGGCAAGCTGACCGTCGCCGGGCGGCAAATGGCGATGATGGGCTGTGAACCCCGACTGGCGGCGATGCTGCATGCCGGCGCGCAATCAGGCGCCGATGGGCTGGCGACCGCGGCGCTGCTGGCGGCACTGTTGGAGGAGCCGCCGCGCGGGGGAGCCATGGATATCGATTACTGGCTGAGTCGCCCGCAGCCGCATTGGCAACGGCGCGCGCGCCAGCTTGCCCAACGGCTGCCGGGGCGTGCCGGTCAGGTGGATGTCACGCTGGCGCCGCGTTTGCTGGCGCAGGCCTTCGCCGACCGCATTGCCCAACGGCGTGGCCAGGATGGCCGTTACCTGTTGGCAAACGGCATGGGTGCCGCAATGGATCAGGATGAGGCTCTGTCGCGCACGCCGTGGCTGATTGCACCCGCGTTGTTACAGGGAGCCAACAGTCCCGATGCACGCATCCTGTTGGCGTTGCCGGTAGATATCGAGGCATTGGCCGCACAGTTGCCGCACCTGATACGGCAGCAGACCGCCGTCGAGTGGGATGAGGAGAAGGGCACGCTGCGCGCCTGGCAGCGCCAGCAGATTGGCCGCCTGACGCTGAAAGCCCGACCGTTGGCAAAACCGGCGGACGACGCGCTGCAACAGGCGCTGATCGAGTGGGTACGCACGCAGGGGCTGGCGGTGCTGGGTTGGGATAGCGCAGCCGAGCAACTGCGTATTCGTTTACAATGCGCACAGCGCTGGCTGCCGGAGGCCGACTGGCCAGCGGTGGATGATGAGACCCTGTTGGACTCGCTGGAGCGCTGGCTGCTGCCATCTCTCGGCGGCGTGCGGGATTTACGCGGGCTCAAGCAGGTCAACCTTGCCGAGGCCCTTGGTCGGCTGCTCGACTGGCAACAAAAGCAGCGGCTGGATAATGCGTTGCCCACTCATTACACTGTGCCGACCGGCAGTCGCCTGCCGATCCGTTACGATGCGGACAAGCCGCCGCTGTTGCCGGTGCGTTTGCAGGAAATGTTTGGTGAACAGCGCAGTCCGATGCTGGCCGAGGGTCGCATCGCGGTGGTGCTTGAGTTACTCTCTCCGGCGCATCGACCGCTGCAAATTACCGGCGATCTGGCGGCGTTTTGGCAAGGGGCCTACCGCGAAGTGCAAAAAGAGATGAAAGGGCGCTACCCGAAGCACTTATGGCCTGACGACCCGGCCAACGCCGCTCCGACGCGGCGTACCAAGAAATACCAATAGGCGGATGTGCTGGTCGCGACGGCGACCCGGGCTGAGCCTGGCGACGTGCCGTGATGCAGTGGTGCTGGTTTAGGGTATAGAATTCAGATGTTTCTTCTGTTCACGCGTCCGGTGCAGGAACAGATTAAGCGATTCATTTACGGCCACGGGCCGTTCAGCGTGGAGAACAACGGCAATGGCTGGGGATGACCGCGAACCCATTGGGCGCAAAGGCAAGCAACCGAAACGCAGCGCATCGCGCAAACCGCTGCGCCGTCGCAGAGACGACGACTATGATGATTTTGAAGCAGATGACTATCAGGATGAGTATGAGGATGAAGACTATGATGACCAGGAGCAACGCATGCCGCGTAAGGTAAAAGCTGCCCCACCGCGTAAAAAACGCCGCTGGCTTGGCCTGATTGTTAAAATCATTCTGGTGATTGCCGTGCTGCTGGCGGTGTACGGCGTCTACCTTGATTCCCAGATCCGCAGCCGCATTGACGGCAAGGTCTGGCAGTTGCCGGCGGCGGTCTATGGCCGCATGGTCAACCTTGAACCGGGCATGCCGTACAGCAAAAAGGAAATGGTCGATCTGCTGGAAGGGATGCAGTACCGCCAGGTGAGTCGCATGACGCGTCCGGGAGAATTTACCGTACAGGCCAACAGCATCGAAATGCTGCGTCGTCCGTTTGACTTCCCGGATGGCAAGGAAGGCCAGATCCATGCGCGTCTCGATTTCCAAAACAATCGGCTCGCCAAAATCGAAAACATGGAAAACCGGCGCAGCTTCGGTTTCTTCCGCCTGGATCCGCGACTGATCACCATGTTGCAATCGCCTAACGGTGAGCAGCGACTGTTTGTACCGCGTAGCGGTTTCCCCGATCTGCTGGTGGATACGCTGATCGCTACCGAAGACCGCCACTTCTATGAGCATGGCGGCGTCAGCCCGTACTCCATCGGCCGTGCGCTGGTGGCCAACCTGACCGCCGGTCGTGCGGTGCAGGGTGGCAGTACCCTGACACAACAGTTGGTGAAGAACCTGTTCCTGACCAACGAACGCTCGCTGTGGCGTAAGCTCAACGAAGCCTACATGGCGTTGCTGGTCGATTACCGTTACAGCAAGGATCGCATTCTGGAGCTGTACCTCAACGAGGTGTATCTCGGCCAGAGCGGCAGCGATCAGATTCGTGGTTTCCCACTGGCCAGCCTGTATTACTTCGGTCGCCCGGTCGATGAGCTGAGCCTCGATCAGCAGGCGTTGCTGGTCGGCATGGTAAAGGGCGCGTCGCTGTATAACCCGTGGCGTAACCCGAAACTGGCGCTTGAACGCCGTAATCTGGTGTTGAAACTGTTGCAGAACCAGGGGGTTATCGATGCCGAGCTGTACAATATGCTCAGCGCGCGTCCATTGGGCGTGCAGCCGAAAGGCGGCGTGATTACCCCGCAACCGGCCTTTATGCAATTGGTGCGTCAAGAATTGCAGGCCAAACTGGGTGACAAGGTCAACGACCTGTCGGGGGTGAAGATCTTCACCACCCTCGATCCGGTATCGCAGGATGCGGCGGAAAAAGCGGTGGAAACCGGCGTGCCAGCACTGCGCGCCGCGCGTAACGTCAAGGATCTGGAAGCGGCGATGGTGATCGTCGATCGCTTCAGCGGCGAAGTGCGTGCCATGGTCGGCGGCTCCGATCCGCAATATGCCGGCTTCAACCGTGCGATCCAGGCGCGCCGTCTGGTGGGCTCTCTGGCCAAGCCGCCAACCTATCTGACCGCGTTGTCTGAACCGGACAAGTACCGTTTGAACACCTGGCTGGCGGATGCGCCACTGTCGTTGAAGCAGCCGAATGGCAGCGTATGGCAGCCAAACAACTACGATCGCCGATTCCGTGGCAAGGTGATGCTGGTGGATGCGCTGGCCAACTCGCTGAACGTACCGACGGTAAATCTGGGGATGGCGGTCGGGCTGGATCAAATCAGCGCCACGCTGCAACGTCTGGGGATTCCGAAGGCGGAAATCAACCCGGTGCCGTCGATGCTGTTGGGGGCGATTGGCCTGACGCCGATGGAAGTGGCACAGGAATACCAGACCATCGCCAGCGGTGGTAACCGTGCGCCGTTATCGGCTCTGCGTTCGGTGATCGCCGAAGATGGCAGCGTGCTGTACCAGAGCTTCCCGCAGGCGGAACGCGTGGTGCCGGCACAGGCGGCCTATCTGACGCTGTATGCGATGCAGCAGGGCGTAGCGCGCGGTACGTCGCGCTCGCTGTCGGTGAAGTTCCCGAATTACCATCTGGCGGCCAAAACCGGTACCACCAACGACCTGCGTGACAGCTGGTTTGCCGGCGTGGACGGCAAAGAGGTGGCGATTGCCTGGGTGGGGCGCGACAACAATGGCCCGGCCAAGCTGACCGGCGCCAACGGCGCGCTGACGCTGTATCGTCGTTATCTGGAGAACCAGACGCCGTTGCCATTGATGCTGCAACCGCCGGAGGGCATTAGCCAGATGAACATTGACGGCGACGGTAACTTTATCTGCGGCGGCGGCGGTCGCACTCTGCCGGTATGGACCGATAACCCGGACGGGTTGTGTCAGGCCAGTCAGGCGGCGATCCAGCAACAGCAGGAACAGCAGCAGCCGCAAAACGAGCAGAAGGGTGCTGACGGCGTTGCCGGCTGGATTAAGGATATGTTCGGCCAATAATTCAGGCGCAGAAATGTAAAATCGCCTACAAGAATCCGCTTGTTTTGTTACTCGGCCCGCAACGTTCAGTTGCGGGCTTTTTTGTTTTTGGCATCAGGATATTTAGCGCGGGTTAAACGGGCTGAATGCGCATCGTTACTGGTTTCCCTTAACGGAAATCAGCTTGCAGTTCAATTACGCTTCTGCATAAAATGCGACGCTTATAATAATTATTATCGTTTACATTCGTTATCACCGACATCAGAGAAAAAACCATGCCGACCAAGCGTCCTTCTTCATCTCCGGCTGTGTTCAGCCGATTTCCCGTGCGCGGTGCGGCAATTGCCATCGCCGCTGCGTTAGGCTCCTTCAGCCTGCCGTCTTTGGCCGCCGACAGCGCGACCAGCAACGGCAAGGAAGACACGCTCACCGTGGTGGGCAGCAGCAGTGCGCCGCAGGAGAGCGCCTGGGGGCCGGTAGGCACCTACGCCGCCAAGCACAGCGCCACCGGCACCAAAACCGATACGCCGCTGGTGAAAACGCCACAGTCGGTATCGGTGGTGACGCGTGAAGAGATGGACATGCGCCAGCCGGACACGGTGAAAAGCGCACTGGCCTATACGCCAGGCGTGATGGTCGGTAACCGTGGCGCTTCCACCGCCTATGATTCGGTGAACATTCGCGGCTTCAGTTCGGTCGGCACCAATATGTATCTGGACGGTTTGAAGCTGCAGGATGACAACTATTCGATTTTTCAGATCGACCCCTACTTCCTGGAGCGTGCCGAAGTGCTGCGCGGGCCGTCTTCGGTGCTGTACGGCAAAAGCAATCCGGGCGGGGTGGTGGCGTTGGTCAGCAAACGCCCGACCACCGAGCAACTGCGCGAAGTCCAGTTCAAGATGGGCACCGACAATCTGTTCCAGACCGGGTTTGACTTTGGCGGCGCGCTGGATGACGCCGGCGTTTACTCGTATCGTCTGACCGGCCTGGCGCGTGACGAAGATCAGCAGCAGGTGGGAGAGAAGAGCAAACGCTATGCCATCGCGCCTTCCTTTACCTGGCGACCGGACGATCGCACCTCGCTGACGCTGCTCAGCAGCTTCCAGGACGATCCGAGCGTGGGTTATTACGGCTGGCTGCCGAAAGAAGGCACGGTTGAAAACGGCATCAACGGCAAGCTGCCAACCAGTTTCAACGACGGCGAGCCCGGTTACAACAACATCTCGCGCAAGCAGCAGATGCTCGGCTATGCCTTTGAACACGGCTTTAACGACGTGTGGACCGTGCGGCAAAACCTGCGTTACTCCAAAATGGACGTCGATTACCGTTCTATCTATGGATCGGGTATCAGCGCCAGTAACCCTGCCGAGCTGACGCGCGGGGTGATGAACTCGAAGGAGCACCTGTCCAGCTTCGCGGTGGATACGCAGGCCCAGGCCAGGTTCGCTACCGGCGCCGTCGATCACACCCTGTTGCTGGGGGTAGATTATATGCGCATGCGTAACGACGTGGTTTACCAGTATGGCAGCGCGTCCAGTCTGAACGTCATTGCTCCGCAATACGGTAACCAGAGTTACACGATTAACGGCGGCGCCAGCCAGGTCAATCGGCAGGAGCAGACCGGCCTGTATGTTCAGGATCAGGCCGAGTGGCATAACTGGGTGCTGACCATGGGCGGCCGGTATGACTGGAGCGACACCAACAGCACCAACCGTTTGGACGGCGATTCGGTATCCCGACAAAAGGACAATCAGTTCACCGGGCGTGCCGGTCTGAACTATGTATTTGATAACGGCGTTGCGCCTTATATCAGCTACAGCGAATCCTTCGAGCCGACCTCCGGTGCCGATATTGATGGTAACGTGTTCTCGGCATCCAAAGGTCGGCAGTATGAAGCCGGCGTGAAGTATGCACCGACGGATCGTCCGATCACCGCCAGCATGGCGATTTATCAGTTGACCAAAACCAACAACAAGGTAGCAGATACCGACCATCCCGGCTTTACCAAGCAGGGCGGCGAAATCCGTTCGCGTGGCGTAGAGCTGGAGGCCAAGGCGGCGCTGACCGCCAATGTCAACCTGCTGGGGTCGTATACCTATACCGATGCCGAATACACCAAAGACACCACCCTGCAGGGCAATGCCCCGGCAGCCATTCCCAAGCACATGGCATCGCTGTGGGCGGATTACACCTTCTACGAAACGGCGCTCAGCGGCCTGACCCTGGGTTCCGGGGTGCGCTACGTCGGTTCCAGCTACGGCGATGAAGCCAACAGCTTTAAAGTGAAAGACTACACGGTGTTTGACGCGGCGGTGAAGTACGATCTGGCGCGCTTCAATCTGCCAGGCTCTTCCATCGCCATCAACGTCAACAATGTGTTTGACAAGGAATACGTCTCCAGCTGCTTTGCCACCTATGGCTGCTACTGGGGCGCAGAACGTCAGGTGGTCGCTACCGCAACCTTCCGCTTCTAACCGGACAACCGCAGGGGGGCCTAGGTTGCCCTGCGGTGAAAACAGGGCCTATGCAGGATACACAACATCTTCAAGACGCAACCTTCACGTTGGACAACGCGAGCTTTGCCGTTCCCGGGCGCATACTGCTGCAACCGCTGTCGCTGTCCTTCCCCCAGGGGAAGGTCTGCGGACTGATCGGTCACAATGGCTCCGGTAAATCCACCTTGCTGAAAATCCTTGGTCGTCATCATCAGCCAACCGGCGGCCAGGCGTTGCTTAACCAAAAGCCGCTGCCGCAGTGGGACAGCAAGGCATTTGCACGTCAGGTAGCCTATCTGCCGCAGCAGTTGCCGGCCGCGGAAGGGATGACGGTGCGCGAGCTGGTAGCGGTTGGCCGCTATCCGTGGCATGGCGCGCTGGGGCGTTTTTCTGCCGCCGATCGTCAGCATGTCGAAGACGCCATCGCGTTGGTGGGGCTAAAGCCCTTTGCTGCGCGGCTGGTGGACAGTTTGTCCGGCGGCGAGCGGCAACGTGCCTGGCTGGCGATGATGGTGGCGCAGGATAGCCGCTGCCTGCTGCTGGATGAGCCGACCTCCGCGCTGGATATCGCGCATCAGGTCGAGGTGTTGGCGTTGATCCAGCGCCTGAGCCGGCAGCGTGGCCTGACGGTGATTGCGGTATTGCATGACATTAATATGGCCGCACGTTATTGCGATAGCCTGGTGGCGTTGCGTAGCGGCGAGGTCATTGCACAGGGCGCGCCGCTGGAGCTGATGCAGGGGCCGGTGCTGGAACAAATCTACGGTATTCCAATGGGCACGCTGCCGCACCCAAGCGGCGGCGCGCCGGTGAGCTTTGTCTACTGATGCGTCATTTTCCTCATGATCCTGTCCGACGCCGCCTGCTGGCGGCAATGGCGGCGGCACCGTTGCTGTATGGCCTGCCGGGCCGCGCTGCCGCGTTGCCGGACCTGTCGCGCATTGTCGCGCTGGAGTGGCTGCCCACCGAATTGCTGATGGCACTGGGCGTTACGCCGATGGCGGTGGCCGATATTTACAATTACAACCTGTGGGTCAATGAGCCGGCGTTACCGGCGTCGGTGATTGACGTCGGTCAGCGCACCGAACCGAATCTGGAGCTGCTGCAACAGCTGCAACCGTCGCTGCTGCTGCTGTCACAAGGTTATGGCCCCTCGCCACAGCAATTGGCGCCGATCGCGCCAGGTATGGCGTTCAACTTCAACGACGGCAGTGGCAAACCGCTGACGGTGGCCCGGCAATCGTTGCGGCAGTTGGCACAGCGTCTGGGGTTGGAGGCGCGTGCGCAACGGCACCTGATGCAGTTCGATACCTTTATCGGCGATGCGCGCCGGCGGTTGCAGGGATATACCACGCAGCCGCTGCTGCTGTTTTCGCTGGTGGATGCCCGTCATGCGTTGATCATCGGCCAGCAGAGCCTATTCCAGGAGGTCATGGACCAACTCGGCATCGCCAACGCCTGGCAGGGCGAAACCAATTTCTGGGGATCGGCGGTGGTGGGGATTGAACGGCTGGCCGCGGTGAAAAACGCGCGGGCGATTTATCTCGATCATGGAAATCAGGCGATGTTGGAGCAGGTGAGTGCGACGCCGCTATGGCAGGCGTTGCCGTTTGTTCGCCAGCGGCAACTGCGCAAGGTGCCGGCGGTGTGGTTTTATGGCGCGACGCTGTCGGCGATGCGCTTTTGTCGTCTGCTGGAACAGGCGCAGGAGGGCAAGCGATGAGCGCTCGACTCCGTCTGATGCCGGTGGCGTTGATATTGCTGCTGTTGGCAGCGGCAGGCGGCCTGACCCTCTACAACCTGATGCAGCAGTTGCCGGCGGCGCTGTGGCCACAGGCGCTGAGCGCACCGGATATCGACGATGTACGGCAAATGGTGTTCCATTACAGCCTGTTACCACGTTTTGCCGTTTCGCTGCTGGCAGGCGCCGGGTTGGGGCTGGTGGGGGTACTGTTCCAACAGGTACTGCGCAACCCGCTGGCTGAACCGGCAACGCTCGGGGTGTCTGCGGGCGCTCAGCTGGGCTTGACCATCGCGACGCTGTGGATGCTGCCGGGCGGCGAACTGACCCGGCAACTGGCGGCGATGGCGGGTGCCATCGTGGTCGGTGGATTGGTGTTCGGCGTGGCCTGGGGCAAGCGCATGTCGCCGGTGACGCTGATTCTGGCCGGTCTGGTGCTGGGGCTGTATTGTGGCGCGGTCAGCAGCCTGCTGGCACTGTTCAATTATGAACAGCTGCAAGGGCTGTTTATGTGGAGTACCGGTTCGCTCAATCAACAGGATTGGAGTGCGGTGCAGTTCATTTGGCCGCGGCTGCTGGTGGTTGCCGTGCTGGCGGCGTTGCTGATCCGGCCGCTGACGCTGCTGGGGCTGGATGACGGCGTGGCGCGCAATCTGGGACTGGGGCTGGCGCTGTCGCGTTTCTGCGCGTTGGCGTTGGCGATTATCTTCAGCGCCATGCTGGTCAATGCGGTGGGGGGTGATTGGCTTTATCGGTCTGTTTGCGCCGCTGATGGCGAAGATGCTCGGCGCGCGGCGTTTGGCACACCGTATGTTACTGGCTCCGCTGCTGGGGGCTCTGCTGCTGTGGCTGACCGATCAGGCGATGATATGGTTGACTCAGGTGTGGCGTGAAATTCCTACCGGTGCCGCTACGGCACTGATCGGTGCGCCGTTGCTGCTGTGGCTGTTGCCACGTCTGCGCAGCGCTGCAACGCCGCGCCGATGAATCTCGGCGATCGTGTTCCGGCCGAGCGTCGCCATCTGCTGCTGTGGTTGCTGCTGGGCAGCGTACTGTTGCTGGCCGGGTTGGCGGTGGCGTTGATGTTTGGCCAGAATGCCGCTGGCTGGCACTGGAGCCACGGCGCGGAGTTTGAGGCTTTACTGCCCTGGCGCTGGCCACGGGTACTGTCGGCGCTGGCGGCCGGCATGATGCTGGCGGTGGCGGGCACGCTGATCCAGAAACTGACCGGTAACCCGATGGCCAGCCCGGAAGTGCTGGGGATCAGTTCCGGTGCGGCATTTGGCGTGGTGATGATGCTGTTCCTGGTGCCGGGCGATGCCTTTGTCTGGCTGTTACCGGCGGGCAGCCTCGGCGCGGCGGTCACGCTGCTGATCATCATGATTGCCGCCGGGCGTGGTGGTTTCTCTACCGAGCGCATGCTGCTGGCGGGGATCGCGCTCAGTACCGCGTTCACCACCACCATCTACCTGCTGCTTGCCAGTGGCGATCCGCGCATGGGCGGCCTGTTGACCTGGATTTCCGGTTCGACCTATTCGGTGACGGCGCCGCAGGCGGTGCGTACGGCGGTGATTGCGGCGCTGCTGGTGCTGTTGGCGCCGCTGTGCCGCCGTTGGTTGACCATTCTGCCGCTGGGAAGCGCCACCGCGCGTTCGGTCGGCATTGCGCTGACGCCGGTGCGGCTGAGCATTCTGCTGCTGGCGGCGACGCTAACCGCCATGGCGACGCTGACCGTGGGGCCGCTGAGCTTTGTCGGCCTGATGGCGCCACATATGGCGCGCATGCTGGGATTCCGCCGTGCATTGCCGCAGATGTTGATCGCAGCAATGCTGGGCGGCCTGCTGATGATGTTTGCCGATTGGTGCGGCCGCATGGTGATGTTCCCGAATCAGATCCCGGCCGGGTTGCTGGCGACGTTTATTGGCGCGCCGTACTTCGTGTACCTGCTGCGCAAGCAGACGTCGTAAGCCGCGTCTCCACGGTACTCTCTGCCATCAGGGGCCCGGCGTTGCTGGGCCTTTTTTTATATTTTCAACGCGCTGCAATACGTTGCGTGCCGTTGCGCAAAAACGACATTTAGCGTGAAAAGGAACGAGGGAAGGGAGGATAGGGTGAATATAGTGCGCGCGGGTGCTCTGGATCTGTGTATCTGGAGCCAGCGTGAAGGGGACAAAGAGATAAGCCCCGAGTCGATGTTCATCAACCCGAGGCCTACTTTAACGCACGACAACGTCAAACTCGCCTCTTACCCGCTGCCAGGCAAGGAGAAGAAGGCATGATGCCGAACAAACGAAGCCTGTTAAAACTGGTGGTTATTTGTGCCACGGTAATATCACCGGCATGGATAACCCGCAGCATGCTTTGCGAGCTGCGGATCCGATCGGGCAATACGGAGGTTGCGGCCATTTGGGCTTACGAATCCGGGCGGTAAGGCAACCCGGTGGCGGGGGGATTGCCTCCGCTGTCCGGCAGTCGATGCGTTGATCCATGAGCACCCATCCGTTCAAAAAAAACGGCAAGCCAAGGCTTGCCGTTTTTATGTTGATGCCGGGACTTATTTCAGGCCGGCAGCGTCGCGCAGCAGTGCGGCTTTGTCGGTCGCTTCCCATGGGAAGTGTTCACGACCAAAGTGGCCGTAGGCGGCGGTTTCGCGATAGATCGGCTGCAACAGATCCATCATCTGAATCAGGCCGTATGGGCGCAGGTCGAAGAATTCGCGTACCAGCAGCGTCAACTGCTCGGTTGGCACTTTCTCGGTAGCGAAGGTTTCCACCATGATGGAGGTCGGTTCCGCCACGCCAATCGCGTAGGAAACCTGGATCTCACAGCGGTCGGCCAGGCCGGCGGCCACGATGTTTTTGGCAACGTAACGCGCCGCATAGGCGGCTGAACGGTCAACCTTGGACGGATCCTTACCGGAGAACGCACCGCCGCCGTGGCGTGCCATGCCGCCGTAGGTATCAACGATGATTTTACGCCCGGTCAGGCCGCAGTCGCCCATTGGACCACCGATGACGAAACGGCCGGTTGGGTTGATGTGGAATTTGGTGGCGGCGCTCAGCCACTCTGCCGGCAGTACCGGCTTGATGATCTCTTCCATCACCGCTTCTTGCAGGTCTTTCAGCGCGATGTCTTCGGCGTGCTGGGTAGACAGCACTACCGCATCGATGCCGACGATCTTGCCATCATCATACTGGAAGGTGACCTGGCTTTTGGCATCCGGGCGCAGCCACGGCAGAGTGCCGTTTTTACGCACTTCGGACTGACGCTGTACCAAACGGTGCGCGTAAGTCACGGGAGCTGGCATCAACACGTCGGTTTCGTTGGTGGCGTAACCAAACATCAGGCCCTGATCGCCGGCACCCTGTTCCAGCGGATCGGTACGGTCAACGCCCTGGTTGATGTCTGGCGACTGCTTGCCGATAGCGCTCAGTACGGCGCAGGAGTTGGCGTCAAAACCCATGTCTGAATGAACATAGCCGATCTCACGTACGGTCTTGCGGGTGATCTCTTCGATATCGACCCAAGCGCTGGTGGTAATTTCGCCACCGACCAGTACCATGCCGGTTTTTACGTATGTTTCGCAGGCTACGCGAGCTTTTGGATCCTGTTCCAGGATGGCGTCAAGAACCGCATCAGAGATCTGGTCGGCGATTTTATCAGGATGACCTTCAGAAACGGATTCTGACGTGAAAAGGTGTTTAGCCATTGTATTCTTTACCTTGCATAAGACGGGTTGGAAATTACTGCACAGCGCTGGAGATCCGGGCACCAAGGCGAAGGGTCTCCGCGGATGGCGCGAGATGCATCCTGCAACGCCCCTCTGGCAAAGCCGTTAAGCAGCTTGTCGGTTAACCAGTATAGATGGATTAACATCTGGACGTCTATTTTAGGTTATGCTTTAGCCGGATTGCCAGTATTTTTTTGCCGCATCGCTCTTTTACGCAAGCCAGGTGACGCCATTTTCATCGCTTGAAACAGTTGTCAGCCAATTTTCATTTTGCATTTTGCCCCGGTTACCGGTATAAACTGCGCGCGCGGTTCATTTGGTGCACAGTACGCGGCAGGACAGAGGGTCAGTTCCCGTGTCTGCCGACGGTGACAGCCTGACCAACCGTAGGCGTCGCTGCGACGCCGCCGCTTCATCGAACGGTCACGTTCGTTCACTATATATAGAGGCTGGGTCGTTCATCATGAACGACGCGCGTGGAGGTGGTTGGATTAATGATCCGTTGTCTACCGGTTGTTGGTTCTCAACAGCAGTGCCGTTCTGGCGCCAATTCTTCTGCTATCTTCCGTTTTGTCTCTACACCATCAACCCGATGTTACACGCATCTGGGCGCTACTCAGGATTCTCGGGCCGGCTAACGGTCGTCTGACGAACTGAACAAGGGTAGCCTACAGCCTTCCTGTGGGATGTTTCTTGACCCGATTCACGAGGTTTGAACAGGGTGTCTTACAATTATATGAGTAATAAACCGATCGCTACCGGCGAACGGCAGGGTAATTCACTGCCGCAAAGGCGGTTTGTCGGGTTGTTCTCGCGGGATGTAGCTGCGATAGTGGCTGACTATATCGTCAGTACGGGAAGTGAGGCGAGTAATGTCTGATGATCAGTTGAAACACCGTCCGCCGGTTGCGGACGAATCTATTTCTTTGCGCTCCATGCAGGAGGTTGCCATGAATGATCGTAATGCCAGCAAGATGCTGCGTACTTATAATGTCGCCTACTGGGGCAACAACTATTATGACGTCAACGAGCTTGGCCACATCAGCGTGTGCCCCGATCCGGACGTCCCGCAGGCGCGCGTCGATCTTGCCGAACTGGTGAAGGAGCGGCAGAAAGAGGGACAGCGCCTGCCGGCACTGTTCTGCTTCCCACAGATTTTGCAGCACCGTCTGCGTTCGATTAACGCGGCGTTCAAGCGCGCGCGTGAATCGTTCGGCTACGAAGGTGGCTACTTCCTGGTTTATCCGATCAAGGTAAACCAACACCGCCGGGTGATTGAATCGCTGGTCAACTCCGGCGAGCCGCTGGGGCTGGAGGCCGGTTCCAAAGCCGAGCTGATGGCGGTTCTGGCGCACGCGGGCATGACTCGCTCGGTGATTGTCTGTAACGGTTATAAAGACCGTGAATATATTCGTCTGGCGCTGATCGGTGAAAAGCTGGGGCACAAAGTGTACCTGGTGATTGAGAAGATGTCGGAAATCAACCTGGTGCTGGAAGAGGCCGAGCGGCTGAACGTAGTACCGCGCCTGGGCGTGCGTGCGCGTCTGGCGTCGCAGGGCTCAGGTAAATGGCAGTCCAGCGGTGGCGAAAAGTCCAAATTCGGTTTGGCGGCGGTGCAGGTATTGAAACTGGTAGAAACGCTGCGTGAAGCGGGTCGCCTCGACAGCCTGCAATTGCTGCACTTCCACCTGGGGTCGCAATTGGCCAACATTCGCGATATCGCTACCGGCGTGCGTGAATCAGCGCGTTTCTACGTTGAACTGCACAAACTGGGCGTCAACATCCAGTGCTTCGACGTGGGCGGCGGTCTGGGGGTCGATTATGAAGGCACGCGCTCCCAGTCTGACTGTTCGGTGAACTACGGTCTGAACGAATACGCCAACAACGTCATCTGGGGCATCGGCGACGCCTGTAACGAGCACGGCTTGCCACACCCGACGGTGATCACCGAATCCGGCCGTGCGGTCACCGCCCACCATACGGTGCTGGTGTCCAACGTGATCGGCGTGGAACGTAACGAATTCGGCGAACCTCATCCGCCGGCAGAAGACGCGCCGCGTGCGCTGGAAAGCATGTGGGAAACCTGGCTGGAAATGAACGAGCCGGAAAACCGCCGTTCGCTGCGTGAATGGCTGCACGACAGCCAGATGGATCTGCACGATGTGCATACCCAGTACGCGCATGGCATGCTGGACCTGACCAAGCGTGCCTGGGCGGAACAGCTGTACCTGAACATCTGCAACAAGATCCAGCAGCAGCTCGATCCGAGCAACCGTGCGCACCGTCCGATCATCGACGAACTGCAAGAACGTATGGCGGACAAGTTTTACGTCAACTTTTCGCTGTTCCAGTCGATGCCCGACGCCTGGGGGATCGATCAGCTGTTCCCGGTATTGCCGCTGGAAGGGCTGGACAAGCCGCCGGAAGGCCGTGCAGTGCTGCTGGATATTACCTGCGATTCCGACGGCACCATCGATCATTACGTCGACGGTGATGGCGTAGCGACCACCATGCCGATGCCGCCGTACGATCCGGAAAACCCGCCGGTGCTGGGCTTCTTTATGGTTGGCGCCTATCAGGAAATCCTGGGTAATATGCATAACCTGTTTGGTGATACCGCATCGGTTGACGTATATGTCTTCCCGGACGGCACCATTGAAACCGAGTTGTCTGACGAAGGCGATACGGTGGCGGATATGCTGGAATATGTACAGCTGGATCCCATCGCGCTGCTGGCCAAGTTCCGCGATCAGGTCAAGGAAACCGACCTGGACGACGGGCTGCAAGCGCAGTTCCTGGAAGAGTTCGAGGCCGGGCTGTACGGTTATACCTATCTTGAAGATGAATAAGTAGAGCCGAACTGAAAGGCCGGGCATCTCCCTGATGTCCGGCCTTTTTAATGGTTTCCCCCCCCGCAATCCCCTTCGATATTTCTTTGCCCCATATCAGTTATCACAAATTTGTTAACTCTCCGTGAGGATTCGGACAGGGTTTTCTCTGTAGGTTGTCACTATTGGTTTGATCGGTTTTGGGGGAAATGCTGATCAACAGACGGCGGTTTATTCTATAACCTAGTCGTCACTTTTTAATTTTAACACATGCTTTTTCCACCATGTGCTGGTGAGAAATAAGTACGCTAAAGCAATCAGCAGAGCGTAGCTTATTGCTTTGAGAACGATAGGGCCGGTAATGGTTATTCCTTGGAAGAGGTAAGCAATCAAATAGCAGATAAAAATAGTGCAAAAATTTTGAGAGTTTTTTTTATGCACATATCCCCATCAAGGCCGGGAAGTGCCCGGCCATATCGACATTACCAATGACACTGACCATTAACACTGTTGCGACTAGAATTTCCACCTAATGGGTCATTGCTATTGTTATTATCTCCACAGTTACGAGAGTATGAGCGAATACCTTCGATAGCAGCACCACGAATAGAGCCATATGCGAAACCTGAAATAGCACCCGCTGCAATCCCTGCTGGCCCACCAGGCAATCCTCTTGGTCCTCCTACTATTGCACCTGCATATCCCCCTGCCAAAGCTCCTCTTTTGGCATCGCTGGCAACCTGTGAAGCACATCCTTGGCCCTCATAGCCAGAATCTGCGTTTCCACCAGAAATAGTGAGTATTTCCTTTGTTGTTAGTTCTCTCATAACGCTTATTTCCTTTCAAAGCGTTGATAAAGATAATCCACTGTGATCATAGATACAGGGATATAGATGAGAATGATTCCTAAGGTAATATCATTCAGTGAGTCAATTTGAGAACAAAGATAGCCTAGAGGAATACTTAATAGGAACGTCATAACCTCTAGTGCTATATAAAGTTTTTTATTTTTAATTGTCTGTTTGTGACGTGTTGGCATGATATTAAACATCTGGTTTATTTTTCTCTATTTTATCTTTATATGTTAGATCTAGCTGTTATGCGTGCTGTTAACTTGTGTTATTTAACTAAATTTTAAATGTGATTTTCTTTCCGTGCTTAATGTCTTCGCACTGTGAGTTTGTTTCATTAATAGTATGACGGAAATTAACTTATATATTTTCACCTTCAGATAAAGGGGATTGAAATCACAAAACTAATCATCGGGAGCTTAATGGATGTCAGCTCCAAAGCTCGTGAAGGCGGCCACGTTCACATGCCTGAAGGATGCAGGGTCTATACTGGATGACGACGAGCAGTCGGGATGATGATGCGCGCTCTTGAAGCGCGAACCAAATACGGCGATAATCTGCGCCATCAGCAGTGCCAAAAGATTTTTGAATAGATCCCTTTCTCGTCGGGCTAACGACGCGGGAGGGATTTTTTTTTGCTCCGGCCTGTGCGCTTTCACAACAGGCAAATCGTTGAACTATGAGGGTTTAATATGAGTACTCTAGGCCATCAGCCCGATAATTCTTTAGTGTCCAACGCCTTTGGTTTCCTGCGCTTTCCGCTGAATTTCATGCCTTACGACAGCGATGCAGAGTGGGTAATCACCGGCATTCCTTTCGATATGGCAACCTCCGGCCGTGCCGGCGGCCGTCATGGCCCGGCGGCGATTCGTCAGGTATCGACCAATCTGGCCTGGGAAGGTCACCGCTGGCCGTGGAGTTTTGACCTGCGCGATCGGCTGAACGTTGTCGATTGTGGTGACATCGTGTTCAATTTTGGCGATGCGCAGGACATGAGCGACAAATTGCAGGCGCACGCAGAAAAACTGCTGAAGGCCGGCAAACGCATGCTGTCCTTCGGCGGTGACCACTTCGTGACGCTGCCGCTGCTGCGCGCGCACGCCAAGCATTTCGGCAAAATGGCGCTGGTGCATTTCGATGCGCACACTGACACTTACGCCAACGGCAGCCAATATGACCACGGCACCATGTTCTTCCATGCGCCAAACGAAGGTCTGATCGACCCGCACCATTCGGTGCAGATCGGTATTCGTACCGAGTTCGATCACGACAACGGTTTTACCGTGCTGGATGCGGCGCAGGTGAACGATCGCGGCGTGGACGATCTGCTGACCCAGATCAAACAGATCGTCGGCGACATGCCGGTATATCTGACCTTTGACATCGACTGTCTGGATCCGGCATTTGCTCCGGGCACCGGTACGCCGGTTATCGGCGGCCTGACCTCCGATCGCGCGCTGAAGCTGGTGCGTGGCATGCAGTCGCTGAACATTGTCCGGCATGGACGTGGTAGAAGTGGCGCCGGCTTACGATCAGTCTGAAATCACTGCGCTGGCGGCGGCGACGCTGGGGCTGGAGATGCTGTACCTGCAGGCGGCCAAAAAGCAGCCGTAAGCGACCAAAACAGTATCAGCTCAAGGCCCTGAGCCGTCAGGTCAGGGCCGTATGGAGAAAGCATGCTGGGCAAACCATCTATACGTCTTAACAAATATATCAGCGAAAGCGGTATCTGCTCGCGTCGCGATGCCGATCGTTATATCGAGCAAGGCAACGTATTTATCAACGGCAAGCGCGTGGCGCTTGGCGATCGCGTCTTCCCGGGCGACGTGGTCAAGGTTAACGGCCAACTGATCGAACCGCGCAATGAAGACAACCTGATCTTTATCGCGCTGAACAAACCGGTAGGGGTGGTCAGCACCACGGAAGACGGCGAGAAAGACAACATTGTCGATTTCGTCAACCACAGCACCCGTATCTTCCCGATCGGGCGGTTGGATAAAGACTCCCAGGGGCTTATCTTCCTCACCAACCACGGCGATCTGGTGAACAAGATCCTGCGGGCCGGCAACGATCACGAAAAGGAATATCTGGTAACCGTCAACAAGCCGGTTACCGATGAGTTCATCCACGGGTTGGGTGCCGGCGTGCCGATGCTGGGTACGGTGACCAAGAAATGCAAGGTGAAGAAGGTCGCGCCGTTTGTCTTCCGCATCGTGTTGGTACAGGGGCTGAACCGCCAGATCCGCCGCATGTGCGAACACTTCGGTTATGAAGTGACCAAGCTGGAGCGCACCCGCATTATGAACGTCGGGCTGGCCGGCCTGCCGTTGGGCGAATGGCGTGACCTGACCGACGATGAACTGGTTGAGCTGTTCAAGCTGATTGAAGATTCCAGCTCGGAAGCCAAACCGGCCAAAAAAGCCAAACCGGCGGTGAAAAAAACCTGCCAGCAGCGGCAACGGGCAGAGAACTGCCGACAAGCCGAGCGGCAATCCGGCTGCGCGCAAGCGTTTTACCCAGCCGGGCCGAAAGAAGAAGGGCCGCTAAGCCCCGCTCGACGACGGTAACGGGCGCCCGGCCATCACGGCGGGCGCGCTATCAGGCCCGTGAGGTCGCACGCGTCAGCAGCATGCGGCTGAACAACACTCCCCCCGCCAGCAGCGTCAGCAATTGCGACGCGATCAGCACCGTAAACCCTGAAGAAACCTTGCCCTGACTGGCCATCACCATTCCCATGATCGTCGGCACAAATGCCGAGAACAGATTGCCGATGCCGTTGATCAGACCATAGGCGCTGCCCACCGCCTGCGGTTGGGCATAGTATTGCAGCAGAGTGGGGATTGCCGCGCCCTGCGCCCCCCAGCAGGCATTGGCCATCAACAGGAAAAACGCCATCCAGCCGAGCTGGTGGCTGTGCATGACGCCATAGATGCACAGCGCGGTTGCCGCGCCGCCAAAGGCGAAAATCAACGGCGCCTGATAGGGGCGGATAGCATCGAGCAGCACGCCCCCGAGATATTTTGAGGCGATGCTGACGACAAACGGCAGCGATGCCAACCATCCCATTTGTCTGATGGAAAACCCTTTCTCATCGGTCAGATAGGCCGGCAGCCAGGCGCTGGAGCCCCACAGATAGCTGAGAGTGGCGATCTCGATCAGCATGATCCAACCGAGCATCGGCGTGCGCCAGGCCAGCACGAAGGTCTGCCAGACGCGCGCCAACGCCGCAGGCCTTGCGACGGCAGGCTGCGGTCGCAGGGGCGGGCGGATAAACAGCCGTACCAGCGTCAGTCCCAATAGCAGATTGATCGCCGCCAGCAGATAGAACGACATTGCCCAGCCGAAGTGCGCCATCAGGAAACTCACCAGTGGAAAGCCGATCACCAACCCCAGTGATACCCCCAGCGCACTGACCGCGTTGGGCTTGCCGCGTTCATCGGCGGCGAAGCGATCGCCGACGTACATGGTTTTCAGCGAAAACAGCGGCCCTTCGCTGGCGCCAAGCAGCGCGCGTACCGCCAACAGCAGCAGCAGTGAACCGGCCAGCGGCGAGGCGGCGGTGAGCAACGCCCACGGCACAATGCTCCACGTCAATGCACGGCGATAGCCCATCAAGGTTTCCAGGAACGGCGTCAACAACATGGCGGAAGCCCCGTAGCCGAGCAGAAACGCCGTCATCAACATTCCCTGATGCGCGCGGCTGCCGTCGAGCTGAAAGTGATGCAGGAAGTCGGGATTGACCAGCATCACGGCGATATTTACCCGATCGGCGTAGGCGATAACGATCAAAAACAGCAGCGCGAGCACCCCGAACCAGCGTTGACGTTGTTGCACCCTGCGTTCCATACACGCTCCTGTAGCAAAAAGATCGCGACTTCAGACAGCAGAAAACCCGCCTGTCGCCGCCGCAGGGCGAAACAGGGGATTTAGCCTTGAAGTGTAAGTTTATTGTTAATTGTGATGGTGGGTTAACCCTTGCCAGAGCTGTTTTACTCGCAGGTTACGACGCAAATCAACGCTTTTTTAACCCTGTTTTTGCGATGAAACACAGGTTATTGATAGCTTTTTCATATCGGTGCATTTTTTCGTGATCCCCACCGCATTTGCAACTTTTAAATAACCAACCATTAACTTTTGCCGCGTTGCTCGCTTGACGAAAGTTTCGCCAGACCTATAGTGGCTGTATTAAATAATAAACTGAGTTTCATATATGAAACAATCAGATAGAGGAACGAAGCAATGAGCTGGAAGAACGTGTGCGAAGTATCACAGGTGAAAGAAGATTTCCCTTACTCGGCGACGGTAGACGGCAAAGAGATCGGCGTTTATCTGATCGATGGCCAATTTTACGCGCTGGAAGACGTCTGCCCACACGCCTATGCCTTGCTCAGTCAGGGGTTTGTTGATGACGGCAAGGTCGAATGTCCGCTGCACGAGGCGTTATTCGATGTGCGCACCGGCAAGTGCCTGCGCGAACCCGGCGGCCGCGATCTGCACACCTTTCCCACCCGGGTGATCGACGATCGTATCCAGATCACCCTTATCGAGGAGGAGTAACCCATGCAGCACATCACCGATTTCAATCCCTGGCTGCCGGACACCCAACAGGTGATCCCGGCGCGGGAGGGCGGCAACGGCCAGATCCATCAGCCAGGCCAGTATCAGAACGTTATCTGGCAAACCCGCGCCCGGGTACCGGACGGTTTTGAAACCGCTCTGGTCGCGGCGCTGGAGCAGATCTTCGATGCGGGTGCGGAACAGCTGGATCAGATTGTCAGCGCGCTCAACCAGCGTCGGTTGTTCGATCGTAACGGTCAGCCCTGGAGTGAAGCGGGGTTCCGTGAGTTCCTTCAGGTTAATGGTTTCTGAGCAGCACAGGGAGAAGACAATGACAGCAAACACAACATCCTGCGCGCAGACCGTGCAAGGCTATCTTGACCAGGGGTTACGCGGCATGTGGTATCCGGTGCTGGCGAGTTGGGAAGTGGGCAATAATCCGCTGGGCATCACCCGTCTGGAGCAGCAAATCGTGCTGTGGCGCGACGGCGAAGGTGCGATCCATGCCTTGGAAGATCGCTGCCCGCACCGTGGCGCACGGCTTTCGATGGGGTGGAATCTTGGCGATCGTATCGCCTGCTGGTATCACGGCGTGGAAGTTGGCGGCGACGGTACGGTAAAGGATGTCCCGGCGGTGGATCGCTGTCCGCTGGTCGGGCAAAAATGCCTGCGTTCCTATCCGGCCAAAGAGGCCTACGGTGCGATATTCCTCTTTTTCGGCGTCACCGCCGACCAACCGCCCAGCGAACTGGCATTCCCGCAGGAACTGGCCGATGACGAGTCGTACAGCAACTTTCTGTGTACTGCCAGCTGGGACTGCAATTATCAATATGCGCTGGAAAACGTCATGGATCCGATGCACGGCACTTACCTGCATTCGTCCTCACACTCGATGGCGGACGGCGATCGCAAGGCCGATATGGCGTTGGAACCTACCGACAGTGGCTTTATTTTCAAGAAAAACGGCCAGATTGGCGTCAATTTTGACTGGGTGGAATTTGGCAACAGTGGCGCGTACTGGATGCGTCTGTCGATCCCCTACAAAAAGCGCTTTGGGCCGGGTGGGCATTTCTGGATCATCGGCATGGTGGTGCCGGAAGACAAGGATCATTGCCGAGTGTTCTTCTGGCGCATTCGCAAGGTGCAGGACTGGCAGCGTTCGTTGTGGCGTTTCATGTACCGCAATCGCCTGGAGCAGCTGCATTGGGACGTGTTGGAGCAGGATCGCATCGTGCTGGAAAACATGGCGCCGAACGCGCGCGGCCGCGAGTATCTGTATCAGCACGACGTCGGGCTTTCTCGCCTGCGCCGCATGATGCAAAAAGAAGCGCAAAGGCAGCTGGCGCAGCTCCATGAGCTGGAGGCCGCGCAGTGAATGGCCTGCTGAGCGGCAAACGCATTGTGGTGACCGGCGCCGCGCGCGGGCTGGGGCGCAGTTTTGCCGAGGCCATTGCCAGGGCCGGTGCCAGCGTGGTGATGTGCGACATCCTGGCAGATGAACTGCACGCCGGCGCAGCGACGCTGCGAGAACAAGGTGCGCAGGTAGAAGCGCTGGCGTTCGATCTGGCCGATCCGGCATCGATTGGCAACGCATTCGACGCCATTGCCAAGGGCGGCGCGCTGGATGGGCTGGTGAACAACGGCGCGCTGGCGACCGGAGTCGGCGGCAAAACCATGATGGAATATGATATCGATCTGTGGGATCGGGTAATGCAAGTCAACGTGCGCGGTACCTGGCTGGTCAGTCAGGCAGCGGTGCCGCTGTTGGCGCAACGGCCGCACGCCAAAATCGTCAACGTGGCATCAGACACCGCCCTGTGGGGGGCACCGCGCCTGATGGCCTACGTTGCCAGCAAGGGGGCTATCGTGTCGATGACCCGTTCGATGGCGCGCGAGCTGGGTGAGCTGGGGATCTGCGTCAACGCCATTGCGCCGGGGTTGACGCGGGTCGAAGCCACCGAATATGTGCCGGCCGAGCGTCACCAGCTGTACGAGCAGGGCCGTGCACTGCCCGGCGCGCAGCATCCCGATGATGTCACCGGCAGTGTGCTGTACCTGCTGTCACCGCTGGCGAACTTTGTCACTGGACAACTGTTGCCGGTCAACGGCGGCTTTGTATTCAACTAATCGCGTCAAGCGAGAGATAAGGATCCGAGCATGGCAGACGAACAAGCGTGTAAATATCTGATCCCGGGATTGGATCGCGGTTTGCAACTGTTGCTGGCATTTGGCGAGCAGCACAAGGAAATGACCTTTGCAGAATTACATCGCCTGGTCGACATGCCCAAGGCTACCGCCTACCGCGTGGTGCAAACGCTGGAGCATTTGGGCTTCCTCGAGCGTAATCCGCGCACCAACACCTTCGCGTTGGGCATCAAGGTATTGCGGCTCGGTTTCGAGTATATCGCGTCGCTGGACGTGGCGCAGGCCGGACAGCCGGTGATCGAACAGCTGCGCGATCGCAGCCAGTGCAGCAGCCATCTGGCGATCCGCGATGAGCGCGACGTGATCTACATTGCTCGCGTTAGCGCCGCCGGCTCGCAGATCAACCAGGTCAGCGTCGGTACTCGCCTGCCGGTGCATCAGACCTCGCTGGGCCGCATGTTGCTGACCAGCACTTCGCGCGCCGAATTTGACCTGCTGTACCCGGATGAAAGCTTGCCGGACAACGCGCCGGGAGCACCGACCAGCCGCGAAGCGCTGTGGCAGATGGTGCAGCAGGATAAAGCGCGCGGCTACGTGATCGGCGAATCGTTTTTCCGTCACGGCATTTCGTCGATCGTCTATCCGATCTTCAACCGTGAACAGCGGGTGGAAGCGGTAGTGAGCATCATGGTGCCGTTCGATCAGATCCCGACGGCGGATCGCGAACGGCTGCGGATGGAAGTTCGCGATGCGGCGGAAAAGATCTCCGGTTTCCTCGGCGCCGCGCCACAGGCCAACGTCGGATAACACCTATTTACTCAGGCAGAGATGAGGTTCCTGATGCACAGGGGCCTGGGGGCGATCGTGCCTGAAAACAGCATTCAGCGAGAACGTGAGGCAGAAAAGATGAGCGTAATCGGTATCGAAAAACTGGAATTTGGCGTTGAAGATCTGTCAGCGTGCGCAAAATTCATGCAAGACTTCGGCCTGCAGGCCAGCGCCGGCAATGGCGCAGAGTTCACCACGCTGAGCGGTGCCCGCGTGGCGTTACATCCGCTGGCAAGCAGCGAACTGCCGCCGGCGTTCGAGGCCGGCTCCACGCTGCGCCGCATGACCTGGGGCGTGGCCGACTCGGCACAGCTGGCGGCGCTGGCGTCAAGATTGGCGCAGCAGCCGGGCTTTCGCCAACGGGATGATGCGCTGGAGTGCCGCGATCCCAATGGCATGACGCTGCGCATTATCGTCAGCCAACAGCGCGACGTGTCGCTGCCGGTGTCGCCGATCAACCAGTGGGGCGACGTGCGGCGCATTGATGAGCCCAGCCCGGTCTATGCGCAGGCGCAGCCGATCAACATCGGCCACGTGGTGTTCTTTGTCGAAGATCTGGCGGCCACCGAGCGTTTCTACTGCGATTTGCTGGGCTTCCAGGTGTCTGACCGCTACATCGATCGCGCGGTCTTTCTGCGCACACAACCGCGTGGTGGCCACCATAACCTGTTCCTGCTGAAATTGCCGAACCGGCCGCGTGGCCTCAACCATGTGGCATTCACCGTGCGTGACATTCACGAAGTGATTGGCGGCGGGCTGGCGATGAATAAACAGCAGTGGAGCACTTTTATCGGCCCCGGTCGTCACCCGATTTCTTCTGCCTATTTCTGGTATGTCAATAGCCCGACCGGCGGCGCGTTCGAGTATTACACCAACGACGATTTTCTGACGGAAAACTGGCAGCCGCGCGAACTGGAGCATTCGCTGGTGTCGTTTACCGAATGGGCGGTAGAAGGGGGGATCGATCATGATACCCGCCGCCAGCACAAACCGGTGAATGCGTTATGAGCCCGATACCTGATGCGGGCATGGTGATCGTCGGCGGCGGTCAGGCCGGCGGCTGGGCGGCGAAAACGCTGCGCGATCGCGGTTACACCGGCCGGCTGTCGGTGGTGAGTGACGAACCCTATGACTTTTATGAACGTCCGCCGCTGTCCAAGGCGGCGCTGCTCGACGCTAACGCACCGCTGAGCCGTTTGTTCAGTGAGTCGGCGGTGGCAGCGCTGAACATTGACTGGTATCGCCCGCTACGCGCCGAACAGATTGATGCGCAGGCACAGACGGTAACGCTCAGTGACGGCCGACGGTTGCGTTTTACCCAGCTGTTGATCGCCACCGGTGGTCGACCGCGCCTGCCGGATGCCCGCTGGGCCGCACAGCCACAGGTCATGACGCTGCGCTCGTGGGATGACGCCGCGCGGCTGCGCCAGGCGCTGCAACAGAGCCGCCGGTTGGCGATTGTCGGCGGTGGCTGGATCGGGCTGGAGATTGCCGCTTCGGCGCGCAAGCTCGGTGTGGAAGTGACGGTGTTCGAGCGCCAGCCGGCCCTGTGCATGCGCAGCGTCGGTGCCGAGGTTTCGCAGGCGCTGTTGGAACTGCATCAGCAGCAGGGCGTTACCCTGCACTGCGACTGCGGCGAGATAACGCTGGCACAGCGCGACGGCGCGGCGTGGCTGGGTAGCGCGGTCAGTGCGCAGCAGCCATTTGATTTGGTGGTGGTCGGTATCGGTGTGGAACTGAACCTGGAACTGGCACGCAGCGCCGGATTGCAGATTGAGGGCGGCATTGTAGTGGACGGGCAGGGGCGTACCAGCCACCCGGCGATTTTCGCGCCGGCGACGTGGCGCGCCATCCGACGCTTGGCCTGTGTCTGCAGTCGTGGGCCTATGCACAAAACCAGGCGATCAGCACCGCCTGCGCCATGCTGGATGCCGCCGCCGCGCCTTACGACGACGTGGCCTGGCTGTGGTCGGATCAATACGACGCCAATATTCAGATCCTTGGCGTGCCAACCGGCGGGGTGCATCAGGTGGTGCGCCGCACGCCGCAGTCGCAGCTGTTTTTTACCCTGAATGCCGATCGGCAACTGGTGCAAATGGTGGCATTCAACGACGCGCGCGCCATCAAGCTCGGCAAACGCTGGTTAGCCAGCGGTCGGGTATTGGATCCGCAGCAATTGGCGGATGCGGAATTTTCTCTGATGGCGTTGAAATAATTCCCCGCTGCCTGCCGCGTAACGGCCAGACGGCAACGCGCCTCCTCGGTTAAGCCACGAGGAAGGCGCCGCGGGCAGGCCTGGGAAAAACCGGGAGCGTTTCATGACTACGCAACATATTGACACCCGCGCTGGTCGGGTGGGGGAAACCGTTGTCGAAAATCAGCCGCAGCGGGTGCGCTGGTCGGTGCCGATGGCGCTGTTTGCCTGCGTATTGCTGGCGTTTTTTGACAAGATCAGCATTGCGGCGCTGTTTTCCGACAGCGCATTCCAGCAGGCGTTGGGCATCAGTTTTGATCCGACGCGGCTTGGCTTGCTGATGAGCGCCTTCCTGTTTTCCTACGGATTTTCGTCGATGCTGTTAAGCGGCATCGGCGATCGGCTGAACCCGACCAAGGTGCTGGTCGGCATGATGATCGTCTGGGGGCGTGCTGATGGTGCTGATGGGGCTGACGCGCTCTTACCACACCATGATGACGCTGCGCATCCTGCTTGGCATTGCCGAAGGGCCGTTGCTGCCGATGGCCTACGCCATCATTCGCCAGGCTTTTCCCCAGCGTTTGCAGGCGCGTGCCACCATGCTGTGGCTGCTGGGGACGCCGCTCGGTGCGGCGCTCGGCTTCCCGGTCACGTTGTTTATTCTCAACACCTTCAACTGGCAGGCCACCTTCTTCTTTATGGCGTTTCTGACGCTGCCGGTGATGCTGCTGGTGCTGTTCGGTCTGCGTCATCTGCAGGTACAACGGGAGGAAAAAACGCAGCAAACCCTGCCGGCAGAACGCCGACAGCATCGTCGCGCACTGCTGCGTAATCCGCACTTCTGGATGATCTGCCTGTTCAATATCGCCTTCCTCACCTACCTGTGGGGGATGAACGGCTGGCTGCCGAGTTATCTGATCAAGGGTAAAGGCATCCATCTGGAACACGCCGGCTATCTGTCTTCGCTGCCGTTTATCGCCATGCTGCTGGGGGAAGTGCTGGGGGCGTGGCTGTCGGACAAGCTGGATCGTCGCGCGCTGGCCTGCTTTTTCTCGCTGGGTGGCGCAGGGCTGGGGTTGGCGGCGGTGCTGCATTTGCATGGTACCTACAGCGTGATTGCCGCCATGGCGTTCAGCACCTTCATGTGGGGCGCCGGCGCGCCGAACATTTTCGCCCTGCTGGCGAAGGCGACCAGCAGTAAGGTGAGCGCCACCGCCGGCGGCATTTTCAATGGATTGGGCAATTTTGCCGGCGCGTTGGCGCCGGTGCTGATGGGGGCGTTGATCGCCGCTACCAGCAACATGGATAACGGCCTGTTGTTCCTGGTGGTGATGGCCTTTGTCGGCTGCATCATTCTGCTGCCGTTACTGAAGAAATACTGAGTGAGCCACGTAATTAAGGAGTGAAACCATGTCACAGATTGAGCAAAAAACCGCGATCAAGCCGCAGGATATGACCATGGCGAACTGGGTGGAATCACGCATCGCCCGTTTTGAAGGTCGTAAATATGACTGGAACGCGCTGAAGGTTCCAGGCGGATTTCGATGCCAAATACCGCCGTGCGCAGATGCGCTACATCGGCACCGGCGCTACCGGCGTCGCCAGCGACGTTAACACCGTGCCCGCCGGCAACTTCACCTTCTCGACCATGGTGCTGCCGTCGAAATGCGAAGGGCCGCTGCATTTGCACGACGACGTTGAAGAAGTGTTCTTCATGCTGAAAGGCAGCATCACGCTGATGATTCAGGACGGCGAGCGTATTACGAAACGGTGCTGAAAGAGCGCGATCTGATTTCGGTACCGGCAGGCATTTATCGCGGCCTGTTTAACCATGGCGAAGAAGAGGCGCTGATGTGCGTGATGCTCGGCACCGCCAAGCCGGAAATCCCGACCTATCCGGCGGACCATCCTTTGTCGAAAGTGAAGCGCAACGGATGAACGCATTGCCGGAACGCCGACAGGCGAACTGTAACGGCCATCTGTTGAGCTGGCGCGAAGCCGGGCAGGGCCGACCGGTAGTGTTGCTGCATGGTATCAGTTCCGGCTCGGCGTCATGGGTGAAGCAGTTGACCGACGCGCGCCTGGCTGCCGGGCATCGGTTGATCGCCTGGGATGCGCCGGGTTATGGCGGCAGCGCGCCGCTGGCCGACGCTCAGCCGGATGCCGCCGCTTACGCCCGCGCGTTGGCGGCGCTGATCGACCATTTGCAACTGGCGCAGCCCCTGGTGATCGGCCATTCGCTGGGCGCGCTGATTGGCAGCGCCTATGCGGCGGAGTATCCGTATGGCCTGAACGGCTTGGTGCTGGCGGATCCGGCGCAGGGTTATGGCAGCGCAACGGCAGAAAACGCCGGCAGGTTTATCAGCAGCGCCAGCAGATGATGGCAACGCTGGGGCCGCAGGGTTACGGCGAACAACGGGCGGCGGCGTTGTTACGTGAAGGCGCCGACCCGCAGGATATTGCCTGGGTGCAGAGCGCTATGCGGCAGCTCAATCCACCGGTTTTCTCAGCGCCGCCTGGATGTTGGCCAATGACGATATCGGCGCTTATTTGATGCGTTATCGCGGCCCGTTGCAGGTGTGGTGCGGCGACGTTGACCAGATTACACCACCGGCAGGCGGCAGGCGAACTGGCACAACGGCAGGATGCCGAACTGCGGTTGATAACCGATGCCGGACACGCCAGCTACCTTGACGCGCCGTCGGTGTTTAACCGTTATATGCAGGAATTTACGAGGGCAATCCAAGCATGAATTTCCAGATAGAGGGACGGGTAGCGGTCGTGACCGGCGGCTCCTCGGGCATCGGTTTCGAAACCCTGCGGCTGTTGCTGGCGGAAGGCGCGCGGGTGGCGTTCTGCGGCCGCAACCAGGACAAGCTTGACGCCGCGCTGGCGCAGCTGCGCGAGGCGTTTCCGCAGGCGGAGATCGTCGCCGCACGTTGCGATGTGCTGGACGCCGCGCAGGTGGCGCAATTTGCCGCCGAGGTCACGCAGCGCTTCGGCGGCGTGGACATGCTGATCAACAACGCCGGGCAGGGCTTTGTTGCCGATTTTGAGCAAACGCCGCGCGAGGCCCTGGCTGCATGAAGCCGAACTGAAACTGTTCGGCGTTATCAATCCGCTGCAGGCGTTCCTGCCGGCGCTGGAGCGCTCGGACATCGCCTCGATCACCTGCGTCAACTCTCTGCTGGCGTTACAGCCGGAAGAGCACATGATCGCCACCTCGGCGGCGCGTGCGGCCTTGCTGAACATGACGCTGACATTGTCAAAACAGCTGGTCGACAAAGGTATTCGGGTTAATTCGATTCTGCTGGGCATGGTGGAGTCTGGTCAATGGCGTCGCCGCTTTGCCGAGCGTAGCGACCAGCAGCAGAGCTGGGAGACGTGGACGGCGGCGATCGCCGAGCGGCGAGGCATCCCGATGAAGCGATTGGGTAAACCGCAAGAGCCGGCGCGGGCGTTGCTGTTCCTGGCGTCGCCGATGGCCTCCTTTACCACCGGAGCGGCGCTGGACGTGTCCGGCGGCTTCAACCGACATCTGTAAGCAGGAGCGACAATGAAAAAGATCATGATGATCGGCTACGGTGCGATGGCAAAAGAAGTGCTGGCGCGTTTGCCGCAGGGGGTCGTGCCAGGGTGGATCGTGGCGCGTGACGCACATCATGCAGCGATTGCCGAAGCCTATGGCGATCGGGTGCCGGCGTTGACCGATCCGGCGCAATGTGACGGCCGGCCGGATCTGGTGCTGGAGTGCGCCAGCCAGCAGGCGGTGGCGGAATTTGGCGAAGCGGTGGTGCAGCGCGGCTGGACGCTGGCGGTGATTTCAACCGGCGCGCTGGCGGACGCGGCGCTGCAATTACGCATTCAGCAGGCCTGCCAACGCCACCACGGGCGGTTGTGGGTGCTGTCTGGTGCCATTGCCGGTATGGACGGGCTGGCGTCTGCGCGCGAGGGCGGGTTGGAGAGCGTGACCTATCAGGCCAGCAAAAGCCCGGCCAGCTGGCGCGGCAGCCTGGCGGAAAAACTCATTGATCTGGATGCGGTCAGCGAAACGCGGGTGTTCTTTGACGGCACGGCGCGCGAGGCGGCACGGCTGTTCCCGGCCAATGCCAACGTTGCCGCCACCATCGCCCTGCATGGCGTGGGGATGGATGCTACCCGGGTTCGTTTGCAAGTGGATCCGCATACCCGCCACAACAGTCATCAATTACGGGTCAGCGGCCGCTTTGGCGAATTCCAGATGCAGCTGAGCGGCAATCCGTTGGCCGGCAACCCGAAAACCTCGACGCTGGCGGCGTTAAGCGCGGTGCAAGCCTGCCGCCGTTTGGTCGACGGCGGCTGCTAGCTGCCGAACTGTAGGAGTCATAGCATGGAAACGTTAAAGATCTTCCTGGCCGGGCGCTGGCGTGAAGGGCGCGGCGAACTGATGCAATCGCGATTCCCGGCCGACGGCTCGCTGAATGCCGAACTGCATGCGGCCAACCTCGACGACGTCAACGATGCGGTTGCGGCAGCGGAACGCGCCTGGCGTGCGCCTGAATGGCGGCAGCAGCTACCCGCACCAGCGGGCGGCGATCCTGCAGCGCGTCAGCGAGCTGATCGTCGAGCAGTTGGAGCCGTTGGCGCAGTTGCAAACCCGCGACAACGGCAAACCGCTGGCAGAAACCCGTGGACTGGTGGCCAGCGCGGCCGCCACCGCGCGTTATTTTGCCGCCGCCTGCGAAGTGCTGGAGGGTGAACTGCCCACCCAGCGCAGCCACGATGCGATGACGCTCAGCCAGTACCAGCCGCTGGGGGTGATCGCCGCCATTACGCCGTGGAATTCACCGATTGCCAGCGAAATGCAGAAAGTGGCTCCGGCACTGGCGGCGGGCAATGCGGTGATCCTCAAACCCGCTGAAGCGACGCCGCTGATGGCGCTCAAACTGGCGGAACTGTTTGAACAGGCCGGATTGCCGGCCGGTTTACTCCAGCGTGTTGCCGGGCAAGGGCTCGGTGATTGGCGAAGCGCTGGCGCGTCACCCTTTGGTGAAAAAAATTTCGTTTACCGGCGGTACCAGCACCGGCCGCCATTTGGCGCACGTAGCGGCAGAAAAGCTGATCCCGACCTCGCTGGAGCTGGGGGGCAAGTCGCCGACCATGGTATTGGCAGACGCGGATCTGGAGCAGGCGGCGCGTGGCATCTGCTACGGCATTTTCAGTTCCGCCGGGCAGGCGTGCATCGCCGGTTCGCGGCTGTTCGTGCACCGTTCGCTGTACCAGCCGTTGCTGGCGCGGCTGTGCGAACTGGCGAGTGGGCTGCGCGTCGGCAACCCGTTACAACCGGGGGTACACCTTGGCCCGCTGATCAATGCCCGCCATCGGCAAAGCGTGGCCGATTACGTCGCGCTGGCGCAGCAGGAAGGCGGGCGAGTGCTGATCGGCGGCGAGATACCGGCGGATCCGCAACTGGCGAACGGCAGCTACTACCTGCCAACAATTATTGAGGGGCTGAATAACGAGGCCCGGGTGTGTCAGGAAGAAATTTTTGGTCCGGTGCTGGTGGCGATGCCGTTCGACGATGAAGCACAGCTGATTGAAATGGCCAACGATTCGGTTTACGGGCTGGCGGCGGGCATCTGGAGCCGTGATTTTCCGCGGGCGATGGCGCTGGGCGTCGCAGTTGGAAACCGGCACCGTGTGGATCAACACCTATAAGACGTTCTCGATCTCGACGCCGTTCGGCGGCTTTAAACACAGCGGCCTGGGGCGTGAAAAAGGGCTGCACGGCATCAAGGCGTATATGCAGCAAAAGAGCGTGTATCTGGCATTAAACCACCAGATCAACCGCTGGAGCGACTAAGCGTCAATTGGTACAGATGATTACTTTTGCATACCCTCATAAAAGAAGGCAGATGATGAGCGATAAAATAACGGTAGGCGAGGCGATAGCCCGGACTCTGGAGCACTACGCGGTGTCGGCGATTTACGGCATCATCTCGATCCACAATCTGCCGATTGCCGACGCCGTCGGGCAGCGCGGGGCGATCCGCTTTGTGCCGGCGCGCGGCGAAGCGGGGGCGGTGACCATGGCAGACGCGCATGGACGGTTTTCTGGCCTGGGCGTGGCGCTGACCAGCACCGGTGCGGGCGCCGGCAATGCGGTCGGGGCAATGATTGAAGCGCTGAACGCCAACACGCCGCTGCTGCATATTACCGGTCAGGTGGAAAAAGCCTATCTTGACGCCGACGCCGGGTTTATCCACGAAACCAAAGACCAGTTGGGCTTCCTGCGCGCCTGTTCAAAAGCGGCCTATCGCGTCAATTCACCGGAACAGGCGGTGGCGGTGATCCAGCGTGCAATCCAGCAGGCGCAGACCGTGCCGTGCGGTCCGGTGGCGGTAGAAATCCCGATTGATATCCAAAGTAGCCTGGTGTCGAGTGCGGTGCTGACGCCGGCACGCTTGCCGCCCGCGCTGCCAGCAGCGGACGACGCCGCGGTAGAACGGCTCTATCAACGCCTGCGTGCGGCCAAACGTCCGCTGCTGTGGTTGGGGGGCGGCGCGCTATCCTGTGCGCCTGCGGTGAAGCAACTGGCGGACGCCGGGGTTGCGGTGATCTCCAGTACCCACGGGCGCGGCATTCTGCCAGACAGTCACCCGCGCAGCCTGCGGGCGTTCCATAATTCGCCGAGCATAGAAAAAATACTCAACCGCTGTGATTTGACACTGGTGGCCGGATCGCGGTTGCGCAGTAACGAAACCCGCACCTGGACGTTGCCGCTACCGCGCCCGCTGGTGCAGATTGATATCGATCCGGCGGCGGCCAACCGCAACTATCTGGCCGACGAACAGATCAACGGCGATTGCGCAGCCTTGCTGAGCGCGTTGGCGGCGCGTTATGCACCGCACGCCCGGGTGGATGCCGCATGGGATGCCGACATCGCCGCAGCGGTGCAGCAGGCGGAAACGGCGTTGCGCCAGCAGTCCGGCGAATACGTCAAGTTGAACGATGCCATCGCCGCAGCGCTGCCGAACGACGGTCTGCTGGTGCGTGATATCACCGTTTCAGGCAGCGTGTGGGGCAGTCGGCTGTTCCGCGCCGTGGCGCCGCTGTGCAACATCCATTCGCTGGCCGGGGCGATTGGTCTGGGGCTGCCGATGGCGATCGGCACGGCAATCGCCAACCCGCAGCGTAAGGTGGTCGGCCTGGTGGGGGATGGCGGTCTGGCTCTGGGACTGGGAGAACTGGCCACCATGGCGCAGGAACAGGCCAACATCACCCTGCTGATCATGAACGACGGCGGGTATGGTGTGATGCGCGGTATTCAGGACAAGTACTTTGCTGGCCGTCAGTATTACAATGAGCTGCATACGCCAGCGTTCGCGCAGGTAGCGCAAGCCATGGGGATCAAGGCCTGGAAGGTTGACGATGCGGCGCAGTTCAACGGCGTGCTGGCGGAAGCGATCAACTACCCGGGACCGACGGTGGTGGAGGTGGAGATGAAACGCGTCGGGCCACTGACCTTTGCCGGCCCGCCGCAGAAAACCCTGTATTGAAACCGGGCGAGGCCAGGCCTCGCCCCCAGGGGTTATTTACCTGCCGCAATGCGCTCGCGGATGTGCTGCGCGCGCGCTTCCGAGGACGGGTGGTCGTCAAACATGCTGCTTTGACGGCCGGCTTCCATCTTGGCCAGTTTTTTCGAAGCTGGTCACCAGGCCGTTCGGGTCAATGCCGCGTTTTTTCAGCAGATCGAAGGAATAGTCATCCGCTTCGCTCTCCTGCTTTTGCGAGAACTGGGCGCTGACCAGCTTTTCGCCGATATCGGCCAGCTGCGACTGGTGACAGGGAGCCGATAATGCCGCCGGTAGAGGCCGCTGCCGGTGCGCAGAGCAACGGTGCCGTAGGCAACCTGCATCGCCTTGCGGGTATGACCCAGCGCCACGTGGCCCATTTCATGACCCAGTACGCCTTCCACTTCGTTGTCGTTCATCATGTCCATCAGCCCCGCTGTAAACGCGGATACAGCCGTTGGCCATTGCCCAGGCATTGACGTCTTTCGTCAGGTAAACCTTATAGTTGGCCGGCGTGCCGTCGATATTGTCGCCCAGCGCCGCCGCGATTTTATTCAGACGTTTGGCATAGGAGCTGTCGGCCGGCGCGATTTGTGCCTTGCTGTCCATCTCGGCGCAGGATTTTACACTTAACGTTTTTACGTCGTCATTGCTTAGCGTTGCCGCTTGAAACGCCTGTGCGCCAGACTGCCATCAGGGTATTGGTATCGAGGTTTTGACAGCCGCTTACCAAGGTGGCAATGCTTAATGCAATCAAAGAAGTACGAATTTTCATGAAGCCATCTTCCTGTGATAGTAACAAGGGGAACGTGTGATTTTAGCTGAAACAATCGGGTTGCAAGAGCCCTAGTGTAGCTTGGCGCGGTGTGAAATAGTGATATTCCGAAAATCAGCCGATTGGTGCTAATAAGTCGTGAACTCGCTCCTCATTTGGCATTAGGGATTGCCGTTTTAATACGGAGTCTGAGAAAATAGAAAACTTGACTGCTTTTTTAATCCGACCTGGAGTAAAACATGTCCTCTCGTAAAGAGCTTGCCAACGCCATCCCGCGCACTCCAGCATGGACGCCGTGCAAAAAGCAAAATCCGGCCACCCGGGTGCCCCTATGGGAATGGCGGATATCGCCGAAGTCCCTGTGGCGTGACTACCTCAACCACAACCCGACCAACCCGCACTGGGCTGACCGCGACCGTTTCGTGCTGTCCAACGGCCATGGCTCCATGTTGATTTACAGCCTGCTGCACCTCACCGGCTATGACCTGCCGATGAGCGAGCTGGAAAACTTCCGCCAACTGCACTCCAAAACCCCGGGTCACCCTGAATACGGCTATACCCCTGGCGTCGAAACCACCACCGGCCCGCTCGGCCAGGGCATTGCCAACGCCGTCCGGCTTCGCCATCGCCGAACGCACCCTGGCGGCGCAGTTCAACCCGCCCGGGCCACGATATCGTTGACCACCACACCTACGCCTTCATGGGCGACGGCTGCATGATGGAAGGCATCTCCCACGAAGTCTGTTCGCTGGCCGGCACCATGAAGCTCGGCAAGCTGACCGCTTTCTACGATGACAACGGCATCTCCATCGACGGCCACGTCCGAGGGCTGGTTCACCGACGACACCGCCAAGCGCTTTGAAGCCTACGGCTGGCACGTGGTGCGCGGCGTCGACGGCCACGACAGCGACGCCATCAAGGCGGCGATTGAAGAAGCCCGCCGCGTTAGCGACAAACCGTCGCTGCTGATGTGCAAAACCGTGATTGGCTTCGGTTCGCCGAACAAGGCCGGCACCCACGATTCCCACGGCGCACCGCTGGGCGAGGCCGAAGTGGCCGCCACCCCGCGAACAGCTGGGCTGGAAATACGCCGCCTTTGAAATCCCGCAGGACATCTACGCCCAGTGGGATGCGAAAGAAGCCGGTCAGGCGAAAGAAGCCGCCTGGAACGACAAGTTCGCCGCCTACGCCAAGGCCTTCCCGGAACTGGCTGCGGAGTTCAAAACGCCGCATGAACGGCGAACTGCCGGCCAACTGGCAGGCAGAAGCGAAGAAAGTGGTTGAGCAGCTGCAGGCCAACCCGGCCAACATCGCCAGCCGCAAGGCGTCGCAGAACGCGCTGGAAGCGTTCGGCAAACTGCTGCCGGAGTTCCTCGGCGGCTCCGCCGACCTGGCGCCAAGCAACCTGACCCTGTGGTCCGGCTCCAAATCGCTGGGCGATGACCTGGCCGGCAACTACATCCACTACGGCGTGCGCGAGTTCGGCATGACCGCCATCACCAACGGCATCGCGCTACACGGCGGTTTCCTGCCGTACTCGGCGACCTTCCTGATGTTCGTGGAATACGCCCGTAACGCGGTGCGCATGGCGGCGCTGATGAAAATCCGCAACGTGTTCGTCTACACCCACGACTCCATCGGTCTGGGAGAAGACGGCCCGACTCACCAGCCGGTGGAGCAGTTGGCCAGCCTGCGGGTGACCCCGAACATGAGCACCTGGCGTCCGTGTGACCAGGTGGAATCGGCGATTGCCTGGCAGTAACGGCATCGAGCGCCACGACGGCCCGACCACGCTGATTTTCTCACGCCAGAACCTGGCGCAGCAGCCACGTGACGCCCGAGCAGTTGGCCAACGTGTACCGCGGTGCCTACGTGCTGAAAGACTGTGACGGCACGCCGGAGCTGATTTTGATTGCCACCGGTTCGGAAGTGGAGCTGGCGGTGGGTGCGTATGAGCAGCTGACGGGCGAAGGGCGCAAGGTGCGGGTGGTATCGATGCCGTCCACCGACGCGTTCGACAAACAGGATGCGGCGTACCGCGAATCGGTGCTGCCGTCCGGCGGTCGCCGCGCGTGTGGCCATCGAAGCGGGCATTGCCGATTACTGGTACAAATACGTCGGGCTGAACGGCGCGGTGGTGGGCATGACCAGCTTCGGCGAATCGGCACCGGCCGAGCAGCTGTTCAAGACGTTCGGTTTCACCGTCGACAACGTGGTGGCGAAAGGCCAGGGCGTGTTGAAGTAACCGCCAGGCGGGCGAGCAGGCTCGCCCCGCGTGATGGAAAACCCGGCTACGTGCCGGGTTTTTTTTATTGCAGTAAATCGGCGATCGCCGCGCCGACCTGCTGGGTCGAGGCATCGCCCTTGCATATCCGGCGTGCGCGGCCCGCTGGCAATGGTGCGCTCAATGGCGGCAAGGATATCGTCGTGCGCCTGACGGTAGCGACGATCGCCATTGCCGAGAAAGTCGAGCATCATCGCACCGGCCCCAAATCATGGCGATCGGATTGGCAATGTTCTGGCCATAAATATCTGGCGCGGAGCCGTGCACCGGCTCGAACAGCGACGGGAAGTCGCGCTGCGGGTTGAGGGTTGGCGGATGGCGCAATACCGATAGTACCGGTACAGGCCGGGCCGAGATCCGACAGAATATCGCCGAACAGGTTGGAGGCGACGACCACGTCGAAACGCTCCGGGTTCAGCACGAAGCGGGCGCAGAGGATGTCGATATGCTGCCTTGTCCCAGCGGATATCAGGGTAATGCTGCGCCATGGCCGCGACGCGTTCGTCCCAGTAGGGCATGCTGATGGCCATGCCGTTGGATTTGGTGGCGGCGGTAAGGGATTTGCGCGGCCGCTGCTGCGCCAGTTCAAAGGCGTATTGTAGAATGCGATCCACCCCCTGACGGGTAAACACCGATTCCTGCACCACCATCTCACGTTCGGTGCCTTCGAACATGCGCCCGCCGAGCGACGAGTACTCGCCTTCGGTGTTTTCCCGTACCACGTAAAAGTCAATGTCACCGGGCTTTTTGTTGGCCAGCGGGCAGGCGACGCCGGGGAACAGGCGTACCGGGCGCAGGTTGACGTATTGATCGAAGTCGCGGCGAAACTTCAGCAGCGAGCCCCACAGCGACACGTGATCGGGCACTTTGTCCGGCCAGCCGACGGCGCCGAAGTAAATGGCGTCAAAGCCCTGTAATCGTTCGAACCAGTCATCCGGCAGCATCTGACCATGTTGCAGATAATAATCGCAGCTGGCCCAGTCAAAGGTGACAAACTCCAGCGCAAGATCCCATTTTGGCTGCCGCCGCCTGCATGACGCGAAGGCCTTCCGGTAATACTTCCTGGCCGATGCCGTCGCCCCGGGATCGCCGCGATTTTGTAGGTTTTGTTCATCAGAGGTCTCACTTATAGGTCGGGAGGATTGACACCGCTACCATCCTATAATTGACTAACCGTTAATCAATCCGCTGAATGGTGAAACATAAAACACGTATCATGAATAATATGCCCCTGCTGAGTGATTTACGGGTGTTTGTGCTGGTGGCGCGTCGGGCGGGTTTTGCCGCCGCCGCAGAGGAAATGGGGGTATCGCCGGCGTTCATCAGCAAACGCATCGCCTTGCTGGAAAAGGCATTGAGCGTTTCATTGTTGCACCGTACCACGCGGCGGGTGGCGATAACCGAAGACGGCGAGCGCATTTATGAATGGGCGCAACGTATTCTCAACGATGTTGATCACATGATGGATGAAGTCTCCACCATTCGTCAGGAACCGCAAGGCACGTTGCGGATTGTCAGCAGCCATGGCTTCAGCCGGCGTTTTATCGCCCCGGCGCTGTCGGTGCTGGCGACGCAGTATCCACGCTTGGAGCTGCGGCTGGACGTGTCCGACCGGCTGGTGGATCTGGTGAGCGAGGGATTCGATCTGGATATTCGCGTCGGCGACGACATCGCGCCGAACCTGATCGCACGCAAGCTGGCGGATAACCGGCGTATTCTGTGCGCTTCGCCGGCGTATCTGGCGCGCCACGGCATGCCGAAAACGCTGAACGAGCTGTCGGGCCGCGCCTGTCTGGTGATCAAAGAGCGCGATATGCCGTTCGGCATCTGGCGTCTGCAAGGCCCTGGCGGCGAGGAGACCATCAAGGTTACTGGCGCGCTGGCCTCCAATCATGGCGAAATCGTACACCAGTGGTGTCTCGACGGGCAGGGGGTGGCGCTGCGCTCCTATTGGGACGTGCAGGAAAACATCGCCAGCGGCAAACTGGTGCATATTCTGTCCGATTATTATCAGTCTGCGAATATTTGGGCGGTATATGTTTCACGCTTGGCGACCTCGGCCAAGGTGCGGGTGACGGTGGAGTTTTTGCGGCAGTATTTTGAACGGCATTACGGCGGTGCCGCACCGCAGGCGGAATACTTGTTCAGCCGCTAGTGTCACAAGGGCGCGTCGCGCCCTTGTTCAAGCGTTCGCTTTATTTCGACTTTTCCAACTGGGTCAATCGTTGCACGTTCAGGCTTTCCAGCTTGCCGTCCAATTCCTCGAGGAAGCGATCGTGATAGTCCATGGCGATGTGCTTTTTCAGATCGTCTACCGACGCCCAGCGTTCAATAAACACAAACGAGACCTTGCCGGGCTTCTCCAGCTCTTTGACGTTGGTTTCCTGGGATTCGTGGCAATCGTACTGCAGGCAACCCGGCTCCAGATGGGTTGGGGCGACCATGGCGCGCGCCGCTTTTCTCACTGCGTCGACGTGCTCGGGGAACGGGGTCAGCGTGGCAACAATTTTGACTTCACTCATTTTAACTCCTTGTAGTGGATTATGGTCATCCCCAAGATAGGGATTCAGGGTGACTGAAAATGTGCGCTAGATCATTTTATTTTCGCAAAATACCGCCCAGTTAACAGCCGGACTGTCGGGGCTGTTCCTTTTCGAAAAACTTTGGTTTATGCTCGGCTGAAGCGTTTCAGTTGGGGTGAATAACTCGCTGAAAGGCTAGAGAGAGCGGTTGTTGGCGGTAACAGGGTTTACGAATAATGCAACGCAGCGATTCACAGCAGGCAGTGCGCTAAAGTACTCTATGCAGGTTAGCATGATAACCAGTCAGCGCCACCCCATCCGGCGTCAGCACCGGCGGGAATGGCCTTCTTCAGGGAGCAGCATGACCATCCGCATAGCGATAAACGGCTTTGGCCGTATTGGCCGCAGCGTTTTACGCGCACTGTATGAATCGGGGCGACGAGCAGAAATCACCGTGGTGGCAATCAACGAGCTGGCGAATGCCGAAGGCATGGCGCACCTGTTGAAATACGACTCCAGCCATGGGCGCTTTGCCTGGGACGTTCGCCAGGAGTGCGATGTGCTGAGCGTGGGCGACGATAGTATTCGTCTGCTGCACCAGCCGGCGGTAGAGCGTTTGCCGTGGGGGGAGCTGGGGGTAGACGTGGTGCTCGACTGCAGCGGGGTTTACGGCAGTCGGGCGGATGGCGAGGCGCATCTGGCCGCCGGAGCAAAGAAAGTTCTGTTTGCGCACCCGGGCGGCAACGATCTGGACGCTACCGTGGTATTTGGTGTCAATCACCAGACGCTGCAGGCGGATCATCGCATCGTGTCCAACGCCTCCTGCACCACCAATTGCATTATTCCGGTCATCAAGCTGCTGGACGATGCCTACAGCATCGAATCCGGCACCGTGACCACCATCCACTCCTCGATGAACGATCAGCCAGTGATAGACGCCTATCACGCAGATTTGCGCCGTACCCGTGCGGCAAGCCAGTCGATTATTCCGGTCGATACCAAGCTGGCCGCAGGGATTACCCGCATCTTTCCGCAGTTTTGCGATCGTTTTGAAGCGATCTCGGTGCGCGTACCGACCATCAACGTTACCGCCATCGATCTCAGCGTCAGCGTCAGCGCGGCGGTGAAGGTGGCAGAGGTCAACCAGTTGTTGCAAAAGGCCGCACAGGGATCATTTCGTGGTATAGTTGACTATACAGAACTACCATTAGTCTCGATTGATTTTAACCATGACCCGCACAGCGCCATCGTCGATGGTACCCAGACGCGGGTCAGCGGTCAGCACCTGATCAAGACCTTGGTCTGGTGCGACAATGAATGGGGCTTTGCCAACCGGATGTTGGATACAACACGGGCAATGGCCGCAAGCGGTTTCTAGTACGGCGGCATCCGCGACGATGCGCCACTCAGGCAACTTTATAGCTTATAGAGAATCAACCAAGAGGGTTCACCATGTCTGTAATCAAGATGTCCGATCTGGATCTGGCGGGAAAACGCGTTCTGATTCGTTCCGATCTGAACGTACCGGTAAAAGACGGCAAAGTGACTTCCGATGCGCGTATCCGCGCTTCCCTGCCGACTATCGAAGCTGCGCTGAAGCAAGGCGCCCGCGTTATGGTGACCTCCCACCTGGGCCGTCCGACCGAAGGCGAGTACAACGAAGAGTTCTCGCTGCTGCCGGTGGTTAACTACCTGAAAGACCATCTGAAAAACCCGGTACGTCTGGCAAAGGACTACCTGGATGGCGTTGACGTGGCCGAAGGCGAGCTGGTAGTGCTGGAAAACGTGCGCTTCAACAAGGGCGAGAAAAAAGACGACGAAACCCTGTCCAAGAAATATGCGGCACTGTGCGACGTGTATGTGATGGACGCGTTCGGTACCGCACACCGTGCGCAGGCCTCTACCCACGGCGTGGGCAAGTTCGCACCGGTAGCCTGTGCTGGTCCGTTGCTGTCTGGCGAACTGGAAGCCCTGGGCAAAGCGCTGAAAGAACCTGCGCGCCCAATGGTTGCCATCGTCGGCGGCTCTAAAGTGTCGACCAAACTGACCGTGCTGGACTCCCTGTCCAAAATCGCCGACCAGCTGATCGTCGGCGGCGGCATTGCCAACACCTTCGTTGCCGCGCAAGGCAACAATGTCGGTCAGTCACTGTATGAACCTGATTTGATCCCGAACGCCAAAAAGCTGCTGGAAACCTGCGACATTCCGGTGCCAACCGATGTGCGCGTAGCCACCGAGTTTTCCGAAACTGCCGCAGCAACGGTAAAACAGGCGAACGAAATCCAGGACAGCGAGCAGATTCTGGATATGGGCGACGTCTCAGCCGAGCGTTTGGCCGTTATCCTGAAGAACGCCAAAACCATTCTGTGGAATGGTCCGGTTGGCGTATTCGAGTTCCCTAACTTCCGTAAGGGCACCGAAATCGTTGCACGCGCCATTGCAGAAAGCGATGCTTTCTCGATTGCGGGCGGCGGCGACACTCTGGCAGCGATCGACATGTTCGGTATTGCTGACAAGATCTCCTACATCTCCACCGGCGGCGGTGCGTTCCTGGAATTCGTTGAAGGGAAACAGCTGCCTGCAGTGGTGATGCTGGAACAACGCGCTAAGCAGTAATTCTGACAACGGGAGGCGAAAGCCGCCCGTTTGTTTTATACCGCTCTGCTACGGTAGTGCGGTATGAAAAATCGATTTACCACCATCTCTACCCAACGGATTTCGAGATGTGGCTGGCGGCGAAAGAACGACCTCTCGCCAGCCGGCACTGCCGGACAGGCGAGGCAGGTACGGGATGCCAACGCCGCTACGTCTTGAACGATGAAGGGTATAACGGCCGACGAAACAGGACAAAGTAACATGTCTAAAATTTTTGATTTCGTAAAACCGGGTGTCATCACGGGTGATGACGTTCAGAAAGTATTCGCAGTAGCCAAAGAGAACAACTTTGCGCTGCCAGCTGTCAACTGTGTGGGTACCGACTCCATCAACGCGGTGCTTGAAGCTGCGGCGAAAGTGCGTTCACCTGTCATCGTTCAGTTCTCCAACGGCGGCGCCGCGTTCATCGCTGGCAAAGGCGTGAAAACTGACGTGCCACAGGGCGCAGCGATTCTGGGCGCAATCTCCGGTGCGCATCACGTTCATCAGATGGCTGAACACTACGGCGTGCCGGTTATCCTGCATACCGACCACTGTGCGAAGAAACTGCTGCCATGGATCGACGGCCTGCTGGATGCCGGCGAGAAGCACTTTGCCGCGACCGGTAAACCGCTGTTCTCTTCCCACATGATCGACCTGTCTGAAGAGTCGCTGGAAGAAAACATCGAAATCTGCAGCAAGTACCTGGCACGCATGGCGAAGCTGGGCATGACGCTGGAAATCGAACTGGGTTGTACCGGCGGCGAAGAAGACGGCGTGGACAACAGCCACATGGACGCTTCTGCGCTGTATACCCAACCGGAAGACGTGGCTTACGCGTACGAAAAACTCAACGCCATCAGCCCGCGCTTCACCATCGCTGCCTCCTTCGGCAACGTACATGGCGTGTACAAGCCAGGCAACGTCAAGCTGACGCCAACCATTCTGCGTGATTCTCAGGACTACGTGTCCAAGAAATACAACCTGCCGCACAACAGCCTGAACTTCGTGTTCCACGGCGGTTCCGGTTCAAGCGATGCAGAGATCAAAGAGTCCGTCAGCTACGGCGTGATCAAAATGAACATCGATACCGATACCCAATGGGCGACCTGGGACGGCATCCTGCAATATTACAAACAAAACGAAGGTTATCTGCAAAGCCAATTGGGTAACCCGAAAGGCGCCGATCAGCCGAACAAGAAATACTACGATCCACGTGTCTGGCTGCGCGCTGCGCAAACCAGCATGGTGACTCGTCTGGAGCAGGCATTCAAAGATCTGAACGCCATCGACGTTCTGTAATCCGTTTGCCCGGTGTGCTATGTCGCACCGTTCGCTCGACGCACAAAGGCTCCCTTCGGGGAGCCTTTGTTTTTTGGCGCGGTTTTGATGTTGCCCGCGATGTTTTTTTGCCAAAATTGGCATCGCACAACATTGTTGGTTACCCTTATGCGGGTGGTTTGCGCATCGGATAGACCGATGCTGTTGCTATTTCTCCCTCGGGGAGCTTTAAAGTAGGACGTTAGAATGGAAGATCTCAACGTAGTAAACGGCATTAACAGTGCCAGTAACTGGCTGGTGAAAAACCAGGATTTATTGATTCAGTATGCGGTAAACGTGGTCGCGGCAATCGCCATCTTGATCGTGGGGTCGATTATTGCCCGCATGGTCGGTAATGCGCTGAACCGGGTGATGAAACTGCGTGGTATTGATGCCACGGTTGCCGATTTCCTGTCCGCGATGGCGCGTTACAGCATCCTGGCGTTCACCTTTATTGCCGTATTGGGCCGGGTAGGCGTGCAGACGACCTCGGTTATCGCGGTGCTCGGTGCCGCCGGTCTGGCGGTTGGCCTGGCGTTGCAGGGTTCGCTGTCCAACTTTGCCGCCGGCGTGCTGCTGGTGGCCTTCCGTCCGATCCGTGCCGGTGAGTACGTCGATCTGGGCGGTATTGCCGGCACCGTCGATCAGGTGCAGATTTTTTCCACTACCATGCGCACCCCAGATAACAAAACCATCGTGGTGCCGAACGGTAAAATCATCGCCGGCAATATCATCAACTATTCGCGCGAACCCAATCGCCGGGTAGACATCGTGGTTGGCGTGGCTTACGACGCCGATATCGATCTGGTGAAGAAAGTGCTGAACGACGTGATTGCTGCCGACAAGCGCATCATGCACGAGAAAGGCGTTACCGTGCGCCTGAACGAGATGGCGGCCTCTTCGCTGAACTTCGTCACTCGCTCATGGACCACCAACGCCCAATACTGGGACGTGTACTTCGATCTGATGGAAAACTTCAAGCGTCAGCTGGATGCCAACAGCATCGGTATCCCGTATCCGCAGATGGATGTCCACGTGCGCCATATCGAAAAGGCGCCGGCCAAACCGGCGGAATAACCTGCAGATAGAACGACATAAGGGAGCTTCGGCTCCCTTTTTTTATCGTCCGACGCTCTAATCAGTTTGGCTAATGCAGGATTAGAACTATCCATTTCCCCTAATGATCATCCCCTCGTATGATGCGCGTATTGACCCGTATGCGCCCTCGTCAGGCGCTTTTTGACCTTTCAGAGGAACAGCATGTTAACCGTCTTTTTACAGGGCTTTGCCCTGAGCGCCGCGATGATCCTGCCGCTCGGCCCACAAAACGTTTTTGTGATGAATCAGGGGATCCGTCGACAATATCATCTGATGGTCGCCTCGCTGTGCGCGCTGAGTGACATCGTGCTGATCTGCGCCGGTATTTTCGGCGGCAGCGCGCTGCTGGGGCGGTCGCCGCTGCTGTTGACGTTGGTGACCTGGGGCGGGGTGGCGTTCCTGCTGTGGTACGGCTGGGGGGCGTTTCGCTCCGCCTTCAGCCAACAGTTTGCCTTGACCAGCGCACAGGAGATGAAGCAGAGCCGCTGGCGTCTGGTGGTTACCATGCTGGCGGTCACCTGGCTGAATCCCCATGTCTATCTGGACACCTTTGTGGTGCTTGGCAGCCTGGGTGGGCAGTTGGCGCCGGAGGTGCGTTCCTGGTTTGCCATTGGCGCCGTCAGCGCGTCGATCGTCTGGTTCTTTGCGCTGGCATTGCTGGCCGCCTGGCTGGCGCCGTGGCTGAATACCCCGCTGGCGCAACGGATCATCAATCTTCTGGTTGGCGTGGTAATGTGGCTGATTGCCGCTCAGTTGGCGTGGCAGGGCGCTCATTAACAAGAATTTGTCACTAATCCGAATTTAAAACACCGCGCGATATGCTACGTTTGATGGCAAGGAACCCGTTGTTGTCCCTATCTTCAGTCGCTTGAGTAAATTTCTGCAAATTTGCTTTCGGTTGGCTGTCGGTTGAGGATGATCGGCGGGGAATCAGAACAGCCTGTCATTAAGGAGACACTGTGAAGCTTAAAGCATTGGCTATGGCCGCAATGGTTGGATTAGGGACGCTGCCTGTGGCGCTGCATGCGGCGGAAGTACCAGAAGGGCCACATGTGGTCACCTCTGGCACCGCCAGCGTCGACGCTACCCCGGATATCGCAACGCTGGCAATTGAAGTCAGCGTGTCCTCCAAGGATGCGGCACAGGCCAAGAAACAGGTTGATGAGCGCGTAGCGCAATATTTCGACTTCCTGCAAAAAAACGGCATTGAGAAGAAAGACATCAGCGCCGCCAATCTGCGCACGCAGCCGGAATACGACTACCTGAAAACCGGCGAGTCGGTGCTGAAAGGCTACCGCGCGGTGCGTCAGGTACAGGTGACGCTGCGTAAACTGGACAAGTTGAACGAACTGCTGGATGGGGCGCTGAAATCTGGCCTGAACGAGATCCGTGCCGTTGAGCTGGGGGGTTGCCAACCCGGACGTTTACCGCCAGCAGGCGCGCGCGAAGGCGATTGAAAACGCCACCCAGCAGGCTGCTTCACTGGCTCAGGGCTTTAAAGCCAAACTGGGTCCGGTTTACAGCATTCGCTATCACGTCGCCAACTACCAGCCAATGCCAGTGGCGCGCATGTATAAAGCCGCCAGCGATGCGCCGGAAAACAGCGCCGCGCAAACCTACGAACAGCAAAGCATTCACTTTGACGATCAGGTGGATGTGGTGTTTGAACTGCAGCGTAACGCAGCGCAGTAACGCGCCGCAGCAGCAAATAATGAAAGGTTCGCTACGGCGAACCTTTTCTTTTTAGTCCTGACGCAACACCTGATGCCCGTGCGCCAGCAACGCATCGGTCACCTTGCGCATCATGCGGCTTTCCGGTGCAAAGCGGTGCCAGAACAGCATGCGGCGCTGAAACAGCCCCGGGGTCAGATCGATCAGTTCACCGGACGCCAGCTCTTTTTCTATTTGCAGGTGCGGGATCATACAGCAGGTGGTGCCTTGTCGCGCCAGTTGCACAAAGGCTTCGGACGAGTTGACGATGTGGCACGGCACGCTACCCGGCGACAGGTCGAAGTTTTGCTGTAAAAAGGCCTGGTGCATGTCGTCGAGATGATCGAAGGCCACCGCCGGCGCTTTCAGCAGCGCGGAGCGGGTTACGCCGTTGGGGAAATAACGCTCGGCAAAGCCCGGCGAGGCGACGAACAGATAATCCAGCGCGCCAAGCTGATCCACCAGACAGCTCGGCAGCGGCTGCGGTTGGATACTGACCGCGCCGACCACTTCGCCGCGGCGCAGGCGTTCCTGGGTGCGGGTTTCATCTTCCACCTGCAGATTCAGGCGAATTGGCGAATCCGCCAGCACCGGTTTGAGCGCCGGCAGCAACCAGGTGGCCAGACTGTCGGCGTTGACCGCCAGCGACAGCAGCAGCGGCGTATCAACGCCGGTATCGTTACCCAGCCACTCCTCTTCCAACAGCTCGACCTGATGCAGCAGGGCCAGCAGTTTCTGCCCCTGTTCGGTAGGGCGCGGCGGCACGGTACGGACCAGCAATGGCTGGCCGAACAGGTTTTCCAACTGTTTAATGCGTTGAGATACCGCCGATTGAGTGATGCAGAGTTTTTGTGCCGCGCGCTCAAAGCCGCGCTCACGGATCACCGCGTCCAGCGCCTGTAGCGTTCTATAGTCTGGGCGTTTCATCGGAGAGATATCCCTTAAAGTCGTTTGATTTAGGCACTATGCCACAATTTGTGATCCTGCCGGAGTGCAAAACAGCGAATTACCTTATAATACGCACACGTTTTCGTACATAGGCAATGTAAATACCATGACGCAGGATGAACTGAAAAAAGCGGTAGGCTGGGCGGCGCTGGAATATGTCAAACCGGATACCATCGTCGGGGTGGGGACCGGTTCTACCGCGGCGCACTTTATCGACGCGCTGGGGTCGATCAAACATCAGATCAAGGGCGCAGTATCCAGTTCCGACGCCTCGACCGCCAAGCTGAAAAGCCTGGGGATCCCGGTGTTCGACAGCAATGAAGTTGACGTGCTGGATATTTACGTCGACGGTGCCGATGAGATCAACGGCCATATGCAGATGATCAAGGGCGGCGGCGCGGCGCTGACGCGGGAGAAAATCATCGCGGCCATTGCACGCCAGTTCATTTGCATTGCTGACGCCTCCAAACAGGTTGACGTGCTGGGGAAATTCCCACTGCCGGTAGAAGTGATCCCGATGGCGCGTTCCTATGTCGCGCGCGAACTGGTGAAGCTCGGCGGACTGCCGGAATACCGCCAGAACGTGGTGACCGATAACGGCAACGTGATCCTCGACGTACATAATCTGCAAATTGTTGATGCCATCGCGCTGGAAAATAAGATCAACGGCATCGCCGGCGTGGTCACCGTTGGGCTGTTTGCCAATCGTGGCGCCGACATTGCGCTGATCGGCACCTCCGACGGGGTCAAGGTGGTCAAATAAGCCGTTAGCCGCTGTGGCCCGGGCAATCGCCGCCGCTGTGCGGCGTGTTCCGTCGCGTTGAGCATTGGCAAACCGTCCGGGCCGCGTTCGGCATAATTTATGGCAGAAAACATGTTTTATTTATGACGGCGAATTTGGTGACATATGTCACATCTTGGTAATAATTTCCGTTAAGCTTCCGTTAATTTCTTTCCCTATAGCATTTTCCACCAGAATCGACCGACAGCCCTTGGCCTTGTGCTGATGGGCAGGCAATCGTTTGTATTGCCGCTGGCGTTATTTTTGTTATGTTGGTGCGGTGCTGTTCCATTTGTAGCGAAATTTTTACGTGGCAACACGGCGGCAGGCGAGCGAGCCATGCCTAGGCACCTGGCGCTGAGGCGCAGCCATGGCAAGCCAACGTGAAAACAGGCTGGATCTGGATAACGCAGCCGCTTCTGAAGTCTGAACATAGGGTCGGGTAAATGGCAAAAGTATCATTGGAGAAAGACAGGATTAAGTTCCTGTTAGTGGAAGGGGTTCATCAGAGTACGGTAGATAACCTGCGCGCTGCCGGTTATACCAACATTGAATACCATAAAGGTGCATTAGACACCGAATCGCTTAAGGCATCGATCCGCGATGCTCACTTCATCGGCATTCGATCGCGTACGCATCTGACCGAAGAGGTTTTTGCTGCCGCCGAGAAACTGGTTGCGGTAGGCTGTTTCTGCATCGGTACCAACCAGGTTGATTTGCAAGCGGCGACCAAACGCGGTATTCCGGTGTTTAACGCGCCATTCTCCAATACCCGATCCGTGGCTGAAATGGTGCTGGGCGAGCTATTGCTGATGCTGCGTGGCATTCCTTCCGCCAACGCCAAAGCGCACCGTGGCGTGTGGAACAAACTGGCCGTCGGGTCGTTTGAAGCGCGCGGTAAAAAGCTCGGTATCATTGGCTATGGCCATATCGGTACCCAACTGGGCATCCTGGCTGAAGGGCTGGGGATGAAAGTGTTCTTCTACGACATCGAAAACAAGCTGCCGTTGGGCAATGCGCAACAGGTGCGTCATCTGTCGGACCTGCTGAACATGAGCGACGTGGTGACGCTGCACGTACCGGAAACGCTGTCGACCAGGAACATGATGGGCCAGGAAGAGCTGGCGCTGATGAAGCCGGGCGCGATCCTGATCAACGCCTCACGCGGTACCGTGGTGGATATTCCTGCGCTGTGCGATGCGTTGGCCAGCAATCATCTGGCGGGCGCGGCGATCGATGTGTTCCCGGAAGAACCGGCAACCAACAGCGATCCGTTCAATTCGCCGCTGTGTGAGTTTGATAACGTGATCCTGACGCCACACATTGGTGGCTCCACGCAGGAAGCGCAGGAAAATATCGGTGATGAAGTGGCCGGCAAACTGGCGAAGTACTCCGACAATGGCTCTACGCTGTCTGCGGTCAACTTCCCGGAAGTGTCGCTGCCGGCGCATGGCCCGAGCGCCAGCCGTCTGCTGCATATTCACCAAAACCGTCCTGGCGTGCTGACGCAGATTAACCAGATCTTTGCGGAAGAGGGCGTCAACATTGCGGCGCAGTATCTGCAAACCGGCCCGGAAATCGGCTATGTGGTGATTGATGTCGAAGCGGAAACCGAACGTGCCGACGCGGCACTGCAGCGTATGAAGGCCATTCAGGGCACTATCCGCGCCCGTCTGCTGCTGTAACCCGGGTTGTGCTAACGTGACCATCCCCAAGGCCGGCTTTGTCCGGCCTTTTTGTTATTCGACGATCTGCCACGCCCAGACCGTTGACGGGGTGATAATCTCCGGCAACGGTATATCCCAATGCTCTGCCGGCAAGGCGTCGACCTGCTGGCAATCGTGCGCCAGCCCAATCGGGTAAGGGCCGCCGTGCTGCCAGTGCTGCAGTGTGCGATCGTAAAACCCGCCGCCCATCCCCAGCCGCTGCCCGGTGTGATCGAAGGCCACCAGTGGCGCCAATACGATGTCCAACTGCCGGGTTGGCAACACGTTGCGTACGTCGAGCTGCGGTTCAGCAATGTTGAAACGGTTGTGCGTCATCGGCGTTTCGGCGCTATAGCGCAAGAACAGCAAATGTCCGGCGCTGAACGGGTGCA